>JAKPNJ010000222.1 GCA_029548445.1 Bacillota bacterium | reverse complement strand
GCGCGGACCCGTGATGGGTCCTCCGAATGGAAAGCGGTCGTCGTGGATCGGAACCGCCGGGAATACTTCGGACAGGTCGCCATCCGGCGGTGTATCCCACTGGTAGAAGGTCAGCGCCTCCTCGTCGACCTGCAGCCGGATGACCGGCGGCACATCGTAGGGTGCCCCGCCCGCAGGGGGAGTGGGATCCGTGACGGCCGTCGTATGGGGCGCCGTATCGTCAGGGGCAAGGTCGACCCGGATCGCCATGGATTGCAGGGATTCCTGGTTCCCGTGGGCGTCGATGGAGTAGTAGTACAGGAGATGGTCGCCTTCCGCGGCCAGGATCGATCCGAGGTAGGGGACAAAGCTCCCGGGCGTGGGATCATCCCAACTCCAGACGCTGGTCGAGCCGGGTTCGTCGGGCGTCAGGAATAGGGTCGGGATCGACGTGTAGATTCCCATGGCCGTCGACTCGAAGGTGGGAGACGCCGTCAGCGCCGTTTCGGGCGGGGTGGTGTCGACGCGGAAGGTCGCCTGCTGCGGGGCCTCCCGGTTGCCCAGGAGATCGACGGCGTAGTAGTACAGGACATGGCTGCCCTCGGGGGCGCGGATCGGCCCGGTATAAGCCGTATACCCCGCATCTCCGCTGCCGTCCCAGCGACAGAAGATCGATCCCTCCCGGTCCGACATCAGCGTGATCGTCGGCGGCGCCGTGTACCAGCCATCGGCCCCCGGGTCCGCCGGGTCGGCCAGGAGGGTTGTCGTCGGGGTCGACACCAAGGTCGTCACATATACATTCATATAATTGAAGTTCCGATAATCGGGTGCGTTCCGGTTGTCGAGATAGACGGATGCAGTCCCGGAGACAGCCGGATAGACCTGGTCGTAGGGATCATACGTGATCCGCGTCTCCACCCCCGACGGAATATCGTACAGGCAGACATCGTAGGTCGACCCTTCGACGATGCGGCTGTAAACAATGCTGTCGCCGTGGATGTCCGTGCCGTTGACCGCCGCCGACAGGACCAGGCTCGATGTGCGTGTGTAGCAGTCATATATGTTGACGCCGCCGAGATAGTAGACGATGCGATGTCCGTCGATCCGGGGATTCAAAACGCCCTGGAAGGTCGTTGCGCGCTGGCTCATGTGCGTGGCCAGGTCAAGAAAGTGGAGATCCCAGACGCCGAGTGGATTGCTGCGGTAGCTGACGAGATCCCCGCTGATGTCCGGCATATCGCAGGCCAGCCCGCTGTCGGACTGGTAGGTCAGGCGGGTCTCGGCGGCCTCCGACACGTCGTACATGTAAATGTCGTTCTTGCCGCCATGCTGCGAACTCGTGTAGACGATCCGGTCCCCGCTGATCCGGGGGCCGGCCTGCATCGTTGCATGGCTTGTGATGCGGGTCTCCTGGTCCGTCTCGAGGTCATACAGATAGACGTCGTAATTCGTCGGGTTCGATCCCTTCTCCGCTGTATAAACGACCTTCGTCCCGTCGATGTCGGGCTGGAAGTTGTATCCGGTCATCGTCAGCTGCTTCCGGGTTTTCGTGGCGATGTTGTACGCCATGATCTGGTAGTCGGTCATCGTCTGGGGGTCGTACTCGTCCCAAACGACCCAGTTGCCGCTGATGGCAACATTTTTCCGCTGGATGAGCGATCGCCAGGGATCGTTCGTAACGGGCGTCTCGAGCCCCACGCCGGCGGGCATGGCGACTGTGCGCGTGATGCCGATATCCAGGGCCAGGGGCGAAATCCGGCTGGCGGCCGTCAGCGTGAGCACATCCGCCGTACCGTAATCGGCATCGGCCGGAATCGTGACCTCGATGGACAGGTCCGTGGTGGCCCCCGCCGCCAGCACGACTTCGGCCGGAATGGACGCAAGGTTCGCCCAGCCCCGCGAGGAGGTCAAGGCCAGGTCGAAGGTATCCGCCTCCGCCCCTGTGTTGGTAAGGGTAAAGGTCTTCGTGACCGTCTCGTCGCGGTCCGCCGGCTGGTCCGCCGGGGCCTCGACCAGGATCTCGAAGGGATCCGGTATTGCCGCATCCAACTCGACCGTAATGTCCGGCTCGATGAGCGCATCCTGCTCCGATACGCCGAAGCTGGAGCCGCCGATCAGTCCGCCTGTATAGATCAGGTACGGCCAGTCGGCATAACTGTGGAGGGTCGTATAGACGGGATCGCCGGGTTTCCCAGTCGTGTCCCCGCTGATGTTGGAACGGACCGCTTCCGTATCGATGTCCCCGCTGCCATTCCAGTCAATCCTGTCGATAAAATCCGAATACTGTGTGATCCCGTTCGGCGTTTTATAGATGGTCAGGAGATGGCGGATATCGCTGGTCGCCGCCGTCACGCCGACCGTCTCATGAAGGGAATTTTCGTCGAGGAGTGCAATGTCCGCGTACCGCGAGTAATCGAAAAGTCCGCAGAGCGCATCGCCGGTGGGGCCGCGGGTCAGCAGGCCCCGCATCTGGAAGTTGTAGTTCATGACACTGAAGTAGTTCGGCTTGCCGCTCGTCTGGTCGCCGACAGCCTTGGGTCCGCCATGGGTCAGTCCCAGGTTGTGGCCCAGCTCGTGCATGAATGTGCCGGCCTGCATGAGGGGCTTGCCAACGCCCTTGTCCCAGCCGCCCAGGCTGATGATGAAGTCGCTGCCGGGGATGCCCGCCGAAACGCCGCTGAAGTTGGGTTCCGCATCGTCGATCGAATGGGCGAACAGGCAGTAATGGAAGAGATTGCGCCGGACCGGGTCGAAATGGGTCTCCCGGATGGCATTGAACGGGCCCCAGTCATACAGACCCGTATTGTCAATGTCGCCGAGGGTCGTGATGTGCTCGACCTGGCCGGCCCGGGACAGGTCGCCCCAGAGCGCTCCGGTTTTCGGGTTCATGATGCGGTCGGCGCCGCTGTCGACGTGCAGCGCGATGCCGTCGATGCCGTCCGGGTTCTCGACCGGCGCGTTCGCAAAAGCCTCCACCACCAGGTCCATCGAATAATCGAAGGGCTGGTGGCCTTCCATCCAGTCGACCTCGACAAAGATATCCTTGTGGTTCGGGCTTGCCCCCATGGCGGGCAGGTCAAGAAACTGTCCGTCCAGCTTGACGCCCTTTGTCTCCCAGATGTCGAGGAGGCCGTCCTCGTCCGTGTCATAGTCGTCGCCCATGTATTTCACGACCTGGAGTTCCGAGGTCTCATCGAACCCGTCGGTGTTCAACGGATAGAGCACGAAGAGATCCCCGTTGGGGCCGGAGGTGATCTCGGCCAGCGAACCGGCCAGCGGGTCGACCGTCCGTTGGTACACAAAGTCGAAGCTCCGGTCGTACTTGACCAGGAACGCGTCGAAGTCCTGGCTGACCGGCCCTTCGACATACTCGAAGTTGTAGGATGCGACATAGATATTTTGCAGCCGGTCGACCGCAAGGCGATCGTTGCCCCAGCTCGACGACCGGGGGAGCGGGGTAAAGCCCCGGATGGCCCCTTCCTTGTCATACTTGACGAGGATCTTGCTTTGTCCGTTCGGCTCGTAGTATTTCCAGCTGTGGGGCCAGAAGACGAAGTAGGCGTTTCCGTCGGCATCGGTCTCCACATCTGAAATCTCGTTCCAGGTCTCGGCGCTGCTGAATCCGTCCTGCCGGATCCAGCGGATGTCGCCGTCGCCATCGCAGGAGGCGATAAAATAGTCCCACCACGATCCGGTGGCGGTGTTGCCGGGAAGGGAGTCGCGGGTGCCGCCGAAAAGATAGAACCCCTCGACGGTGCCGGAGGAGACGCCCTCGCATGACATTTTGGTACCGGGGGCGAAGACCCGGCTCCACTGCTCGTCGCCGGTCATGGCGTCGAAGCCCATGCAGGCAATTCCACCGGCTTCCAGGGCGGTGGCGACGATGACGGTGCCTGATCCGTCCACCGTGACATGGAGGGGCTGGAAAAACTCGGAAGAGAACGATACGGTCCACTGGAGGGTCCCGTCCGGATTCAGCCTCTGGACCATCGTGTCGGAGCTTCCGCCCGCGACATAGACCGCCCCGTCCCTGTCGACGGCGAGATTCACCCAGGGCGAATACGGAAATTCAAAGCCCATGCCGAAAGGCTGAACCCACAACACATCGCCGTCCGGTCCGTACTTGACGACGTTGACGTCGTCCTGGGTGCCATGGGGAAGGTCAACGACGAACAGGTTGCCGAAGGCGTCCGCTTCCGCGAATGTCTCCCAGCCGGTATCCGCCGCGACCTGCTTCCCCCACAGCATGGGGTTTTCCTCGGTCCCGGCTGCGACAGCAGGCGCGGACGGGGTGCCGGAGGCGGCGGGCAGGCCGATGAGGATCAGGGCGGCCGAGAGCGTGATCGCCGCCAGGGCTTTGAGATGTCGTTTCTGTGCCACCATGGTGAAATAAACAGTCAGCATCCTGGTGTTCCTCCCTCATTCATGCGACGCATGCGGACGACGAATGGCCCGTTACGTCCTAGGGCGCCGGATCCGAGGGAAACAGGCGATGCGACAGGCTGATCACGGGAGCCAGGGCTGTTGGCGAAGGCAACCGGCATTCGTTCGCTGGGTCCGACCAAACGTCCATGTCCTCCACCCCCGCAGAGGATGCCATGTCACAAGCGGAACCGAGTCGCGACGAGAAAAGGGGTCTGGTATCGGCCGGTATCTGTCAGATCGGAACGGGGTCGATCGATGTTTACATACTCCATGATAATCCTCGGATGACGACTGTGCAACGCAATTGAATATCCCTTCCCGCCAGTTCTCTCCGCTTCGGGCGATGCCCTGCACCCGTCGAACTCGCCGCCCGCCTGTGGCATAATGTGGAAATGGAGCGTGCGGCCATCGCCTCGTACAATACGATGTTCCGGTCAAAACTGAACATCCCGTTCAGTCCAAAAGGCGTGGTCCTTCGGACCCGGCTCATCGACGAGCTGGACCGGGCCCTTCAGGCCAAACTCACGCTGGTCACGGCGCCAGCCGGCTACGGCAAGACGACCGCGGTGGCCGCCTGGGCCCGGCAGGCCGGCATCCCCGTCGTGTGGTTCTCCCTCGATGCCCATGACAACAATGCGAAGCGGTTCTGGAGCTATGTGATCGCCGCCCTGGAACCGGTCCTTCCCGGTGTGGCGGGCCTGTTCCCGCAGGTGGTGTACACGGCGGACCCCGATACGGCCGAGCCCCTCGTGGCCGCGCTGGTGGACGAAATGGCGCGCGCCGGATCGGAATTCGTCCTGGTCCTCGACGATTACCACCTGGTCCGGGATGCGGCCATCCACGAGAGCCTTCATACACTGATTCAATACATGCCTTCCCATGCCCATGTCCTGGTCATCGGCCGGTCGAGCCCGCCGTTCCTTTCGGCGCGGTTCGAGATGTCCGGCGATGTGCGGAAAATCGGGATCCAGGCCCTGCGCTTCGAGGCCGCGGAGATCGAGCGCTTCTCCAGGGCCTATGACATCCAGCTGTCCGGGAGCGAGCTGAACCTGCTGGAAGACGTGATCGACGGCTGGGCCGCCGGCCTCCGCCTGGTCTTCGATTCCCTGGCCAGGGACCAGGCCCTGGACCTGTCCTCGCTGGCCGCCGGGCCCGAATGGGACAGCCACAAAATCGCGGCCTACCTGATGGAAGAGGTCATCGGCTCCTGTTCGGAAGAAGAGCGGGCCTTCATGCAGAAGACCTCCATCGTCTCCCATTTGTGCGGCTCCCTGTGTGACGAGCTGACCGGCAGGACCGACGGGCAGGCAATGCTGGAGCGGCTTTCGCAGCACAACGCCTTTGTCCTGCCGGTGGACCGGGAGGGCAAGTGGTACCGGTACCACCACCTGTTCGCCGAATTCCTGCAGGCCATGCTGGCCGGCCCGGATCGCTCCACCGCCTGCGACCTGCACGAGAAGGCGGGGGACTGGTACCTGCGAAACCGGTTCATCGAGGAGGCCGCCCACCACTACCTGCAGTGCAACCGGACCGACCGCATTGCGGCCATCATGGAGCAGCATGGCCGACAATTGCTCAAGACGGGCGACTTCGCCATCCTGAAGCAGTGGCTGTCCGGCCTTCCCCCCGACCGTGTGAAACAGAGCGACGCCCTGTGCCTGACCTATGCCTGGGCGCTGATGCTGTCGGGTTCCTACCGGGAGGCCGAGACCTGGCTGAGCGTGCTGGAGGACCGGTACCTGGGCCCGGATGGGCCGCCCGTCGAGTCGGACGAGGCCCGGAAGAAACAAATCGAGTTCGAGATCCATTACTTCCGAAGCCTGGCCGGCCTGTGGACCGATGACCGGGAAAGGATCCTGGTTTCCATCAGCCGGATGAAAGAGTTGGTCAACGAGAACGTCACCATCGATTTCAGCCTGAACGTCAATACCGGCGAGGCCTCCCTGGTGGCCGGGATGCTGGGATTCAAGGGCCGGATCCGCCTGCTGGACGAATATGTCCCGCTTTACGAGGTGGCCCGTCGGGACGTGGTCCGGCGCAATATCGGATTCATTCCCGCGCTTCTTGGGGAAATGCACTTCGAGCGCAACCAGGCGGACGAGGCCTTCACATACCTCATCAAGGCCCTGGACGAGGCGGAA
>JAKPNJ010000217.1 GCA_029548445.1 Bacillota bacterium | reverse complement strand
CCCCTTTCCCGGTGGCCGCCTCCATCGATTATGCGCGCTGGTACATGGAGACCCATGGCCCCGATTCGCTCCGGGCCCTGTCGGAAGGCGCCCGCCGACTGGCAAGCCGCCTGGAGGGACTCCCGATCCGCCTCCGGACGCCTGGTGCCGGGGATGTCGCGCCTGCCCTGCCGGATCCCTTCCGACTGGTCCTGGCCCTGGAACCTGCCGCACCGTTCCCGGACGCCGGCGCCCTGGCCGCTGCACTCCAGCGAAGGGGACTTCGCGTGGAGATGGCCGATTTCCGTCGGCTGGTCCTGATTCCACCGCTGGCCGATCCGGACACCGTCCTCCAGGCGCTGGGCCTCCTGGCCGATGCGTTGCTGTCGGCCTTCCGGGATGCTTCCGTCCATCCCGGCCCGGATCGGTCCAGGGAGGCGCTCCAGGAGGCCTTTCGACTCGACGGGCTGCTTTGCGGCCGAATGGCTGTGGGACCGGAGACCGGCCCGGGCGGCATGCATGGCCCGGGCGGTCCGGTGCCGGCCGGATCCGGATCCGCCTGGGTTGCACCGGGGGAGGCCGAAGGCCGCCGGACGGCCGTTCCCCTGATTCCCCTGCCGCCGGGAGTTCCCGTCGCCTGGCCCGGTGAGCGGCTGGACGCACAGCTTCTCCGCCTCCTGGGCGAACTGGGAGCCCGGGGGTGGACCCTGTCCGGCCCCCGGGACCGGGACGGAGCCCTTCGGGTCCTGGCCGAGCCGGTTGCGGGCCTGTGACAGCGAACAGCGCGATGATGTATAATGAAAGCGGGCCATGCCCGAACAAAGGAGAAACGGGGACCCTGCCATGACATCCGGTCGCCTGATCACGTTCGAAGGAATCGACGGAAGCGGGAAGACGACCCAGGCCCTGCGTATCCAGTCCGACCTGGAACGGGCGGGGCGCCAGGTCCTGTATCTCAGGGAGCCGGGAGGCACCCGGATCGGGGAGCGGATCCGGGCCATCCTGCTGGATCGGGACCATGTGGACATGTCCCTGGAATCCGAGATTCTCCTGTTTGCGGCGGCCCGGGCCCAGATCGTCCGGGAGCTGGTGCTTCCCGCCCTGCAGGAGGGAACCATCGTCCTTCTCGACCGATTCACGGATTCCACTGTCGCATACCAGGGGTACGGGAGGGGCATCCCCCTCGACACGGCCAAGGCGCTCAACCGTTTCGCCGCCGGATCCCTGGAGCCCGACCTGACCTTCCTGATCGACCTTCCGGTCGACGTGGCCCTGTCCCGGACCGGACGGCGGACCGGCCAGGTCGATCGACTGGATGTGGAAGATACGGCGTTCCATGAACGGGTCCGGCAGGGCTACCTGCGGATGGCCGAGGAGAATCCCCGACGGTTTCGGGTCCTGGACGGGGAGAAGGACGAAGACTCGCTGGCCCTGGACATCCAGACTATCCTGAAGGAGGGTATCGTCACATGAAACTGATCATTGCCATCGTCCACGACGAAGACAGTCCCCGGCTCATGGCGGAGATCAACAAGAGCGGCTTCCGCGTGACCAAGCTGAATTCGTCCGGCGGCTTCCTCCGGTCCGGCAACACGACCCTGATGATCGTGGTGGAGGACGACAAGCTGACGGAGGTGACCGACCTCATTCGCCGCCATTCCTCCAGCCGAAAGGCAGCCATCAATACCAACGTGACACCGGCCGCCATCGGGGGCGCCTACATTCCCTATCCCGTGGAAGTCATGGTGGGCGGCGCGACGGTGTTCGTCCTGAATGTCGAACATTTCGAGAAAATGTAGTTTCCGGAATCAATTCCGATGACATTCGGCGCAATGGTCGGCCAGTCCGAGGCCAAGGCGCAGCTGCGCCGCATGCTGGCCGCCGGACCGGGCCATGCGGTCCTGTTCACGGGACCGGAAGGAAGCGGACGCCGCCTGCTGGCGTCCCTCTTCGGCCAGGCCCTTCTTTGCCTGTCGCCCGGAGAGGATGGCGCCTGCGGCACCTGCCGAAGCTGCCGCCTGTTCGAGGCCGGCTCCCATCCCGACTGGATCGCCCCCCTCCGGGATCCGAAGCGGGAGAAAACCGGGATCCCGGTGGAACGGATCCGGCGGGACGTGGTGGGGCCCCTGGCGCTGTTTCCCCAGGAGTCTCCCAGGAAGGTCCTGCTGCTTCCCGGAGACGAGCTGAACGAAACGTCCCAGAATGTCCTGCTCAAGTCCATCGAGGAACCGCCACCCTACGCGGTGTTCCTGATGACCGTCGCGTCGCCCCGGAACCTGCGACCCACCCTGGTGTCCCGGATGGTTCGGGTCCGGCTGGCTCCCCTGTCCGACGACGACATGCGTCGATTTCTTTCGGGCCGCGGCATCGGCCTGCCGGACGGTTTCGCCCCCGCCCTGCTCCGGATGGCCCGGGGGATCCCCGGCGAAGCCCTCCGCCTCCTGGCATCCTCCGACTTGCCGGACCGGCGGGTCGCCCTGCTGGACCTGCTGGAATCCCTGGGGGGCATGACCCATGCCGAGTTGTTCGACACCGCCTGGCCGGCCCTGGACGCCCTGGGGGAGGAACTGCCCTGGGGGCTGGCCATGTGGTCCGGCTGGATCCATGATATGATCCTCATGTCCCGACTGGCCGACCCCGCCGCAGCCGCCAGGGAGCCGGCCCGCAGGCAGCCGGACGGCATCGGGTCCCTGGCCCATCCGGACCGGCAGTCCGCCTACCGGAAGCGAGTCGGCGCGGCTGCGGACCCGGCGGAGGGCCTCGGCCGTTGCCTGGCCGCGGTGGACGAATCCGCCCGGGCCCTGGAGTCCGGCGCCAATCGTGAAATGACGGTCTGCAGCTTGCTGCTGCAGCTTCGGAAGGAGTTGTCCCATGCCCAGGGTCGTCAGCGTCCGGTTTCGTGAGACCGGCAAGTCCTACCACTTCGATCCCACCGGGTTCGACCTGATGCCGGGAGACCATGTGATCGTCCAGACGGTCCATGGACCGGAATTCGCCCATGTCACCGAATCCATCCGGGAAATCCCGGCGGACAAGCTGCCGGCGGAACTCCGGCCGGTCCTTCGGATGGCCTCGGAGGAGGACCTGGAGAAGAACCGGGAGCGCCGCCGGTTCGAGCGGGAGGCCTCCGCAGCCTGCCAGGAGCGGATCGAGGATCGCCGGCTCGACATGAGCCTGGCCGACTGCGAGTACATCCCATCGACCAGCCGGCTGATCTTCTATTTTACGGCCGAGGGCCGGGTGGATTTCCGGGAACTGGTCAAGGACCTGGCCGCAAAATTCCGGATGCGCATCGAACTTCGCCAGATCGGGGTCCGGGACGAAGCCCGCCAGGTGGGGGGCCTTGCGGTCTGCGGACGGGAGCTATGCTGCACCTCCTTCCTGCCCGACTTCGTCCCCGTGTCCATCCGGATGGCGAAGGAGCAGAATCTCTCCATGAACCCCACCAAGATCTCGGGCATGTGCGGTCGGCTCATGTGCTGCCTGAAGTACGAACAGGCCGCGTATGAGGATGCCAACCGCCGGATGCCCCGACCCGGCTCCATCGTCCAGACCCCGGAGGGCCGGGGCATGGTCATGGCCACCCACGTGCTCCGGGAGGTCGTCCGGGTTCGGCTGGACCGGCATTCCGAACAGGATGACCTGTCCCTCTTCCGCCTGGACGAGATCGAAATCCTGTCCCGGGCGGGGAAGTCCTCCCGGAAGGGACGGATCCAGCCGGCGCCTCCTGTCCGGGAGCGGGATTCCCGCGCCGGCGACGGGGGCCGGAACGGCGATCGCGACCGGAAGGAACCGGCGTCCGGACCCGCGGAGGAACCGGATACCGAAGAACCACCGGACATGCCCGACATGTTTGACCTTCCGGACGATCCTGGCGAGCCGGAAGGGGCGGCGTCCGAAGATCCCGGCGGCGTGAATCCATAGGGCGGGGCGGCATTGCCGTTTGTCCGGCCGCATGGTACAATCGCGTCAGCAATTCTGGAGGTGGCGTCCATGGCCTATCGGATCGACAGTTCCTGCATCGCCTGCGGTGCTTGTGAGAGCGAATGTCCCGTGTCCTGCATCTCCCTCGGGGATGGGATCTATGTGATCGACGAAGCCCAGTGCATTGACTGCGGCGCCTGTGAGAGCGTCTGCCCGGTGGATTCGCCGAAACCCGTCTGACCCGCCCTCGTCCTGGCTTGGGTTCGTTTCGGGGGCGGTCGTCGCGGCTGTCCCCGCTTTCTTGTGTCCGGATGGGTTCGCGTTCCGGAGGGAGCGGACGACCCGGGAAAGGAACCGGCCATGGTAACCCTGTATGGCGATGAAACGATCGAAGACCTGCAGCGGGATGGCTTCCGGCTGATCCAGAAGCGGGACGGCTTCCGCTTCGGGACGGATTCGGTCCTGCTGGCCGCCCTGGCGGCCCAACGGATCTCCGGTTCGGTCCCCCTCGGAGCCGGACGGGAATCCGGCCGGGCAGGACCGAATCGGCCTGGGACTCCCCGGCGCAGCCGACGGCCATCGGAACCGATTCGGGTCTGTGACCTGGGATGCGGCGCCGGTGCTGTCCTGGTCCTGATGGCGGCCCGGCTGCCCGACGCCCGGTTCCTTGGCCTGGAGGCGATCCCCCGCATCGCGGAGATGGCGGAGCGCACCCTGGTCCTGAATGGATTGACCGACCGGGCTTCCATCCTGGCCGGCGACCTGCGCCGGTCCGCCCTGTCGATCCCCGAGGGGTCCGTGGACCTGGTCGTGTCCAATCCGCCCTATCGGGCTGTAGCCGAAACGGAGCGCATCCGGGAACCGGTCGAATCCCTGAGCCGGGACCAGGAGCTGCGCATCGCGAGGGAGGAACACCTGCTGCCCCTGGAGGACCTGGTCCGCCATGCCGCCCGGCTGCTGAAACCAGGGGCTCCCCTGGCCCTGGTCCACCATCCCTCCCGGCTGCCCGACCTGCTGGAAACCCTGCGCCGCCATCGACTGGAGCCGGAATGCCTCCGCCTGGTCCATCCCCTGCCGGACCGGGCGCCCACGGGCCTGTTCCTGGTCGCCGTCCGGGACGGACGGCCGGGAGGCTTCCGGGTGGGCCCGCCCCTGGTCATCCTGTCCGCCCCGGGGGTTCCTTCCGATGAGATGGAATGTCTTTACGGGCGGGACCGGCCGCTGTCCCTGGCGGACCCGGAAGAGTGAACCAGCCTGGAGAGGAGGCGCGACATGGACGAATCGGGCGCAACGCCGAAGGAACGGGAGCGGGAAAGGGAGGCGATCCGGGCGGAGGGCCGGGAGGGAACCCCGGACGGTCCGCATGCAGGATCCCGTGACATCTCCCGAGAGTGGACCCGGGACGGCACCCTGTATCTCGTCGCGACCCCCATCGGGAACCTGGGCGACCTGTCGTCCCGGGCCCGGGAGGTACTGGGCCAGGTGGACGCCATCCTGGCCGAGGATACCCGGCGGACCCGGGCTCTCCTGCATGCCATGGGTCTCCGGAAGCCCCTGTTGAGCTACCATGCCCACAGTTCCGGCGACCGGACCGCGGAAGCCCTGGTGCGGCTGAAGGAAGGCCGGCGCCTGGCGCTGGTGTCCGATGCCGGGACCCCCGCCATCTCCGATCCGGGACAGGAACTGGTCGCTGCCTGTGCCCGGGAGGACATCCCCGTTTCCATCGTGCCCGGGCCCTGCGCGGCCATCGCCGCCCTGGCGGTGTCGGGTCTCGATACATCCCGGTTCGTCTTCGAGGGATTCCTGCCCCGGGCGGGGAGGAACCGCCGGGACCGGCTGGCCGTCCTGGCCCGCGAG
>JAKPNJ010000080.1 GCA_029548445.1 Bacillota bacterium | reverse complement strand
GCCAGCATCTCCAGCACCCGGGTGTTGATCCGGGTAATGCGCCCCACGAATCCCAGGTCCACCGGGTTGCCGTCGGCGTCCTCGGTCATGCGCTCGCACTCGATGAGCCGCCCGTCGATGCCGCAGATCCCGATGGCCTTGGCGCCCTTCCGGTTCAGCAGGGACACGATGTCCTTGTTGGTCCGGCCCACCAGCACCATCTGGGCCACGGACATGGTCCGGGCGTCGGTGACCCGCAGGCCGCCCCTGAATTCGCTGGGGACATTGAGTTCCTTCAGCATGGCCGAAATGTCCGGCCCGCCGCCGTGGACCACCACGGGGTTGATCCCGATGAACTTGAGGAGCGTAATGTCCTCGATGACCGACTGCTTCAGCTCTTCGCTGACCATGGCATTGCCGCCGTACTTGATGACCACCGTCTTGCCGGACAGCCGCTGGATGTAGGGAAGGGCCTCGACCAGGATGCCGGCCTTCTCGATCAGGGTTTTCATGGATTCCATGGATCCGCCGCTCCTTTCCGCCCCGCGGTCAGACCGCGAGGCCCGCCAGCCGGAGGCCCTCGGTCTCCGGGAAGCCCGCCATCAGGTTCAGGGCCTGGAGGGCCTGGGCGGCGGCGCCCTTGCCGAGGTTGTCGATGGCCGAGAGGACGATGATCCGGCCGGTGCGGGCGTCGAGGAAGGGCGCCACGTCGCAGAAGCCGGTACCGGCCACCGACCGGGTGGAGGGGGTGGAGCCGTCCGCCAGGACCCGGACCAGGGGCTCGCTCCGGTAGAAGTCGAGGAAGAGGGTCCGCAGGTCGGCCTGGGTCACGGGCGACCGGGGTTCCAGGTAGACAGTCGCCAGCATGCCCCGCTTCATGGGGACCAGGTGGGGCACGAAGGTGACCCGCATGGCCTCTCCCGCCAGGAAGGACATTTCCTGCTCGATCTCCGGGGTATGCCGATGGCCGGCCATGGCATAGGCCCGGACATCGTCGGCGGATTCGCAGTACAGGTAGGGTGTCTCGGCCTTGCGGCCGGCACCCGAAATTCCGGACACCGCGTTGACCACGATCCCGTCGGTCCGCACGGCGCCGGCGGCCAGGAGCGGCGCGACGGCCAGGAGGCTGGCAGTGGGGTAGCAGCCCGGGTTCGCCACGAGCCGGGCGGACGCGATCCGGTCCCGGTAGCGCTCGGGCCAGCCGTAGACGGCCTCGGCGCAGAGGTCGGGACGGGGATGGGGAAGCCGGTAGGCCGCCTCGTAGGCGGCGGGATCCCGGAAGCGGAAGTCGGCGCTGTGGTCCAGGACCCGGAGGCCCCGGTCCAGGAGCTGGGGGACGAAGGAGGCCGACACCCCGTGGGGCAGCGCCGTCACGACAAAGTCGCACTGGGCGGCGAGCCAGTCGGGATCCAGGTCGGCGCACGGCTCGTCCACGAGTCCCCGGAAGGCCGGGTGCACCTCGGAGAAGGGGCGGCCGGCGTGGGACTTCGACACCGGCGGCGCGGCCCGGAAGCCTGCGTGGCCGCACAGGAGGCGCAACAGCTCCATTCCGACATAGCCGGTGGCACCGACGATTCCGATCCGCTTCCTCTCCATCGCGGGCGGTCTCCTTCCGAAAAAGAATATTTATGCATAGTACTGCATAAATACCCAGCGTGCAAGGGGTTCCTCGCAAGCCCAATCATAGCACCTGCGGCCCGGAACGTCACATCCCGCCCGCCGAAGTGTCCCCCCTCGGATCCGGCTTCACGATACGGAATCACCAAACTTGCGCCGACACATTTGTGGAGATTCTCATCTAGCCGGAATTCCCGGCGGATGCTACACTCTCCTTGTGGCAGGCGACGCCTGCCCCCTTGCCGCGAAAGCGGCCGTACCACGCCGGACCGGCGTGATCAAAACGGAGGTAGTTCGTATGGCCAGTGTCTCTCTGAAAAACGTCTTCAAGAAGTATGACGGAGGCGTCATCGCCGTCAGCGATTTCAACCTCGACATCGCCGACAAGGAATTCATCATTCTCGTCGGTCCCTCCGGCTGCGGAAAGTCGACCACCCTGCGGATGATCGCCGGACTCGAGGAGATCACGGAAGGCGAAATCTATATCGGGGACAAGCTGGTCAACGATGTGCAGCCCAAGGACCGCGACATCGCGATGGTGTTCCAGAACTACGCCCTGTATCCGCACATGACCGTCTTCGACAACATGGCCTTCGGCCTCAAGCTCCGGAAGGTCCCGAAGGACGAGATCCGCCGCCGCGTGGGCGAGGCCGCCAAGATCCTGGAAATCGAGCACCTGCTGGACCGGAAGCCCAAGGCGCTCTCCGGCGGCCAGCGCCAGCGCGTTGCCCTGGGCCGCGCCATCGTCCGCGAACCCAAGGTCTTCCTGATGGACGAGCCCCTGTCCAACCTCGACGCCAAGCTCCGGGTCCAGATGCGGATCGAGATCACGAAGCTCCATCAGCGCCTGATGACCACCTTCATTTACGTGACCCACGACCAGACCGAGGCCCTGACCATGGGCACCCGGATCGTGGTCATGAAGGATGGCTTCATCCAGCAGGTCGACAGCCTGACGAACCTGTACGACAAGCCCAACAACCTCTTCGTCGCCGGCTTCATCGGCATGCCCGTGATGAACTTTGCCAACTCCCTCCTCGAAGAGAAGGACGGCGGCATGGTCCTGACGTTCAACAATGTGTCCATCCGCCTCCCGGAGTCCAAGGCCCGCCGCGCCGAGCTCAAGGAGTACGTCGGCAAGGAAGTCGTGATGGGCTTCCGTCCCGAGGCCATCCATGACAATCCCCGGGAACTGGAAACCATGCAGGACACCAGCTTCGAGGCCTCCGTGGACGTGGTCGAAATGCTGGGATCCGAGACCCTGCTCTACATCAACATCAACGGCTTCGCCGCCACCGCCCGGGTGAGCCCCAAGTGCACCGCCAAGCCCGGCGACGTGATGAAGCTCGCCATCGACGGCACCCGGATCCACATCTTCGACAAGGAAACGGAGAAGACGGTCATCAACTGACCCATCCGCCGCCTTTCGACGTGCTGCCAGCCAAACCAGCGCGGGAGCCCCCGGAAACGGGGGCTCCCAGCCTGTTATTTCGCAAAATGCCGGGGTTCCGGGACGAGCTGTCACCTGTTGGTCAAACCCTTGCAACACATTGACAAGAAGAATAAGATAAAATGAAATGGACGGAATCCCGTACCGAATGGAAGGGTGGGTGCACCTCATGGAAGAAATTGTGAAATGTCTGCGGGAAGCCTCTCGCTGGATCGACCGGACCGCCGGCGTCGTCGGCCCCGACGGCATCCTGGTCGCCTGTACCGATGAACGCCTGGAGGGGGACGAGGATCCCTCGGTCCGCCTGGCCATGGCGTCCCCCGAACGGGTGATCGTCACCACGGACAGGACCTATATCCGAGCCCAGGCCCTGGACGGATCGCCCCTGTTTACCTTTATCCAGGGTACCGACCCCGTCTCCCGGAACTACCTGGAGCTGCTGGTCCGCTGGATCGAATCGGCCCTGCGGGAACGCAATACCGACGCCGAGCGGGACACCTTCCTCAAGAACGTGCTGCTGGAAAACGAGCTGCCCGGCGACATCCACCTCAAGGCCCGGGAGTACAGCATTCCCACAAGCGCGCCGCGGATGGTCTTCCTGGTCCATCTCGACCAGAGCGAGGATACCTCCGTGATGCCGATCCTCCAGGGGCTTTTCCCGGACCGGAGCCAGGATTACGTGCTGGCCATGGACGAGAACACCCTGGTCCTGCTGACGGAGTTCGACCGGGACAACCGGGACTTCGTGGCCGAGACCGCCGGGCTCATCCTCGACAACCTGAACTCCGAGTCCATGTCCCGGGTCCACATCGCCGTCGGCCTGCCTGCCGATTCCCTCAAGGACACCGCCAATTCATACAAGGAAGCGTTCATGGCCCTGACGGTCGGCAGCATCTTCTACAGCGACACCTACGTGGTCCGCTATGACCAGCTGGGCCTCGGCCGGCTGATATACCAGCTGCCCCCGACCCTGTGCCACATGTTCCTGGACGAGGTCTTCCCCAAGGGTGCCTACGAAGCACTGGACAGCGAAACCCTCCTGACCATCGCCAAGTTCTTCGAGAACAACCTGAACGGCAGCGAGACGTCGCGCCAGCTCTTTGTCCACCGGAACACCCTGGTGTACCGCCTGGACAAGGTCCAGAAGATCACGGGCCTCGATCTCCGGAAATTCGACGACGCCGTCCTCTTCAAGCTGGCCTCCATGGTCCGGAAATACCTGGAAAAGCAGGAGAACACTCCTTTCAAGACGCCTGGAGGGAAGTGGACGCGTCATCCCCACTGAGAGGAGGATCCCGCTTGATCGAATTCCGTGAAGTGAGCATGACCTACGCTTCGGGCATCGAGGCGCTGAAGGAGGTCAGCTTCCGGATCGAGTCCGGCGAGTTCGTCTTTATTATCGGCCGCAGCGGCTCCGGCAAGTCCACCCTGATCAAGCTGCTGACCTGCGAAATCGCACCCAGCTCCGGCCGTGTCCTGATCGACGATTACGACATCGGGCGCATCCGGCGGCGGCATGTGCCCTACCTGCGGCGGAACGTCGGGATGGTGTTCCAGGATTTCCGGCTGATCGCCACCAAGACGGTGTTCGAGAACGTGGCCTTCGCCATGGAGATCATCGGCGCCTCCCGGAAGCTCGTCCGGCGGCGGGTCCCCATCGTCCTCAGCATCGTCGGCCTCCGGGACAAGGCCGACTCCATGCCGAACCAGCTGTCGGGGGGCGAGCAGCAGCGGGTGGCCATCGCCCGGGCCATGGTCAACAACCCCATGCTGATCCTGGCGGACGAACCCACGGGCAACCTGGATCCCCTGAACAGCGAGTCCATCATGGCGCTGCTGGAGGAGATCAACCGCAGCGGCACCACGGTCATCGTCTGCACCCACGACACCGCCATTGTCGACAAGATGAAGCGCCGGGTGGTGGAGATCGAGGACGGGCAGGTGGTTCGGGACGTGCAGGCCGGCGAGTACGGCCCGGGCGCCCGGCGCTGTACCTGGACCGACGGGGTCTCCGACGGGGAGGCCGGCGAATTCACTGCCGGGGCCTCCGAGAACGGAACCGACGCATTCTTTTTCCCGGTCGACGACGCCTGCGACGCGGCCCTCCCGTCCGGAGAGGGGGAGCGTCCATGAGAGGCGCCATCGTCCGGCAGGCGATCCTGGAATGCCTGCGCAACCTGGTCCGCCACCCGCTGGTGACCCTGGCCTCCGTGACCACCATCGGCCTGATGCTCCTGGTCATGGGGCTCTTTACGACCTTCTCCCTCAACGCCCGCGCCATTGCCCGGAACGTGGGCCAGCAGCCCCCCGTCCAGATCTGGATGCGGATCGGCGCC
>JAKPNJ010000208.1 GCA_029548445.1 Bacillota bacterium | reverse complement strand
CAGCTTCGATCCAGTCGGTCATGGAGGTCGCTCCTTTCGGACTGCCGCGTCAGGCGCCCGTGATGGGTTTCGCAACGGAGAGCAGGAAGGCTTCGGCCTCGGGACACCAGAGCATGTTGTGGGCCTCCACGATGTCGGCCAGCCGGGCGAACACCGGGTCCTGGTCTCCCAGGGCGCGGAAATCGGCGATGGCCGTCAGCGGCATGGCGATCTGCGTATAGATCAGCTTCTTTCCACCGGGGATTTTCGGCAGGTTCAGGGTCGTCGGGATTACGGCGTCCAGGCCCCCCACATGGGTGATCATGGCCGACGGGTCGATGCGGCCGGAGGTCATGAGTTCCAGGGACTCGACCATGTCGTCGGTGTTGCCGCCGCTGTTCCCGGCCACATGGGTGGCGTTGTAGTGGACATCGTAGAAGTTGAAATCGGCGGAAAAGGCAGGGTCCGTGGGGCCTGCGAAAAAGTTCAGGCACCCGTCATAGCCCAGGAGCTTCCCGGCCTGCTCCACCACCGACCGGACCGGGGCGTACACATAGACGTCGTCGAAGCCATGGCCGTCGGCCAGCGCCTTCAGGTGGTCGACGATGTCGACACCCTGGGCGGCGACCTTCGCGGTATTGACATAGACGAGACGGACGCCGTTCCTTGCCGCTTCTTCCACGGTATGGATCGAGGCCGCCCGGGCCAGGCGGGCTTCGTCGATGTCCGTCACCACCAGCAGGGAGGGACGGCGGTCGTTGTGGATGGCATAGTCGATGGCCCCCAGGCCCATGGGTCCGACACCGGCCAGGAGCGCCATCCGGCCTCCCTCCACGATCCCCATCTCGTGAACATAGGATCCGGCCCGGGTGTGGTAATTGACGTGGAACCCGCCGACGATGCAGGACATGGGCTCCGAGAGGGATCCGTAGAAGAAGGCGTCGCCCTTGTAGGGCAGGAGGCAGCCCCTTTCCATGAACTTGGCCGGGATGACGATGTGGGTGGCGGCGCCGCCGATGTAGGGGAACGAATAGCCGGGGGCGGCATAGATGTTCTCCGGGTCGTTGATGGCCGGCTGGATGGAGAACCGGTCTCCGGGCTTGAACTGGCCGGCCCACCGGGTGCCGACCTCCAGCAGCTCGCCGCAGAATTCGTGGCCGATGATGACGGGATTGCGGTCGATGTCGTCGGGAACGCGCTTGTGGTCGGCCCCCTGCATGGCCGCCTTGTAGGAGGACATGCAGATGCTGTCGGACACGATCCGGGCGAGGATTTCGTCGTCCCGGATGGCGGGCAGTTCGAACGTTTCAAGTCGCAGGTCCTGTTTTCCATAGAGGCGGACGGCGGTCGTCTTCATGGGGGTTCCTCCTTTAGTTGGGCGGGCCGGTCAGAGGACCGTCACCCTGGCTTTCTGGGCGGCCTTCAGGTAGGCGGCCGGAAGGGGCTGGTCGGAAATCAGGATGGACAGGTCGGCCAGCTTGGCAAACGTATAGGGCATGCCCCGGTCGATCTTGCTGGAGTCCATCAGCATGACCGCCGTGGACGCCTTCCGGATGATGAGGCGCTTGATTTCGGCCTCGGAGTAATCGCCGCAGGTAAAGCCGCTGGTCAGCGAAAACGCGCTGGCGGCCATGAATGCGATATCGATGTTGAGGGTCTTGATGTATTCGACGGCGTTGTATCCCGAGAGCGAGATCGTGTCCCGGTTCAGCTGGCCGCCGGTCAGGCTGACCCGGTTGTTGTGGTTTTTCAGGAGTTCCAGGGCGATGTTGGGGCCGCTGGTCAGGATGAAGTAGTTGTCGTCCGGGATCTTCTGGGCGAGGCACATGGCGGTGGTGCCGGAATCGATGAACAGGGACCGGCCGGGGGACAGGAGACGGGCGGCTTTCTCGGCGATGACCATCTTTGCTTCGGTGTTTTCCCCGACCCGTTGGGTATAGGCGGCTTCCTTGAGCATCGACAGGTGGGCGATGGACTTGGCCCCTCCCCGGGTCCGGACGATCTCCCCCCGCTTCTCCAGGCTTTCGAGATCCCGGCGCAGCGTCATCAGGGACACATCGGGAAGCAGGGTTTCCAGTTCGGAAATCCGGACCTCCCCCTTGGACTGGATGTACAGGTTGATGACTTCCCTGCGGTTGGTGGACACGGGGTTGCCTCCTCATCGCGATGTTCCTTTTGAACTATAATATGTTCTTTTCAATCATCGCAACTTCATTATGATCACATGGATGATATTTTGCAACACCCATTTTTGCACATCCGGTCGATTTCAGGTTACAGGGAACGGAACCCAGCGGACGTGGTCGAAGAGGATGGAGCCGCTTCCCTTCCGGCGGGGGTCCCGTATCCGAAAGGTCAGGCCGGTTACCCGGGAGAGGTCGGGCCCGGGAGAGGCGCTCGCCTCCCCGCCACGCCGATCGTCCGCTGTCGGGAGGAAGTAGACGGCGGTCCGCCAGGCCAGGTCCTGGGCCATGGACCGGGCGGTTCGGGCCGAAGCCCGAAGCCGGGCCAGTTCCCCGGAGGCCGGTTCCGATGTCCGGGGTGGGAGAAGGTGAAGCGGCAGCCAGCGGACGGATCCGTCCTGGAACGCCAGGCGTGCTTCCAGAACCAGCTTCTCGACCGGGTCCGGATTGAACAGGTCCAGCAGGATCGCCTGGTGCCCGGACAGGTCCAGCGGGCCGCAACAGGAGAAATAATCGAGCTTCGGGGCGAAGCGGACTTCGCAACCCGGCTGGATCCCTGTCGTGAGTCCGGCATCCGGATCGGCATCCGTTGTCGACGCCTCGGGGATCCGGTACTCGAGCCGGAGGGAGGCGTCGCCCTCCGACCGGCAGTGGGGTTCGCGGCGCAGAGGAAGGGATTCGCAGGGCCCGGTACCGGAACCGGGGCATGCGGGAACGATCCGTTCGGCAGTCCAGAGGGGGGCCCGGGTCGCATGCGTCGGATCGGCCGGATACACCCAGCCCTCCACATCGTCGCACCAGGTCCAGGGGTCCATGCGGCAGGGTGACGAAGCGACGCGATCCGTCCGGAACGGCAGCGCGGCCAGTCCTTCCCGGTTCTGGAGGGTGCAGTCGTGGACCAGGGCATCCATCCCGTAGGTCACGGCCACCGGATCGGGAATGCGGTCGTTCCAGGCCAGGACGCGAAGCCCATACAGCAGCTTCGCCTGGGCGGGTACGAAGCGGCGGTCGGGACCGCACACGGCGAAACCCCGCAGGGTGGAAGTCCCTTCCCGGATACGGAGGCCGCTGCCGGCATGGTCGAAGGAAACCAGGATCTTGTTGCCGATGATTTCCGCCTCGCTGCACTCCGGGGAGCCCGCCGGTCCCTTGAGGCCATAGACCAGTCCCTGGGCCAGCACGGCGAACCGGCGTCCCACCGGTTTCTTCTCCGCGGGGTGGATGGGGTGCCGTGCGGCCGGAGCCGCACCCTCCCAGGCCGGCGACAGGTCATGGACGGCGATGAGCCCGCACCGGCCGGGGATCTCCCGGTGGACCACCGCCAGGGCCTCCTGGAAGGCAGGCAGCCGGTTCCGGCTGTGGAGATCATAGATATGGGGCGCGACCAGGCTGTACAGGAATGCGGGCGGTTCTCCGCCGGGACAGCGGAAAGCCTTCCGGAAGGCGTCCGCCAGCGACCGGAGGGCTGTCCTGTAATAATCGGGATGGGGCAGGTCGGACTCCCCCTGGTACCAGAGGATGCCGCGGACCGCGAGCCCACGAAGCGGTGCGACCTTGGACTGCCACAGGGCGGCGGGCTGGTTGCAGTTCCAGTCCCCGGCCAGGTTCCAGGTCGTCCTGTCCCGGAGGTTGCCGGTGGCTTCCAGGTGGCGGCGGATGTCGGGCTCCGCGTCGATGGTCTCCCGGGGAAGCCAGGCGTGGATGTGGGTCGCTCCCAGCGCCAGGTCCAGGATGGCCACCGGGCATTCGACCGACGGCTGGAGGAACCGGGCGAAATGGCACCCAACGGCACTTCCTGTCCGAAGGCCGGTTCCGTAGCCGATTCGCAGCCAGGCGCCCTCGGCCACGTCGTCACCCGCTTCGTAGGGATACTCGGCGGCGCGCCGGGCGGGTAGGCCATTCCGGGCGGGCCGGAAGCACCGGATCGGCATGCGGCCGGCCTGTGCCTCCAGGTCGCCGCCATCCATGGTCTCCCCCAACTCCATCGCCATGTTGGACTGGCCCGCACACACCCAGACCTCCCCGAACAGGAGATCGGACACACGGACGGAAGCACCGCCGCTCCGGACGGTCAGGCTGCAGGATGTGGCGGATCCGTCGAAGGCGGGGAATTCCAGCAGGAAACGGCCGTCCGGGCCAGCCCGGGTTTCCGTTCGGGCAAATATTTCGTCCGCGGGCTGGGTAGAGAGCCAGGCCTCCACGCGGGCTTTCCGACGGGCCCGTCCGGGCAGGAGGACCGGAGCCCCCTGCTGGAGGACACACCCGTCCGAAAAGTACGACGGGAGCGTCAGGCCCCCCCGGGAAGGACCGGACAGGGGCAGCGGATCGTCCCGCCAGGCCGCCCTGCGGCGTCCCGACCGGGGGGGAACCGGAATCCCGGGCTCCATGTCCGGTGCCGGCCGCTCGCCTGTCGCGATGGGAGATGCCCCGTCCTGCGTCACGTCGTCTTCCCCTTTGCGGATGTCATGCCCCATTATACTCCATGCCCGCGGCGTCCCGTTCCCGTGTGTCCGAATCCGCCTCCCCGGTTCTGTCCGAGGTCAGCCACCGACTCCACGGGACGGAGCGTGATGTCGGGAAGCCGGGCCAGCACCATCTGGGCGATCCGGTCGCCGGGACGGATGCGGTAGGTTCCCTGTACATTTCCCCTGGTATCGGTGGCCAGGGGTTCCAGGCACCCGTCGTCCGGCCGGAGGACGCAGGGACGGCTCGTGTTTTGCAGGAGGACGCACAGCTCGTCCCGGAATCCGGAATCGATGGTGCCGGGGGCGTTGGGAATGCGGAGCGGTGTGTGCAGCGACAATCCACTTCGGGGTCGAATCTGGGCTTCGAAGCCCTCCGGGATGGCCAGGCGAAGGCCGGTTCGGACAGCCCGGGTTTCTCCTGGCTTCAGGAGAACCTCCTCGCAGGACTGCAGGTCCAGGCCTGCGTCGCCGGGACGCGCCCGGGCCGGCAGACGGGCTTCCGGGTGACAACGCTCCACGGACAGCACCAGGTCTTCAGGCAGTTCGGGATCGGATTGGGCATGTGCCATGCAGGGTCTCCTTCCGGTTCAGGGGGCCACGCCCCGCCGATAGTGTCCGCGGGTCAACCCGGACCCGGTCCTGTCCGCGACCTGCCTCGCGACCGCCCGAAGCCGTTCCGCGGCCTCCCTGGCCGAACCGGTTCCCGGGGACCCGCTTCCGGACGAACGGGCGAGAAGCGCTCGAAAGGCGGATACCAGGAGATGCCGCTCGTCGGGCGTTTCGTCCAGGACCCGCAGCCGGATCCGCAGGGGTCCCCGGGATCGGAGGACGGCCATTTCCTCGGAGGCCAGCAGGAGGTCCCGATTGTACAGGACCGATCCGCAGTCCGAGGGATCGGGAAGGACCGGGAACCGACCTCCCAGGCGGTCCGCCAGCGCCAGGTCGCTCCTCTTCCCGCCGCGGCCGCCGCAGGTCCTGCCGGGGGCGCCGCAGGTCCCGACGGGGTCGTCGCCGGTCCCGCTTCGACAGAGGCGGCACCCGGCCTGTCGCAGGCCAACCGGGCACCAGGCGCTCCACAGGAGCGGGATGCGGCCATACGCCGTCCATTCGAGGCGGACTTCCCCGGAATGGGTCTCCCGGATCCACTCGGCCATGTCCGACAACCGGTCCATGTCCAATTCCAGGGATGGGCAGAGAATCCGGACACCGGACTCGATCCGGGAAGCCAGGGCGTTGCGGTTGAACAGGTTGGCGGTGGTGTCCGCCGCCGGGACGAGGCCATATCGACCGGCCTGTTCCGCAATCGCCGGGCTGCCTGAATACAGCCAGGTCATCCCCCTGCGGGCCAGGCCGGGAAGGAGGTCGGCCAGCTCCCTGTACGCCTGTCCCGTTGCCAGGGGCGGCCAGACGGCGCCGAGGCGGGCATGGGGTTCCAGGGACCGCAGCCGGTCGATCGCCCCGTCGAACTCCGGAAGCCTGAGGGAGGCCAGGGGAAACAGGTACCCATCGGCTCCGCAGGCCAGGGTCCGACTGTCCTCCCCGAACTGCGAGTACGCGACGAGGATGGCGTCGACCGCCGGATCCCCGCCATCGCTCCCTGTCCAGGCCTGGGGGCGCGTGACCGGGCCAGGGTCGGAGGCGGGCGTCTGCCGCCGGTCGGCTGGCAGGGAGCGGCGGAAGGAAGACCGGACACAGGCTTCCAGGTGATCCAGGCCGGCCCTTCGCAAGGCGTTCAGGGAAGAGACGGGACGGAGGACAGGGGTCGTGATGTCGACTCCATCGATTCGAAACGGGGTGCCTCCCGAACGGCGGAGCTGTGCCTCCACCCGCTCCGGTGGCAACAAGGGAGCCGGCTGCCCGTCCGATTCGGCAACCGTGACCCGGCATCCTGCTCCGGCCCCGGTCCCAACGACCGACAGGGATAGACGAAGCTGACCGTCCTCCCCTGATTCCAGGCGGATCTCCGCCGGGATGGCGGGACCCGGTTTCGACCGGTCCGCCTCCCGCTCGGCCTTGGCGTCGGACATCCGTTCCACCCGGTCCCCGGGCCGCATTCGTGCCAGCAAATCCGGATGGAATCCCCGGACAGCCAGGAGATCCCCCGATCGCTCTGCGGTCCCGATGGGCGCGACGATCCGCCCGGAGGACTCCGGCCCGTCCGGATCTCCCGAACGGGCCCGTTCGTCCGGCACAACCGCCAGGAGGTCCCCGGGACCCGGCATATACGCGGCCTCGGCCAGGGGGCCCGCCCCGGACGGCAAGGGATCCAGCCGGACGCGGAGCCATCCTGCCATGGGGCGGACTTCCTCCACCCGTCCCACGACAAGGCCGGATCGGCCGGATTCGGGCCCCGTCCAGAGGGTGTCGTCCGGACGGCCGGCCAGCCAGCCGACGGCGTTTCGACCGCCCCGGCTGAATGCCAGGAGGAGATCGGCGTCCCGCCGGCAGCGCCGATCGTCGCCAGGCGGGGTGCCGAGTTGGTCGAGGGCGTCCCGATAGACGGAGACGACCTGTCGGACATAGGCGGGGCTCCGGAGCCGTCCCTCGATCTTCAGGGACCGGACGCCCGCAGCACACAACGCCGGCAGCAGGGGGAGCCCGGACAGGTCCCGGAGGCTCAACCGGGGCACTGCGTCCCCCGACGGGACGCCGTTCCGTTCCAACCGGTACGGAAGGCGGCATGGTTGCGCGCATTCGCCCCGGTTGCCGCTCCGGCCGCCGAGAAAACTGCTGAACAGGCACTGGCCGGAAACCCCGACGCAGAGGGCACCATGCACGAACACCTCAATCCCGAGGCCCAGCGACTCCGCCTCCCGGACCTTGTCCGCGATATCCGGAAGCGTCATTTCCCTCGGCAGGATGATGCGCTGGAATCCCATGTGCGCCAGGACCGCCATGCCGTCCCTGTCCTGGATCGTCATCTGGGTCGACGCATGCAGGGGAAGGTCCGGCAATTCCCGCGACAGGATCCGTGCCAGTCCCATGTCCTGGAGAATCACGGCGTCGACCCCGGCAAGAAAGGCGGTTTCAGCCAGGTCGACGGCCTCCGGCAGTTCCTCGTCGGCCAATAGGGTGTTGAGGGCCAGGTATCCGCGACGGCCATGAAGATGGAGATTATCCAGGGCCCCGGCCATCGCCTGGCGGTCGAAATTGGCCGCCCGGGCCCTGGCGCTGAAACGGGAGGCGCCAAAATAGACCGCATCGGCCCCGGCTCCCACGGCCGCCTCCAGGGACGCGATATCCCCGGCGGGTGCCAGCAGTTCGGGAATCCGGCCCGGGGCCGTCACCTCTCCTGCACCCATTCCTCGAGGGTCCGCTGGGACGGCATGGGGCTGGCATCCGGCTCGGCCGACCCGTCCGGCGGCGCAACGACCGGAAACCCGTCCCGGGACGCCGGCCAGGCCGGCAGGCCGAGGGAGGCGGAACGGAGGGCGTCGCATTCGGCGCCGAGGTGTTCGAGATCCGCCTGGAGTCGTTGGCACGTTCCCTTCAGCGCGTCGGACTCCCTCAGCCTGGCATCAGCCAGCTTTTCGGATGCGTCCAGCAGCGTCCGGAGATGCCGGGTCTCCTCCTGGGCCCGCAGCAGGCCATCCACCGCATTGACGACAGCCAGGGCCGCGGCCGAGGTCATGTCCAGGCCCGGATTCCGTTCGAGGACCTGTTGGATGGCCCGGTCGGCCTGGCCCGCCACACTGCGCATATAGGACTCCGATTCGGAGGAAACCAGGATGTGCTCGGACCCGGCGAGATGGACCCGAACCTTGCGGGGAGACATCGACATCCGATTCGTCCTCCTGTATCTCGCGGCGGTTGCTGCGTGCACACGGCACCCCGGGATCCGTCGCCGGGATCCTTCGGCGTGTCGGCTACAATTATACCCGAATCCGGTTCCGGTCGCTGTCCCGAATAAAAGGCCCGGAAGCCCCAACGGGCTTCCGGGCCATGCCGGAACCAGGGGATGGGGCGGCGGGTCAGATCCCGAACCGTTTCTTGAGGGCGTCCAGCTGGCTGCGCAGCTCGCCCGGCAGGTGGTCGAACTTGGCGAAATATTCCTCGATTCCCTTGATCTCTTCCTGCCAGAGGTCGGCATCGATGGTCAGGATGCCGCGGAGATCCTCCAGGGTAAAGCCCTCGAGGTCCGTCAGGTCGATGTCCTCGGCCTTCGGCACATAGCCGATGGGTGTTTCGACAGCGTCGACCTTTCCGTCGCATCGGTCGAGAATCCACCGCAGGACCCGGAAATTGTCCCCGAATCCCGGCCAGATGAATTTCCCGCCGTCGTCGGTCCGGAACCAGTTGACGTTGAAGATCAGCGGCTTCCGCCGGATGCGTTCGCCCATCTCCAGCCAATGGCGGAAATAGTCGCCCATGTTGTAGCCGCAAAACGGCAGCATGGCCATGGGATCCCGGCGAACGACGCCGATGGCATGGGCGGCGGCTGCGGTGGTTTCCGAGGCCATGGTGGCCCCGACGAACACGCCGTGGTTCCAGTCGAAGGACTGGTAGACCAGCGGAGCGGTCCGGGCCCGGCGGCCGCCGAAGAGAATGGCGCTGATCGGGACCCCGGCCGGGTTCTCCCACTCGGGGGAAATGCAGGGGCACTGGGAGGCGGGGGCCGTGAAGCGGGAGTTCGGGTTGGCGCCCTTCTCGGGGGATTCGGGTGTCCAGGGATTGCCCTTCCAGTCGATGCCGCGGGCTGGCGGCGGAACGCCCATGCCTTCCCACCAGACCCCGTTGTCCTCGGTGTGGACCACGTTGGTGAAGATGGTGTTCCTCCGGGTCGTCAGCAGGGCATTGGGATTCGATTTCATGCTGGTCCCCGGCGCCACGCCGAAGAACCCGGACTCGGGATTGATGGCCCAGAGGCGTCCATCCTCGCCGGGCCGCATCCAGGCAATGTCGTCGCCAACGGTCCAGACCCTGTATCCCTTGGCATAGGCCGGCGGGATCAGCATGGCCAGGTTGGTCTTGCCGCAGGCGCTGGGGAAGGCGCCGGTCACGTACTCGACCCGGCCCTCGGGATCCTCGATGCCGAGGATCAGCATGTGTTCGGCCATCCAGCCTTCCTGGCGGGCCATGTGGCTCGCGATCCGGAGAGCGAAGCATTTCTTGCCCAGGAGCACGTTTCCGCCATAGCCGGAGTTCACCGACCAGATGGTTTTGTCCTCCGGGAAGTGCATGATGTAGCGATTCTCTTCATCGATTTGGGCCTTGCCGTGGAGACCCTTGACGAAATCAGGGCTGTCTCCCAGCTGTTTCCATGCGACATCGCCCATGCGGGTCATGATCCGCATGTTCAGCACCACGTAGGAACTGTCGGTCAGCTCGACCCCGACCTTGGAGAAGGGCGACCCGACGGGGCCCATGATGTACGGGATGACATACATGGTGCGGCCCTTCATGGAGCCGTCGAAGAGCCTGCCGACCTTGTCGTAGGCGTCCGCCGGGGCCATCCAGTTGTTGGTCGGGCCCGCGTCCTCCTTCTTTGAGGTGCAAATGAAGGTCCGATGCTCGACCCGGGCCACATCATTGATCGCCGTCCGGTGCAACAGGCAGCCCGGATACTTTTCCTGGTCCAGGCGATACATTTCCCGGATGGAGACGGAATGGGCCTCCAGCCGGTCCCGTTCCTCCTCGGAACCATCCATCCACTCGATGCGGTCCGGCTTCGTCAGCGCGGCCATCTCCTCGACCCATTGCAGGACATGCTTGTTCGTGCAGACCATGTTCGCTCCCATCCTTCCCGTGTGTTGACCCGACTCGGACGCGCGGACTGGATCGTGTTCCAGGACCCATGGTCCATATTCGGCCATTGAGTATCATATCACAGCAAAATGAAAGCTGTCACCTGTGTTCCTGCATGATTTCGTCGCAAACAAGTCCGGAAACTCCGTCGGTTCCCCGCGTCGCATCGGAATCGGACGGGTCGGGAAGCTCAGGTTAATCGAAGGAACAGGTCATGCAGGATGTCGGGGGACAGGTCCTCCGCCCGGGCGGCGGATGCAGCCGGACCCAGGAGGTCATGCACCCGGATCCGGGACCCGTGGGCACCGGATGCCGCCAGGCTGTTGGCCAGGGTCTTGCGGCGGCTGGAGAACGCCTGTTGGAGGAAGGCGAAAAAGGCCAGCCTCCGATCGGGATCGGAAAACCGGGCGGGATCCGGGTCCAGCCGTACAACCACCGACTCCACGTCGGGAATCGGGGAAAAGGCGGATTTCGGGACAGGAAACAGGACCCGCCAGGCGCCCATCCACCGGACCAGGCAGGATAGCGGTCCGTACGACTTGGAGCCCGGCCCCCGTCCCAGCCGCTCGGCCGCTTCCTTCTGAATGGTGAAGACGGCGCACCGGAAGGCCGGCAGCCGGGTCAGGACCCGGGCGACGGCCTCGCTGGTCAGGTAATAGGGCAGGTTGGCCACGATGCGAAAGGCACCCGGGTCGACCCCCCCGCCCGGATCGAAGTTGTACCGGAGGAAGTCGCCCACGGCCAGGTCGAACCGGGAGGCCGGCATGTCGGCGAATCGCTCCCCGAGAAGGACGGCCAGGGCGGCATCCAGTTCCACACAGGAAATCCGTGCGCCGGTTTCGAGAAGGAAGTGCGTCAGGGATCCGATGCCGGGACCGATTTCCAGGACCCGGTCCCCCGGCTGGATGTCGGCGGCCGACACAATCCGCTCCAGGAGCCGTTCCTCTACCAGGAAATTCTGCCCCAGGGCCGGGTTGGGACGAAGCCGGCCGGATGCCTGGAGGGCGCGCAGGCGCTGGCGTTCCGTCAGGTTCGGCAGGTCCGGCTTCGGGATGGGGCCTTCCGGCGGCGGCATGTCAGCCCATGTCCAGGATATAGACTGTCCGGCCGGTCTTGCCCAGGTCCGTCCCGTTCAGGACCTCCCGGGGATCGTAGCAGGCATCGAGCATGTTCGGGCCGGTGCGGCTGTTGTGGATGTCGCCCACGACACCGAGGCCGTACCCGACAATGAAGACCACCGTACCCATGGGCAGGGCCGTCCCGACCCACCGGCGATCCCCGCCGACGATCTCCCGGAATCCGTAGGTCGCCACGATGCCGCGGCGGGCGGGCAGCCCGCTGAAGGTGGCATGTTCCCGGGGGATGACGCAGTTGGGATACAGCTCCGGATTCCGGTGGCCGATGGTGCACCATTCCACGCCGTCATAGGATGTCACGACCCGGACCTTCTTCTCGGTATAGGTAAATGTCCGGCCGTCCACCGTGATGGTGCCGTCCCCGTTGTCCCGATACTCGAGGTAATTCAGCTTGCCGTTGGGGGTGATCCAATTCCGGATGCGGTTGTATTGGGCTGCGACGATGCCCTCGATGGTCCTGTACGAGAAGGAATGGGAGACCGAGGTACCGCGACGGATGATCCGGGAGACAGGTTTCCGGATGACGGAGGAACCGGCCAGTTGGCGGCCCTTGAGGATGCCGTCCTCGTAGATGTCCTCGTAGACGACTTCCCTCTCCCCGTCCCGTCCCTTTTGGATGACCGCCGAGTACCCGATCCGGTACAGGGGATCGTCCACATGCACCGTCGTAAAGGGAACCGGCTCCAGGACCTTGATCGGGACGCTCCGGACACTGACATAGGCGATCCGGGAGCCGTCCCGGATGGGGTCGATGCTCCGGGACGGCAGGACCAGCCGGTCCCGGCCGTCCGGCACCATGTCCCGGAATCCGGATTCCTCGAGAACGGTTTCGAGCAGCACCGGGCGGGTAATGGTTTCGACGGTCACCCCGTTCCAGGACAGCCGGATCCTGTGCCGGTCGGTCAGGGTCACGGTATAGGAATGCCCCGGCTCCAGCGGTGTATCCGGAGGCAGGGAGACCAGGTCTTCCTCGCCAAGCGGGATGCCCGCCCCGTCCAGGGCCGGCAGGAGGCTTCGCTGGTAGGTCAGGATGTCCATCCGGCCCTCGTCGGACCGGATGGTCAGGAAGGACGGCAGCCGTTCCGGATCAGCCGGGAGGAGGGACAGTCCATCGAAGGCCAGGGCCGAGGGAACAATCAGTCCGGCCAGGACCAGGAACAGCAGGGTCTTGCGGATCAGGGCCTTCCGGACCGCGTCCCGTTGCCGGGCTCCCCGTCGGGCCGGCCGCAGCCGGTATCGCGTTATCATGCCCACGATTATAGGAACGAGGCCGGAAAGCTGTCAATCCGAGCGAACACTACCGTGTCGCGCATGACATTTGTCATTATTTATATTTATGTATTGACATTAGTGTGTATCACACATTATAGTGGGGACGAGGTGATGACCATGGATGATCGTGAACGGATTGTGGCCGGCCTGGTCCAGGAACTCCGCAGGGGTACGCTGATCCTCTGTGTCCTCCGGCAGCTGGGAGACAACCGGTACGGGTACTCCCTCGTCCAGAGCCTGGAGGAAGCCGGGATTCCCATCGACCCAGGCACCCTGTATCCCCTGCTGCGCCGCCTGGAAAAGCAGGGTCTCCTCGAGAGCCGCTGGGAACTCGAGGAAGCCCGTCCCCGGCGCTATTACGGATTGAGCGAAACCGGCGCCTGGGTCCTGGACCGCCTGACGGCCGAATGGCAGGCCATGGTGCGGACCATCCGGGCCCTGGTCGATGCGGAACCCGACACGCAACCCAAGAAGGAGGAATGACCCCATGGAACTGATCGATCGTTATGTCCATGCCGTGATTCGCCGCCTGCCCGCCTCCCAGCGGGGGGACATCGAAAAGGAACTGCGCAGCCTGATCGAGGACATGCGCGCAGCCCGGACCGGGACGCAGGCAGGAGACCCGTCCGCCATCGTCCGGGACATCCTCCTGGAATTGGGTCCTCCGGACGTCATGGCCCGCAACTATCGCGGCGAAGCCCGCTGCCTGGTCGGGCCTGCCCTGTATGAGACCTATTGGCTGGTCGTGAAGATCGTCGCCCTGTCCATCGCCGGGGCCCTGACCCTGGCGACCGCGATCCGGCTGGCACTGGACCCCCCGTCGAACCTGGCCGAGACCCTCCTCCTATTCCCCGCCTCGGTGGTGTCCGCCGTCGTTGGGGCGTTCGGGTGGATCACGCTGGTCTTCGCCATCCTCCAGCACAAGGGGGTGGATGTGTCGACCGGCACAGAAAAGGAAGCGAAGGAGTGGAATCCGGACGACCTGCCGCCGGTTCCCACGGCAGCAGCCAGGATCCGCCTGGGCGACTCGATTCCGGGCCTGGTCTTCGGGATCCTGTTCCTGATCCTGCTCAATACCTCTTCCCATCTCCTGGGCGTCTATTTCTTCGACCTGTCCGGACGGAATTTTGTGCCGCTCCTGGATCCCGACCGCTTTGCAGTCTGGCTGCCCTGGCTGAACCTGGTGGTCGCCCTGGGAATCCTCAAGGAGGGCCTCAAGCTGGCCCTCGGCCGGTGGACCCTGTGGCTGGCAGCCTTCAACGCGGCCCTCAACGTCGGCACGCTGGTGCTCTTCGTCTCCCTGGTCCAGGATCCCGCCCTGGTCTCGGCAGCTTTCTGGACCGAAATGGCCGACCGGGTCGGTGATGCGGTCGGGGAACTGCGCCGGGTCGAGCCGCTGCTGCGGGGACTCGCCATCGTCGGGGTCGGCATCGGATGTGGGATCGATACGGTCGCAACAGGGATCAAGGCCATCCGGGGCTACCTGGAGAGGGCGACCGGCGGGGCGTATCCCGGGGGCACGGCCGGATGAGCCCCCTCCGGCTGGACCGGCTGCTGTCGGAATCCGGATGGGGATCCCGGACGGATGTCCGGGATCTCGTCCGTTCCGGACGCGTGACCCAGGACGGGGTCCCGATCCGGGACCCGTCCCGGAAGGTACCGGAGACGGATTGGGACCGCCTGGCCGTGGATGGGCACCCCCTGAAGGTCCGCCGCTCGATCCACCTGATGCTGCACAAGCCCGCCGGGATCGTGACCGCCATGGAGGATGCCCGGCTGCCCTGCCTTCTTCCCCTGGTCCCGGCGCCTCTCCGGACCCGCGGCCTGTCCCCGGCCGGTCGCCTGGACCGGGACACGACGGGACTGCTCCTGCTGACGAACGACGGGCTGCTCCTTCATCGCCTGACCAGTCCTGCCTGGCATGTGGACAAGGTCTACGAGGTCTCGGTCGTGCCGGATACGGCGTTCGGGCAGGATGAAATCGATCGGTTTGACAGGGGACTTATTCTGGATGACGGGACATCCTGTCGTCCGGCATTATTGGTTCCCATGGGCCCGGGTCTAGCTCGCGTGACGCTTCGCGAAGGTCGATTCCACCAGGTCAAGCGCATGATGGCGGCCATCGGTCGGACCGTGGCGGCCCTCCATCGGACGGCCATGGGGCCGCTGGCGCTGGACCCGGCCCTGTCGCCGGGAGGTGTGCGGGAGCTCACGCAAGGGGAAATCGCCGCGCTGTATGCCTCTGCGGGACTTCCGGCACCTCAGGGGATCGGCGAGGCGGCCGGAGTCGGTGATGCGGCAGGATCCGGCGTGGGCGACGGGAACAGCGTCGGAATCTGATCCAACAGGTAGTCGGCATCCTCCAGGAGGCGCACCAGGGCGTCGTGGGACCGGGGCAGGTCCCGGGACTTGATGCTCACGCACAGGATGGACGGCTCCATGACCAGGCCGAGCCCCAGCATGACCCGGGTTTTCGTGGCATCGATTCCGTAGATCCGCTCGGTTCCATCTCCCCCGCCCTCCTCGGACAGGGCGTGACGGATCGGCACCAGCGCTTCCAGCCGGGAGGCCGGCAGCGTCGAGGCCAGCCGGCCGAAGGTGTCGTCCAGGGGAACAAACACGCCGGTGTCCTTGTATTGGTCGAACGTCCTCCTGTCCACCACCAGGAGGTCCTCCTCCCCATAGCTCAGCATGATGAGGGCCTTCTGGACCCCGGCGGCGTCGTACCCGCCGGTTCCGTCCCGGGAGATGTAGGCCGTTTCCACCGCAGGTGCCTCGAGATCCGGGAAAAGCCGGTAGAAATAGGCAGCGGCCGCCTCCTGGTCCACGAGGTAGTGGTCGCCGATGATGCCAAGCTTGAAATCCGGGTCCCGGTTGGTGGCGATGGTGACGATCAGCGAGATCACCAGGGCGGCGATGACCGCCGTGACCAGGATCCGGATCCGGTTGTACTCCCAGAGGTGGGCCCAGGTTTTCAGCGTTTTTCCGAACACCACCCGCTGCATGGCGGGATTCTCGGGTTCCGGCAGGACCACCCGGTCCACCAGGACATCATAGGCCTGGGAAATGCGGTTCATGGCCTCGGTGTCGTTCTCGGCATGGGCCTTCTTCACGAGGCGGGTGTACCGGGCCTCGATCTCGTTCCGGGGAGCGCCTTCCGGAAGCCCAATGACGCGGTAGGCCTCGAACTTGTCCATCATGCCGGTCGCCTCTTTCCTGAATGGCGCCTGCGGAACCGGTTGTTCCGCGCGTCAGCGGACGGGTTTCATGGTCGGGAACAGCAGGATGTCCCGAATGGACGACGAGTCCGTGAGCAGCATGACCAGGCGGTCGATGCCGATGCCCAGGCCGCCTGTGGGCGGCATGCCGTACTCCAGGGCGAGGCAGAAATCCTCGTCCAGCTGGCTGGCCTCCTCGTCTCCCTGTTCCCGTCGCCGCAGCTGGTCCTGGAACCGGGCCCGCTGGTCCAGCGGATCGTTGAGTTCCGTATAGGCATTGGCCATCTCGCGGCCGTAAATGAACAGCTCGAACCGCTCCACCAGGTCGGGCCGCCCCGGCTTGCGCTTGGTCAGGGGCGAGATTTCCACGGGATAGTCGCAGATGAAGGTGGGCTGCACCAGCCGGTCCTCGCACCAGGTTTCGAAAAAGAGGTTCATGACCTCTCCCCTGCCCAGGGTCGGCCGGATTCCGTCCAGCCCCCTCTCCCGGGCCAGGGCCCTGGCGGCTGCATCGTCCGGCACCTTGTCGAAGTCGACGCCGGTGGCGGACAGGACCGCGTCCCGCATGGACATGCGGACGAACGGAGGTTCCAGGGAGATGGCCGTCCCCTCGTATGTGAGCTGCGTCCCGCCCAGGACGGTCCGGGCCACGTGGGCCAGCAGGTCTTCGGTCAGGGTCATCATGCCCCGGTAATCCGTATAGGCCTGGTACAGTTCCAGGGCGGTGAACTCGGGGTTGTGCTTGACCGACATCCCCTCGTTGCGGAAGAGCCGCCCCATTTCATAGACCCGGTCGAAGCCGCCGACGATCAGGCGTTTCAGGTAGAGCTCCGGGGCGATCCGGAGATAGAGGTCCATGTCCAGGGTGTTGTGGCGGGTGACGAAGGGGCGGGCCGCCGCACCGCCGGGAATGGGATTGAGGATGGGAGTGTCCACCTCCAGGAAGCCCCGTTCGTCCAGGTAGGAACGGATGCTGCGGAGAATGGCGCTGCGCCGGAGGAAGGTTTCCCGGACCTCCGGGTTCACGATCAGGTCCAGGTAGCGCTGCCGGTACCGCGTGTCCGTATCCCGGAGGCCGTGGAACTTCTCGGGCAGGGGGCGCAGGGCCTTGCCCAGGAGGACGTAGGACCGGGTCTTGATGGAGATCTCGCCCCGGTTCGTGCGAAAAACGGTGCCGTGGACCGAGACCAGGTCGCCGATGTCCAGCCGCTGCCATTCGGCATAGGCGTCCGGCCCCAGTTCATCGATCCGGGTAAACAGCTGGATCCGGCCGGCGGCGTCCTGCAGGTCGCAGAAACTGACCTTCCCCATGCCCCGGCGGGACATGAGGCGGCCGGCCACCGCCACATCCCGGCCCTCGAGGGTATCGAATCCCTCCAGGATATCCCGGCTGCGGTGGGTCACCTGGCAGGTCACCTCCGCGAAAGGATCCAGGCCCCGGGACTGGAGATCCCGAAGCTTCTCCTGGCGGATCCTGGCCTGTTCGTTCTGGTCCGGCAGCCCGGTCTCGCCGGACGCGGCCGGCAGCGAACCATCCTGGCCCGGAATCCTGGAATCGGTCATGGGTGCGTCCTTTCTAGGCCCGCTTCTCCTGGGGCCGGTCGATCTTGACGATCCGGTAGCGGATCGTGCCGCGGGGCGCATGGACATCGACGACCTGGCCCTTGCGCTTCCCGAGGATCGCAGCCCCGACCGGGGACTCGCTGGAGATCTTGTTCTCGAAGATGTCTTCCTCCTTGGCGCTGACCAGCATGTACTCCTCCTGCTCCCCGCTGGATTCCTCCCGCAGGGTCACCAGGGCGCCGATGTTGACCTTCGCCTTGCTGATCTCCTCCTCGTCGATGACCCGGGCGTTCTTCAGGACCGCCTCGATCTCGGCGATGCGCGCCTCGTTTTCGGCCTGGGCGTTCTTGGCATCGTCATACTCGGAGTTTTCCGAGATGTCGCCGAAGGAAAGGGCCTGCTTGATCCGGTCCGAAATCTCGGCCCGAACCTCACCCTTCCTGGATTCCAGCTCCTCCTCCAGGCGGCGGATGCCTTCGTAGGTCATTTCATAAATCTTCTGTTCCGACATGGGGTTCTCCTCTCTTGGGACAACGGATGGGGATCGCGGATCCGGCAGATCACCGGACCGGACGCCTCGGCATCAGGAGTGGCGGTCGCTTTCCTTCGGAATGACATCGTGGGCGCCGCCCTCGACGATACTGGTGGACGATACGAGAACGAGGCGGGATTTTTGCCGGAACTCCTCCAGTGTCCGGGCGCCGCAGGAACACATGGTGGCCTTGACCTTGGACAGGGTGGCGTCCAGGTTGTCCTTCAGCTTGCCGGCATAGGGAACGTAGGAATCCACCCCCTCCTCGAAGGAGAGGCGGCCCGATGCACCGCCGTCGTCGTACCGCTGCCAGTTGCGGGCCCGGTTGGAGCCTTCGCCCCAGTACTCCTTGACATACGTGCCGTTGAACATCAGTTTCCGTGTGGGGCTCTCGTCGAACCGGGCGAAGTAACGGCCCAGCATCAGGAAGTCGGCTCCCATGGCCAGGGCCAGGGTCATGTGGTAATCATAGACGATGCCCCCGTCGGAACAGACCGGCACATAGATCCCGGTTTTTTCGAAGTACTCGTCCCGGGCCGCCGCCACCTCCAGCACGGCCGAAGCCTGTCCGCGGCCGATGCCCTTCTGTTCGCGGGTAATGCAGATCGAGCCGCCGCCGATTCCCACCTTGACGAAATCCGCGCCGGCGTCCGCCAGGTATCGGAACCCCTCGGCATCGACCACATTGCCGGCCCCGCACCGGACAGCATCGCCGTATTCGGACCGGATCCACTCCAGGGTATCCTTCTGCCAGACGCTGAACCCGTCGGAGGAATCAATGCAGAGCACGTCGGCGCCGGCCTCCACCAGGGCCGGCACCCGTTCGCGGTAGTCCCGCGAATTGATCCCGGCGCCCACCATGAGCCGCTTGTCCGCGTCCAGCAGTTCGTCCGGATTCTCCTTGTGCTCCTCGTAGTCCTTCCGGAACACAAGCCCCACCAGTCGCTGGTCCGGTCCGACGATGGGCAGCTGGTTGATCTTGTGGTCCCAGATGATGTCGTTGGCCTCGGAGAGGGAGGTGCCCTCCTCCCCGACCACCAGGTGCTCGAAGGGGGTCATGAAGGACCCCACCCGGGCATCCGGGGGCGTGCGGCTGACCCGGTAGTCACGGCTGGTCACGAGGCCCAGCAGCCGGCCGGCCGGGGTGCCGTCGTCGGTGACGGCGATGGTGGAATGGCCGGTCCGGGCTTTCATGGCCAGGACATCGGCCAGGGTGTTGTCGGGCGTCAGGTTCGAGTCGCTGACGACGATGCCGGCCTTGTATTTCTTGACCCGGCGGACCATGTCCGCCTGGGACTCGACGGGCTGCGAACCGAAGACGAACGAAAGGCCGCCGCACCGGGCCAGGGCGATGGCCATCCGGTCGTCGGACACCGCCTGCATGATCGCCGAGGTCAGGGGGATGTGGATGGTCAGCGGGGGCGGTTCGGACTCCTTCCGGTACCGGACCACCGGGGTGTGGAACTGGACCGACTCGGCCAGGTTGTCCCGCTCCGTCAGGTTGGGGATCAGCAGGTATTCGCTGAAGGTTCTGGACAGCTCGTTCAGGATCTTCGCCATCGGGACGCCTCCTGTCTGGGCCGGGCCGCACCCGGTCGGCGTGGTCCCGGATCAGGTCCGGGACTTCTGGGCCGTCTCCATGGCGGCCTGCACGAAGGCCCGGAACAACGGATGCGGCCGGTTGGGCCGCGACTTGAACTCCGGGTGGAAGAGCGAGGCGAGGAAGCAGGGATGGTCCGGAATCTCGACGGCTTCCACGAGCTGGTTGTCCGGGGAGGTCCCGCTGAAGACCAGCCCCTGGTCGGCCAGGACCTGGCGGAACTCGTTGTTGAATTCCCAGCGATGGTGGTGCCGCTCATGGGCCAGTTCCTGTCCATAGGCCCTGTGGAGCCGGGTGCCGGCGGCAATGGCCACTGGCCAGGAACCCCGGCGCATGGGGCGTTCCTTCTCGCCGGGAGGAGCGAAGGAACCGTTGAAGACATGCCCGTCGGGGACACCGCCGCCAGAAAAGGACCGGGCGTCTTCGCACGGCAGGGAAAACAGGGAGCGGACCGATTCGTCATATTCCGCCGAGTGGGCATCCGCAAGGCCCGCCACATGGCGGGCGAACTCCACCACCGCCATCTGCATGCCCAGGCCGATACCGAAGAAGGGCACCTTCCTTTCACGGGCGTAGCGGGCTGCGGCGACCATCCCCTCCATCCCCCGGGGACCGAACCCCCCGGGTACGAGGATGCCGTCGCATCCGTCCAGCTGCGCGGCGGGATCGCCCTGCTCGAGGTCCTCCGCATTGATCCAGCGGATCGCCACTTCGGCTCCCTGGTGGATGCCGGCGTGCCGCAGGGACTCGATGCAGCTGAGGTAGGCGTCATGGAGGGACGTGTATTTGCCCACGAGCCCGATGGTCAGGCGACGGCGGGCGCTTTTCAGCTTGTCCACGATCACGGACCACTCGCGGAGGTCGGGTTCCACGATCTGGGCGATGCCGAGCTTGCGGCAGATCACCCGGGCCAGGCCCTCCT
>JAKPNJ010000201.1 GCA_029548445.1 Bacillota bacterium | reverse complement strand
CCAGCCGGACCTGGGCGGTCAGGCGCAGGGGAAAGGACACGACCACCTGGCTTCGGGACACCTCATGCGCCCGCTTCAGCATCCGCAGGTCGTCCAGGCTGGTGGCCACCGGTTTCTCGAGATACAGCGACAGGTTTCGCTCCAGCACAGCGCAGGCCATCCGGGCATGCAGCGAGCACCGGGTGCCGACCATCACCCCGTCGAGGGGTTCCCGGTCCAGCATCTCCGCCGCGTCCCTGTAAAGCCGCACCGTGCCGGGATCGATGCCGTGCTGCTGCAGCCGCTCCCTGACCTGTTCGTGGTCGGTGTCGGCGATGCAGGTGATGACCGCTCCCTGGCCCTGGCCGTACAGGGTGTCGCCGAGTCCGCTGAGTCGGGATCCGTAGCCGATGATGCCCAGCCTGATTTCGCTCTTCATGGTCTCCTCCGCCTCCTATGGGTTGGATTCGCTGCGTCGATCGGCCTCGTCCACCCCGTCCATGATACCGGAAAGCAATTCCTTCCAGCGGTCCGACGGCATGTCTTCCGTCACCCCGATGATGAGTCGGCCGCTCCGGCCCTCGTCCTCGACCAGGGTTCGCGTCAGGGAGGCCGCGTGTTCCTTGTCATGATGATGCCATGCACTGGGCCAGTTGATCCAGATCGTCCGATCCCCGAACATCTCCCTGGCGTACCCCAGGCCGGGGCTCATGCCGGGATCGTAGGCCTCGACGTAGTCCAGCGCCGAGCGTCCGATCAGGTCCATGATCGGGGTATTGTCCGCGTCGAAATGGCTGCCCAACCGCTTGCCCTTCCGATGCAGGATCTCCGCCGCTTCCGCATAATGGGGCAGGTAATGGGATTCGAACAGCTCGCGGCCGATGATCTGCGGAACGACATTGCCGCCGTAATTGACGACCTGGAGGGGGCCTTCGGCCACCATCGGATAGATGCGCCGGTTCAGGTCCGCGAAGGCCTCGTACAACAGGAGGAGTTCATCGCGGTTGTCGATCCACTCGTACGAGAACTGCGTCGCATCCATGTAGATCGAGGAGATCAGGGACTGCAGGGGTTCGAGGGGGAGATTGTCCCGGACGAGATAGTCTTCCCCCAGGTTTTCCAGCACGGAGGCGGCTGCCGCGTACTCCGGCACGGCGTCCGTATCCCGGACCAGGTAGAGCAGGGCGCGATAGTCGTCCGGGGTCTTGAAGAGATGCTCCCGCAGCCAGCTCGTGCTCCCCCTTGGCTCCGCCAGGGTCCACAGGGTGCCGTGGGGCGTCTCGAACTCCGTCCGGACCAGGAAGCGGCCGGCCTCGTCCGTGTACTGGAGGGTCCGGGTCTTCACTGTACGGAAAAACGTTCGATAGGAATTGAACCGATACACAATGCAAAGCCCCCGGTTCCGGACCTGGCGCTCGAATGTGCACGACGGCACGAAGCATTCGTAGGCCGTTACGGGGATGTCGCCGGTCCGTTCCCCATACAGGGTGGCCAGTACTCTTTGTCGCGGGGTTGCATCCGTCTGTCCCGGCATATCCTGCCTCCTGGTGCGATTCCTGTGTGGCGACGGGTTTTCCCCGACCCGACCCATAATAGCATAGGGCCGCGCTCCTGAACATATGAATTATGGGCGCCACGCAAACGCTCCCTGTGTCATCCCTTGCTCTCGGATGGGCCAACTAAAATGTCGGGTTCATATACCCGAAGTCATCGGATTGTGATGGCCGAACAGCTCGGAATGACCTGGCACCCGGTTGAGTGGACCGGGCAGGGAGGATGGCCTGGCAGCTTGATCCGGGACGAGAAAGCGGACAGATTCAAACAGAATCCGTCCGCTTGTCTGGTGGAGGCGAGGGGAGTCGAACCCCTGTCCGAAATCATCTCCTCAGGCGTTTCTCCGGGTGCAGTCCGTATTCGGAGTCTTCCCCTCTCGCCGTGCCTACGGACAGGCCCGGCGGTCCGGTAGCTTCATGGTGCCGACCGATGGCAAAGCTTTCATCGGTCCGTCCCCCGGCTTAACCTCCTACCGGGAAGGTCTGCGATCTGACGCCGGAATTCCGCCCCACAGATCGGGCGGTCCGACGGCTGCGTCAAGCAGCGATGGGTGCCGTATTGGCAGTTATAAAAGCCCTCGTTTTTTAGAGAGGCCAACGAGGATCCTCTACCCGCTTCACCTGGCTTGACAACCCCGTCGAAACCAGTGCGCCCCCATGTTCCGGATCCGCCGTCACGGCGAACCGGCCCCTCGGGGCATCCATATCATACGCTCCCTCCCGGCCATTCGCAACCCCACGCGTTGCCTCACGAATTTTCTACCCATAGCGGATTCGTTGCCTCAGATTATTTTCTAACCATAGGATGGCATCAGAAGGGTGAGGCAACGCGCCCCAACCGCGAATCACCCCAACCGCACATCACACATGCCGGGTCCCCAGAGGCTTACGCCCGCCCCGTGGCCCGCAGGAGGCGGGCCAGGTTGTCGATGCAGGCCTCCAGGTTCTCCCGGCTGTGGAACCGGGACACCGAGAAGTCCTCGGCCCTGCGGTTGATGCTGAAGATGGCCGACACCCCGCGCTCGTAGACACCGTCCACGTCGTCCCCCACGGACCCGACCACCGCCACCACCGGCACGCCGACGCGCCGGGCCCGTTCGGCCACGCCGACGACGACCTTGCCCCGGAGGCTTTGCCCGTCGATGCGGCCCTCCCCGGTCAGGACCAGGTCCGCCGTCCGGACCTTCCGGTCGAAATCGGCCAGGTCCAGGACCACCTGGATCCCCGGCCGCAGCTCCGCCCCCAGGAAGGCCAGCATCCCGCCCCCCATGCCGCCGGCGGCCCCGGCGCCGGGAACCCGGTCCATGTCGATCCCCAGGTCCCGCTCCACCAGTCGCGCCAGGTGGGCGAGGCCTGCGTCCAGGCGCTCCACCATGGCCGGGTCCGCCCCCTTCTGGGGCCCGAAGACCGGGGCGGCTCCCTGGGGGCCCGTCAGGGGATTGTCGATGTCGCACATGGCCAGGAACCGGACCCCCGCCAGGTCCGGCAAGCGGCCGGCCGGGTCCACGGCGGCGATATCCTCCAGGGTCCCGCCCACCGGCACGAAGGGCTGCCCCGCCCCGTCCAGGAAGCGAATCCCCAGGGCCGCCGCCGCCCCGGCGCCCCCATCGTTCGTACAGCTGCCGCCCAGCCCCACGATGATCTCCCGGCAGCCTGCCGCCGCCGCATGGGCGACCAGTTGCCCCACGCCATAGGTGGTGGTCTGCAGCGGGTTCTCCCGTCCCGCCACCAGGGGAAGCCCCGCGCAGGCGGCCATCTCCACCACGGCGGTCTCCGGGCTGACGCGGCCGTAGAAGGCCTCCATCTCGTCGAAGAAGGGACCCGCCACCCGAACCCCGACCCGCTCGCCGCCCAGGGCCGCAAGAAAGGCCTCCACGCTCCCTTCGCCGCCATCGGCCACGGGAATCGACAGGATCTCCGCGTCGGGCAGCCGGCGCCGCAGGGCCCGGGCCATGAGGTCGCAAATTTCCCGGGAATCCAGGGTCCCCTTGAACGAATCCGGAACCAGCAGGAAGGTCATGGCGCCGTACCTCCTTCCCCCGCCCCGGGGCCCGTCTCCCGCCGGCAGGCCAGCAGGGCCTCCAGGACGCCCCCCGCCACCGCCAGGGCCTGGCCCGACACGGTCCGGCAGGCCCGGACCGCCTCGTCCCGGGCATCCACCTCCGCCACCGTAGACCCGGCCCGAACCCGGAACCCGTCGGGCAGGAGCCCGGTCAGGATTCCGGTTCGCGGCGACAGGACCGGCCGGTCCCCGGCGATGCTTTCGGTCATGGCGCCCAGGGGATCGCCGGCCCGGACCATCCGCCCGATAGCCAGGGCCGGGCTCGGGCGCCAGAGACCCCCGGTCGGCGCCGGCACCGGCGCGGGCTCGGGTTCCGGGCCCTCCGGCTGGGGACGGGCCACCGGCAGGTCCAGCGGGGCCGGCTGGCCGTCCCCGGCCATGCGCACCCGCCCCAGGTCATGGCCCGGACGGATCTCGACCCCGACATCCGTCCATTCGGGCGGTCCCGCCCCCAGCACGATGGAGAGGGGCCGTTCCGGCAGGTCCGACAGGCTCGGCAGGCCCGGCCGCCGACCCGTGGCGTCCACCACGGCCATGGGTCCCATATCGGCCAGCAGGCGGCCCTCCGGATCCACCACCACCGGAACCGCCCCGGCCGAGAGAATCGACGCCATGGCCTCCAGCAGCTCCACCCGCTCCGGGGAATCGGGCGTCGTGTCGCCTGCATCGCCGGCCAGGACGCCCTCCAGCTCCTCGACCCGGGCCCGTCCCGTCCGGACCGCCTCCGCCAGGGAGACGGTCCGCCTCAGGCAGGTGGGCGCTGCCGTCTCCAGGGCCACGACCCGGAATCCGCTCCGGTGCAGGCGCAACAGGACGCCGGTGCCCAGGGCCCCAGCCCCCCGGACCGCCACGCAGCGGTCGAAGGGTCTCCGGCGGGCCTTCCGGAGATCGGCGACCCGGTCGACGGCCAGCCCCTCCCAGGGGGCGGTCACCTCGAGGTAGAGCAGGGGGCCCGGATCCGTCGGGAAAATCGACCGGTCGGTCCGGTCCCCCGACAGGGACAACAGCGCGTCCCGCCGGGAGGCGGGGTAGAGGATCGGGTGCCCCGGCACACCCTCGAAGAGGGGCTGGAGGATTGCCCGGGAATGCTTCCGGGAGAAACGCTGCAGGCGATGCAGGGTGGAGGTCGAAAGGAAGGGCATATCCCCCGGGATGAACAGCAGGGCGAGGTCCGCCGGCGTCGACAGCACCGCCAGGCGGATGGCCCGGCTTCGCCCCGGCTCGGTCGCCTCGTCCGTCACGGCCAGGAAGCCGCGCTCCTCCGCCAGGGCGGCGATCCCGGCGTGGTCGGTGACCACCAGGATCCGGTCCGGGCCCGACTGCTCGTCGGCCTGGGCCGCCGCCTCCACCAGGGTGTCCAGCAGGTGGACGATCACCGGCTTTCCCGACAGGTCCTGGAGGAACCGGCCGCCGCCGGCGCGGCCCTCCCGCCCGACGGCCATGACAATCCAGGCGCAGCGTCCCATGGGGATTCCTCCTTCCGTCCGGGCTCCTTCCCTGCCCTTGCCTCAGTCCTCGAAGCGCCGCTCCTTCATCCGCCGGTCGATGTCCCGGCCGGCCTGGCGCTCGGCCTCCGCGTCCCGCTTGTCGTAATCCTTCTTGCCCCGGGCCAGGGCCAGCTCGACCTTGACCTTCCCGTGGCGGAAATAGAGCTTCAGGGGCACCAGCGTCAGCCCCTTCTGGCGTACCAGCCCGTAGAGGCGCAGGATCTCGTTCTTGTGCATCAGCAGCCGGCGGCTGCGCAGGGGCTCCCGGTTGAAGCGGTTGCCCTGCTCGTAGGGGCTCACGTGCATGCCGTGGATCCACAGCTCCCCGGCCTCCACGGCGGCATAGCTGTCCCCCAGGTTCACCTTCCCCTGCCGGATGGACTTGACCTCGGTCCCGGCCAGCTCGATACCGGCCTCCATCCGCTCCTCGATATGATACTCATGGTACGCCTTCCGGTTTTCCACGATGGTCCGGTCCGACTTGCCCGACGCCATACGGCGCTCCTTTCAGGATCCTGCCGGGCCGGACCCGCCCGTTTCGGGGCCCGTCCGGCCAGGATTCCACTCTACAATTGTTCCACAGTTTCCACAGGCTTGTCCACAGGCTGCGGGGCCCTGTGGCCGGCTTTTCATGGGTTCTCCACAAAGAAATCCGTCGCTTCCTGTCGAGTTATCAACAAATTCTTCGTCATGGGACCGGGGCGGCGGGGTCCGTCGCGTCCGGTCCGTCCGGTCCATCCGGTCCGTCCGGTCCGCCTGATCCGTCCGCCCAGGCCTCCTCCAGGGGCCAGGCCGGCTCGGCGTTCACATCCAGGGAATCCCTTCGCCCCGCCAGGAACGCGTCACACCCGGCCATGGCGATCATGGCTGCATTGTCCGTGCACAGGGCCGGCGGCGGGACCGAAAACCGGATCCCGGCGGCGGCGCACCGGGCCTCCAGTTCCTTCCGGAGCACCGTGTTGGCGGCGACGCCGCCCGACAGGGCCAGGGCCGGTACCCCCGTTCTCCGGAGTCCCTCCAGGACTGTGTCCGCCAGGGTGTCCACCACAGCCTGCTGGAACGAGGCGGCGAAATCGGCCGTCCGGACGGTCTCGCCCTTCTGGTGCAGGTGGTGGAGGAGGCTGATGGCGGCGGTCTTGAGCCCGCTGAAGGAAAAGTCAAGGGAATCCTGCAGGGCAGGCCGCGGGAAACGAAAGGCCCGGGGATCCCCGTTTCCCTCCCGGGCGGCCCGTTCCATGGCGGGTCCGCCGGGATATCCCAGGCCCAGGGTCCGGGCGATCTTGTCCAGGGCCTCCCCGGCGGCATCGTCCCGGGTTCGGGCGAGGACCAGGAAGGGCGACGCGTCCCGGATTGGGCCGCCAGGCCCGCCGGCCGCCGAATCCCGTACCAGCACCAGGTGGCTGTGGCCCCCTGACGCCACCAGGCAGAGGAAGGGCGGCGCCAGGCCCGGGTCCGCCAGGCGGGCGGCAGCGATGTGGCCGGCGATATGGTGGACGCCCACGAAGGGCAGCCCGGCAGCGGCGGCCAGGCCCTTGGCCGTGGACAGTCCCACCAGCAGGGCCCCCACCAGCCCCGGCCCCCGGGTGGCGGCCACGAGCCCGATGTCGGCGATCCCGACGCCAGCCTGGTCCAGGGCCTCCCGGATCACCGGCAGGATCGCCTCCAGGTGGCGCCGGGAGGCGATTTCGGGTACGACGCCGCCATACCGGCGATGTTCCTCGATCTGGGAGGCGACGACATTGGACAGGATCCGCCGGTCGGAGGACACCACCGCGGCGGCGGTTTCGTCGCAGGATGACTCGATGCCCAGGACCAGCAGCGGCCCCGGCTGTCCGCCCTCCTTCGCCATCCGCCCCGCCGCCATCGCCGGCTCCCTCCCGTCCGTCAGAAGACCAGGCCGAAGGCCAGGTGGTCCAGCAGGATCAGGATCCCCAGGACGGCCACGTAGACGCCCAGAATCGCGAGGCCTTTCCGGGTCAGGAGCCGCAGCATCCAGCGCATGACGAAATACCCCGACACGGCGGCGGCCAGGATGCCGGCGGCCAGGTTCCCCCACCCGATCTGCGACAGTCCCGCGCCTCCGTCCGCCACGATCTGCCGCAGGTCGAAAACGAAGCCCCCCAGGATGGCCGGAATGGACATGAGGAAGGCATACCGGATGGCGTCCTCCCGGCGGACCCGCCGCAGCAGCAGCGGGACCAGGCTGCAGCCGGACCGGGAGACCGCGGGCAGGATGGCGATGGCCTGGCCGGTGCCCGCCGCCAGGGCGTCCTTCCAGTTCATGGCTTCCAGCGGCCGGCCGGCCTCCCCGTTCCCGGGGCGGACCAGCAGGGAGGCGAAGAGCGCCGCAGCCGTCAGGAGGAAGGCCAGTCCCAGGAAGGCGCCGCCACGGAAAGCCAGCTCGACGAGGTCGCCGAACAGGAGCGCGAAGGCCACCGCCGGCAGGGTGGACAGGAGGAGGAGGAAGGTGAGCCGCCCCTTCAGGTTGCGCAGGATGCCGAGGATCTCCTTCCGCATGACCACGAAAACCGCCAGCAGGGTGCCCATGTGGAGCAGGGTCACGAAGGACATCATCATGGGGGTGGCCTCCGGGTCGGTACCGGACGCCAGGCCCAGGAGGCGGGCGACCAGGAGCAGGTGGCCGGAACTGCTGACCGGCAGGAACTCGGTCACGCCCTGGACCAGGCCCAGGAGCAGGGCTTCGAGAAAGGACAGGACGCGGTCTTCCATGCGGGTGCCCTCGGTGCTGCGCGGGGTGGCGCGCGGGTGATGCGCGGGGTGGATGCTGCGGAACCATTCTATCATATGGCCCCGGAGCGAATCGGGAGGGCCGTGCCGATGCCCTCTCGAATTCCATGTGGTTATCGCGGACACAAGGAATGGACCCTGTGGTACGCCCGGGGCGTACGTCGAAATCGCATGGAGTTGAAAGGAACCCTGGATGCGCTCGTGATGCAGTGCGATGCCTTGCGCACCGGTGATCAGGCGGTTATCATGAGTGAAACGCAACCAAGGGAGGCCGCCCATGAAGGACGCATCGACAGCCGATCCATCTCCTGCCGAACCCCGGTGGATCTGGAATCCCGATGTCCCGCCGGTCAACGCCTGGGCCTGTTTCCGGAAGCGCTTCACGCTGGCGCCGGACGAATGGGAGGCCCTGGGCGCAGCGACCCTGTCCATCTTCGCCGACAGCCGGTACTACGCCTATGTCAACGGCCGGTTCGCGGGCTGGGGACCCATCCGGGGGTATGCCGCCGAAAGCCATGCCGACCGGATCGACGTCCTGCCGCTCCTGCGTCCGGGGGACAATGTCCTGGCCGTCCTGGCCTGGCATTTCGGGGCGGACACCCACCAGTACATTACCGGCTCGCCGGGTCTCCGGGCCCGGCTGGATTTCGGGCGCGACGCCGCCGCGTCCCCGACGACCGCCGCCGCGTCCCCGACGACCGCCGCCGGGCCGGCCGCAGTCATCACCGACGCCTCCTGGAAGACCGCCCCCGCCGGCGCATACGCCACCGGCCGGATCCGGGTGGGCATCGGCCGGCATTTCCTGGAAAACTGCGACGCCCGGGAGCCCACCGCCGGCTTCGAGGATCCCTGCTTCGATGACGACGAATGGCAGTCCGCCCTGCCCGTCCCGGCCCAGGGCCGCGCCATCCGGGAGAACGACCGGATCCGGCTCACCGACCGCCGCCAGGATCCCGTCGCCCTGCTGGCCCGGTACAGGACCCGGCCGGCCGTCTTTCCCGTCCACCTGGACTTTACGGACTTCCCCTTCGTCCAGCCCGACAAGGAGGATTACCTGCTGCTCGCCTTCCAGGTCCGGTCGCCCCGGGCGGCGCCGGCCACCTTCGCCTTTACCCACAGCAGCCTGTGGCAGTCCTATGGGTCGGTCCGGATCAACGGGCAGGTCGTGTTCGACAAGCCGCCCGTCCGGGCCATCGACCCCCGGGCCGACGGGCCGGACGCCTTCCCGGTGGACCTGGCGGCAGGGGACAATGTCGTCCTGGTGGATTGTTCGGGAGTCTGCATGGGGCGATTCACGGAATTCGCCCTGGTCGCCGACCCCGAGGTCGTCGCCGGCCTTTCGATCCGATCCCTCGACGGCCGGCCGGGTGAGGCCCACGTCCTGACGAATCTCCGCCGGCGGGAGGGACCGGCCCGGGAGGCCCTGCTGGAACTGCCCGCCGAGGCCCTGGCCCGGGAAGCCCTGGCGTCGGGATACCGGCTGTCCGGCCCCGCCGTCTGCCTGGAAAATCCCTACGCGGCCGTCACGGCGACGCCCCGGGAACATCCTGCATCCACCCCCCCTTCCCCTGTACCGCAGGCCCTTGTCGCCCGATCCCCCGTCCCCTTCCCCCTGGTCCTGGAGGCCGCCGATGGCGACGGGATCCTGCGGCTGGATTTCGGGGAGGAAACCGTCGGCTTCCTGGAGATGGACCTGTCCGCCCCCGCCGGCACCGAATTCTCCGTCATCGGGTTCGAGTACCTGGACCCGGCCGGTGTGCCGGAATACACGGACGGGGTCAACAACGGCTTCCGCTATGTGGCCCGGGAGGGGCGCCAGGCCTATCGGGCCCGGACCCTGACGGGATTCCGCTATCTCGAGGTCCTGGTCCGGCGGCCGCCCGACTCCGGACGGGTCCCGGCGGCAGGGATGCCGGTGGTGATCCATGACCTCTTTCTCCACCGGACCGTGTTCGACTCCCCGCTGCCCGGCCGGTTCCGCTGCCCGGATGCCCGCCTCAACGCCATTTGGCGCATGAGCCGCCTCACGACGGAGCTTTGCGTCCTCGACACCTTCGTGGATTGCCCCGGCCACGAGCAGTCCTTCTGGATCGGCGACTTCCGCAACGAGGCCCTGGTCGCCCACTACCTCGGCGGCTACGGCGACGCGATCCTCCGCTGCCTGGAACTCCCCTTCGACATCCCGGACCGGTCGGTGCCGCCCAAGGCCAACCTGCCCTCGGAGCCCCAGGACGTCCTGGCCACCTGGACCCTCCTGTGGATCCTGGCCATGGAGGAGTACCATCGGTACACCGGCGACCCGGACCGGCTCCGGCCCCTCTACGAGCCCCTGAAGGGCTATGTCCGGCTCTTCACGGACCAGGTCCATCCCGCCACGGGCCTGCTGCGCTGTCGGTGGCACACCATGATGGACTGGGCCTTCATGGAGACCCCCACGGGAACCGAGATCGCCCACCTGAACGCCGAGCTGGCCCGGGTCCTGGAGGCCATGGGAATCCTGGCGGATGCCCTGGGTCATGGGGCGGACGCCCGGTCCTTCCGGATCCAGGCCGAGGCCCTCCGGGTCCGCATCGCGGCCTCCCTGTGGGATGACGCCCGGGGATGCTTTGCCGACTGCCGGTATCCCGACGGCACCCTGTCCGCCGGGACGAGCCTCCAGACCCAGTCGATGCTGCGACTGTGCGGCTGCTGCACGCCGGACCAGGCCGCGCGGGTGGACCGGCTTCTCGCCGGCGAGGCGTCGGTGGCGGACATGACCGCCATCGGCAGCCCCTTCGCCTCGTTCTTCCTGTACGAGGCCCTGCGGATGTCCCGCCGGATCGGGCCGGTCCTGTCGGACATCCGGACCCGGTGGGGCGACATGCTGGACGCCGGCGCCACCACCTGCTACGAAACGTTTGCGGGATGGGAAAAGAACAAGCGGACCCGGAGCCATTGCCACGCCTGGTCGGCGGCCCCCGCCTTCGTCCTGGGGGCCCATATCCTGGGCGTCGCCCCGGCCGGGCCCGGCTTTGCGGCGGTGGATGTCCTGCCGGACCTGGGCGACCTGCCCTGGGCCGAGGGCGAGATCCCGACGCCCAGGGGCCCGATCGGCATCCGGGTCGAGAGGATCGGCCCCGGCGACGAAGGCCTGCGGATCGCCCTCCGGCTGCCGTCCGGCATTCGACTGGCCGCCACGCCGCCCCATGCGGTCCTGGAGGTCGACGTGCTATAATTTCCGCATGGCCGGATCGCAATCGCTCATCCACTACAAGCCCCCCCGCCGCAAGACGCACCTGGCTTTCTGGCTGGCGGCGATCCTGACCCTTGTGGCGCTGGGCCTGGCCTTCGTGGTGGCGGTGACCTTCCAGGAGGCCAACCGGCTCATGCGCCTCCCCCCCGCCCCCCTGGAGGCGGTCTCGGGCAACGTCCTGCCGGCCTACCAACTGGCGGGCTTCCGCTCCCTGGACGACCGGACGCCCCTCAGCGGCTGGTACTTCCCGGCCAAGGGATCCCGACGGGCCGTGGTGATCCTGGTCCACGACCAGGGCCGAAACCGCCTGCAGTTCGGGTACGACACCGCCTATCTCTTCCAGGACCTGGTGGACGCCGGCTTTTCTGTCCTGGCCTTCGACCTGCGGCATTCCGGGGATTCCGGCGGTCCCTTCTCGACCTTCGGGTACGGGGAATGGCGGGATGTGCTGGCGGCCATGGCCCAGGCGGTGCGGCTTTCCGGCACCGACTCGATCCTGCTCTACGGCTTCGGCAGCGGCGGATCCGCCTGCGCCGCGGCCTATGATGCCCTGCCGCCCCCCGGGGCCCGCCGGGGCGACTACCCCGCCGAGATCGCCGCCCTGCCCTTCAACCGATCGATCGTCAGGGGCATGATCCTCGACTCCCCCGGCCTGACCGCCGACGACGCCATCCGGGCCGCCGCCCGGCAAAAACCCCTGACCGCCGCCTTCCCCTTCCCGGATACCCTGCCTCTTGCCATCCGCCTGTCGGCCCAGGCCGGCGGCGTGATCCGAACCGCCGCCATCCTGTCCCGGATGGATCGGCCGCTGCATCTCGCGTACCATGAAGTCGACCGCTACCTGGCCCAGGGCCTCCACGAGCGCCTGGCCGCCGAGCGGTCCCGGCTGCAGCCCGGGCAGACCACGATCTTCGCGGCGGAGGGAGAGGGCTACTGCGAGGGGTTCATGACCGACCGGGACGGCTATCTCGCCGCCCTCCATGCCTACCTGGACCGCTACTTTCCCTAGGCCCCGGCCCGGTTCCGGCTAGAACAGGCCCCGCTTGGCCAGCCAGAAGGCGATGAGGCCCGTAAAGAGGGCGATAACGCCGGCAATGATCGAAAAGGGCCAGGGGTTGTCCAGGAATCCCGGCTGGGTCGGCAGGGGGATGTTCATCCCGTACACGCTGCTGATCAGGGTCGGGATCGAGAGCACGATGGTCATGGCCGCCATGAACTTCATGACGATGTTCAGGTTGTTGCCGATGATGCCGGCATTGGCGTCCATGGTGCTGTTGATGATGCTGGCGTAAATGTTGGCCATCTCCAGGGCCTGGCGGTTTTCGATGATCACGTCCTCCAGCAGGTCCGAGTCCTCCTCGTAGTGCTTGAGGGTCTTCCCCCGCATGAGCCGCTCCAGGACCGACTCGTTGGCTTTCAGGGACGTGGAGAAGTAGACCAGGGACTTGCCGGTCTGCATGAGCTTGTACAGTTCCTTGTTGTTGACCGACCGCTCCAGCTGGCGCTCTGCGGTATCGATGGTCTTGTCGATGAACCGCAGGTACTTCAGGAAGTCCTTGGCGATGGCGAACATGACCTGGTAAGTAAAGCGGGTCCGGTAGCCGGTGTAGAGGGTCCTGACCCGGTTGTCCTTGAAGGGGTCGAGAAGGCCCACATCCCGCAGGGCGATGGTCACGAGGCACTTGCTGGAGATGATGATGCCCATGGGCATGGTCTCGAACCGGACCTGGGTTCCTTCCCGGCGGACGAAGGGCAGGTCGGCGATCACCAGGACCTGGTCCGGCTCGTCTCCCACATCGATGCGGGGCCGCTCCTCTTCGTCCAATGGATAGCGCAGGAACTCGGGGGGCAGGTTCAGGGCGGTCTGCACCCGTTCCAGCTCATCCTCCGTCGGGGCCGACAGGTTGATCCAGCAGTCGGGGACGATCTCCTGGATCCGTTCCATCTCCGTCACCGTCTTCCCGCCGGCTTCCCGGGCCTGGGTCCTGAAGATCTCGATCATGGGGACCGCCTCCTTTCCTGCTCCCCGCGGATCCCGTCCGAAGGCGCTCCCTTGGGGCGACACCGGCTCCGTCCGCATAAAAAACCGCCTCGAAACCGCAGGCTCGGGCGATGGGGACTGGACCCATTATAGTCTTGTGCCTTCGGGAGTGTCAAACCCGGAACGGGCTGTCCGACGGCCTGTTCCAGGTCTTCCGGAAGCCCGCTTCCCGCCTGCGTTTCAGGTTCCCGTGCGGGTCATCTCCATCAGTCCCAGCCGGGTCAGGCCCTCCACCCGGGTCCGCCCCCGGTCCCGGGCCACGGCCTTCTTCAGGGCCGCCGTCACCTGCTCCCGATGGTCGGCCAGCCGCAGGTTCACCAGGTCCGCCACCACGATGCCGGACAGGTTCCGGAGGCGAACCTGCCGGGCGATCTCGGCCACGGCCTCCAGGTCGGTCCGGAGGGCCAGGTCGTCGGCATCGGCGCCCCGGACGTCGCGGCCGGTGTTGACGTCGATGACGGTCATGGCCTCGGTCCGGTCAAATACCAGGCTCCCCCCCGACGGCAGCCGGACTGTCCGGCGGTGGATCCGTTCCTCCAGGTCCCGGAGCCCATAGGCCGCCGCCAGGCCATGCCCCCCCGTTTCGGGGAACAGGCGGACCAGGGGAAGCCAGCGGGGCGCCAGGACGGACACTTCCCGGTACACGTCGTCGAACAGGTCGGTGCCCTCGAGGCCGTCCACCCGGATGGCGGCGATGTCCGCCGGGACCAGGTCCAGGAGGGCGGCTTTCGGGAAATCGCTGAATCGGGCCAGGGGCCGGGGAACCCGGCCGGGCCGGGCGGCTTCCGCCCGGATGGCGTCCCACTGGGCGCCCAGGCGCGCCAGGTCCTGCTCCCGGAGGACCGCGGCCTCGTCGGCCGGCAGGGCCTTCAGGCGGGTCCGGCTCCGGTGGGCGCCCTCGCTGTCGAACACGGCCCAGGCCCCGGGCAGGCGGATTGCCTCCCGGACCAGGGGTCCCTTGCCGTCGGGACGCAGGCGGACCACCTGGACCGGCAGGGCGGCGCCCAGGACCGGCTTCTCCCCGGGAAAGGCAGACCGGATGGGCAGCATGGCGGGATGGTCCGACCCGATGTCCACGAAAACCGCGGCCAGGGCCGGGACGGCACGGCCCACCCGGCCCAGGACGACGTCCATCCGGCCGGGACCGGCCACGTCCGGATCCCGCTCGGCCATCCGCTCCACGGGCTCCCCGCTCTCCAGGAGCACCGCCACCGCGGTGCCGGAATCGCGATAGAACAGCAGTTCCGACGCCATGGACGACGCCTCGCCTTCCTACATCGGCCGGACCAGGGTCCCCCCGGGTCCGTCCACGAACAGGCCGGTCCGAAGGATCCGGGCGTTCCCGGCCACGGCCTCCGGTACGCCGGCATACCGGACCAGGGCGTCCAGCAGGAGGTCCGGCCGGAGGTTTTCCCGGCTGCCGGCGGCCACCAGGGCCGACAGGGCGTCCCGGGCCGACTCCCTGGCGCTGACGGGGGTCGCCTGGGCGACGCCCCCGGCGGGTCCGGCAGCGGGCAGGGCGGGCGGAGCGGGATCCAGGGACAGGACCAGGGGCCGCAGGTCCAGGGTCCGGACGCCGTCCTTCCCCTTCTTCTCCACCGGCAGGGCCCCGTCGTCTCCCGGCCGGGCCATCCGGTCCAGGAGACGCCGGCAGGCCGCCGACGCCCCCGGAAATTCGAGCCGGTACTCCGCAGCCCGGACCCGGGCCATGAGCCCCGGGCCCCCCTCCGACGCCACCGCCTGGGCCTGGGACACCGCCAGCCCCTCGGGCAGGGCGGCGGACAGGCGCCGGGCGAACAGGGCCGGGTCCATGTCCTCGGACAGGCCGATTTCGGCGTAATCGTCCCGGGTCTCCACCCCGACCCCCAGGGGCAGGGCGAAGGTCATCACAGGATGGGGATTGAACCCTTGGGTAAAGGCCGCCGGGAGGCAGGCCCGCCGCAGGGCCCGCTCGAACACCCGCATCAGGTCCAGGTGGCCGATCCAGGCGGCCGGCCCGGTCCGGGCGAACCGGATCCGGAAAGTGCGCTTTGCGTTGGGTTCCTGGGCCGTCATCCTGCCGCCTCCTCCCCGACGCAGACGCCGGCTCCGAAGCAGGCGGCCCCGCAGGCGGAACACGCGGTCCGGCATTCGGGCGTCAGGACCCCCGCGTGGGCCCGGCGATTCTCCTCCAGCAGGAAGGACTTGTCCACGCCCATGTCCAAATGGTCCCAGGGGAAGACCTCGCCGGGATCCCGGACCCGGTTGGCGTAGAAGGCGGGATCCAGGCCGTGGCGTTCCATGGCTGCAAGCCAGGTCTCCAGCCGGAACCGGTCGTCCCAGGAATCGAAGAGGCATCCGGCCTCGAAGGCGTCCCGGATCACGGGCCACAGCCGCCGGTCCCCCCGGGACAGCACCGCTTCCCAGAAGGAGGTAGCGGGCTCATGCCACTGGTAGGACAGGCTCTTCCCCTGGAGCAGGCCCCGCAGGGTCCGCTGTTTCTCCTTCATGGCGGCAAGGGGGATCTGGGGTTCCCATTGGAATGGGGTATGGGGCTTGGGGACGAACACCGACGTACTGACGGTCAGGGACAGGGGCCGCTTCCGGGTCTCCCGGGGCAGGCTCCTGTATTGGGTCTCCACGGCCCGGGCCAGCCGGGCGATCCCCGCCACGTCGTCGTCGGTCTCCTCCGGCAGGCCCAGCATGAAATACAGCTTGACCCCGTTCCAGCCGCCGGCGAAGGCCTGGCCCATGGCCCGCACCAGGTCCTCCTCGGTCACGCCCTTGTTGATCACATCCCGGAGCCGCTGGGTACCGGCTTCCGGGGCGAAGGTCAGCCCGCTCTTCCGGACCCGGGAGGCCCGGTCCAGCAGTCCCAGGGAGACGGAATCGATCCGGAGGGAGGGCAGGGACAGGCTGGCGCGCCTGGGTTCCATGTCGGCCAGGAGGGTGTCGGCCAGGGGCTCCAGGGCCGGGTAGTCGCTGGTGGACAGGGACAGGAGGGCCAGTTCGCCGCAGCCGGTGGCGGCCAGGGCTTCCCGGGCCCCGGCAGCCAGGGCGCCGGGGGAGCGGGAACGGACCGGCCTGTAAATGAAGCCGGCCTGGCAGAAGCGGCAGCCCCGGGTACATCCGCGGAAGAGCTCCAGGAAGACCCGGTCGTGGACGACCTCCAGGTTCGGCACCAGGTCCCGGGTCGGCAGGGGGGCCCGGTCCAGGTGGGCCACAACCCGCCGGAGCACCCGCTCGGGCACGCCGGGCCGGTTGGGCCGGACCGACGCCACCCGGCCGTCAGGCAGGTAGTCCACGTCGTAGAAGGCCGGCACATAGATGCCCGGAATCCGTGCGGCCGCCAGCAGGAACCCCTCCCGTCCCTCGCCGGAGACAGGGGTCCCGTCGGACAGGACCGCCTGGAACGCCCCCCGGCCGGCCCGCCGCCAGGCGCCGTACAAATCCAGGAGCTCGCCCAGGACCTCCTCCCCCTCGCCCAGGACCAGCAGGTCGAAGCAGTCGGCCATGGGTTCGGGGTTCACGGCGCAGGGGCCGCCGCCGATGACCAGGGGGTCCCGGAGTCCCCGCTCCGCGGCGGACAGGGGAATGCCGGCCAGGCGCAGCATGAGCAGGACGTTGGTATAGCTCATTTCGTACTGGAGCGTAAAGCCCACGAAATCGAAGGCGGACAGGGGAGTCCGGCTTTCCAGGGAGAACAGGGGAATCCCCTCCCGGCGGAGGGCCTCGGCCATGTCGGGCCAGGGGGCGAAGGCCCGCTCGCAGGCGGTGTCCTCCCGGTCGTTCAGGAGGCCGTAGAGAATCCGGAGGCCCAGGTGGGACATGCCGATCTCGTAGACATCGGGAAAGCAGAAGGCGAACCGGGTCAGGGCACCGTCCCGGTTGTCCTTGCGGACCTGGTTCCATTCGCCGCCCACGTAGCGGGCGGGTTTCTCGACGGAACGGAGCAGGCGGCGGGGAAGTTCGACGGGCGGAACGCCGGTTGGGAAGTTCGTCATGGAGTTTTTTCCTTCCTGGGGGGATAGTGCGAGGAGACGCAGGGATTGCCGCGGACCAGGAACCGCCAGGGATAGGCGGCCGCCGCGCCGGCATAGGCCACGTTCACCCGGGGGACGGCCAGGATGTCCGCGTCCGCCGGCGGCGGGCCCGCGGCGATGACGAAATGCCCGGCGGCGGATTCCGGCGGGTTCCGGCACAGGTCGTGGCCGTTGAAGGCCTCGTCCACGGCCAGGGCGTCGCAGAGGCAGCCGGGACCCCGGCAGAGGGCGGCGTCCGCCAGGGGATGGTGGCGGACGATGGGGACCCGGAGGCCGCCCCGGCCCCGCCGGAAGCTCCGGTGGTCCCGCATCCGCTCCAGGCCCTGCAGGGGCTCCGCGGCGCGGATCAGCACCGCCTCGGGATTGCCCTCGGTGTGGCTCACCACGTTCAGGCAGCTGAACACCCCGTAGATCCGGTAGACATACAGGTGGCCCCCCGCGGCCCACATGACCCGGGTCCGCTCCGTGGGCCGGCCGCCGCAGGAATGGGCCGCCCGGTCCTCGGGGCCGATGTAGGCCTCGGTCTCCACGATGCGGGCGCAGAGGCGCGTACCGTCGGGCAGGTCCCGGACCAGCAGGCAGCCCAGGAGGCTCCGGGCCACGGTCAGGGTGTTCCGAAGGTAGAAGTCCCGGGGAAGCGGGACGGGATCGCGGCATGCATGCGTCGGGATGGCGTTCGTCCTCCTCGTTCTCTTCATTCTACCATCCGGTCCGGCTGGTGGACCAGCTTTCGGCGGAGGCCTTTACAAGAACATATGTTCTGTTTTATGATGGGGACACAAGGGAAGGGCGGGTCCTCTTTCCCGTTTCCGGGCGATCCGGGGCGGAGCGGAGCCGCCCTCCCGGTCCCCTTCCGGGAACCCAGCCAGAAAGGAGCGGATCCCCATGTCCTCCGCCGCGACATCCGGTCTCCCCGCACCCGCAGGATCCGGGCCCCTCCGCACCATCCTCCACTGCGACCTGAACAACTTCTATGCCTCCGTGGAATGCCTGTACCGTCCCGAGCTCCGGGACCGGCCGGTGGCGGTCTGCGGCCAGAAGGAGAAGCGCCACGGGATCGTCCTGGCCAAGAACATGCCCGCCAAGCGCTGCGGCATCCGGACGGGGGAGGCCGTCTGGCAGGCCCGGGCCAAGTGCCCGGACCTGGTGACCGTCCCGCCGGATTTCCCCCGCTACCTGGAATTTTCCCGGATGGTCCGGGAAATCTACGCCGAGTATACCGACCGGATCGAGCCCTACGGGATCGACGAGTGCTGGCTCGACCTCTCCGACCGGGCCGATCTCCGCCGCAACGCCCCGGCCTTCGCGGACCGGCTCCGGGAGCGGGTCCGGGAGGAGCTGGGGGTGACCCTGTCCATCGGGGTCTCCTGGAACAAGGTCTTCGCGAAGCTGGGCAGCGACATGAAGAAGCCCGACGCGACGACGGTGATCCGCCCGGAGGATTTCCGGGAAACCGTCTGGCCCCTGCCGGTGGACGAGCTGCTGTTCGTGGGCCGCAGCACCGGGGCCCGCCTCCGGAACATCGGGGTGGGCACCATCGGGCGCCTGGCCCGGCTCCAGCCCGACTTTATCCGGGGGTTCCTGGGAAAGTGGGGCGAATACCTGTGGATGTTCGCCAACGGGTTCGACGCCTCCCCGGTGGAGCGGGCCGGGGCCGAGGTCCCGGTGAAGGGGGTGGGCAACAGCATGACGACGCCCCGGGACGTGGTCGGGGAGGAGGATGCCCGGATGGTGTTCCGGATCCTGTCGGAAAGCGTGGCGGAGCGCCTGCGGCGCCATGGTTTCCGGGGCCGGACGGTCCAGGTCTGGCTGCGGGATGTCCGCCTCGCTTCCTTCGAGCGCCAGCGGAAGCTGCCCCGCTGTACCTGCCTGTCGGGGGAGATCCTGGCCGCCGCCCTGGCCCTCTACCGGGAGAACTGGGACCCGGCCCTGCCCCTCCGCTCCGTGGGGGTCCGGGTAACCGACCTGGTCCCGGCGGATACCCCGGTCCAGCTGGACCTGTTCGACGTGGAAGTCGGCCGGGAGCGGGAGGAGCGGCTGGAGCGAACCCTCGATTCCATCCGGAGCCGCTTCGGCCCCGATGCCGTGCAGCGGGCCCTGCTGCTGTCGGACCGGGCCTTCCATGCCCATCCCGCCGAGGAGCACGTGATCTTCCCCGGCTCCCGCTGCGGCGCGTCCTGAGAAGAGGAAAGGACGCGGAGCGCCCATGCGGAAGGTCTACCTGACCCTGCGCTGCGAGTTCGACCCGGAGGGCGTCGTCCGGCCGGTGGAATTCCTCTGGGAAGACGGGCGGCGGTTTCCGGTGGACCGGGTGCTGGATGTCCGGCGGGCCGTCAGCCTCAAGACCGGCGGCCGGGGCATCCGCTATACCGTCCGGGTCCTGGACCGGGAAGTCTGCCTCTACCGGGATGGGGACCGCTGGTACCTGGAAGCGCCCTAGCCGGATGGCGGACGGGGCCCCGAAACGGGCCGCGGGTGCGCGCCGCCTTCGGCTGGTATAATGGAAGCAGCGGAATCCCGCGGCCCTCCGGAAGGAAGGCCCGGAAAAGGAGGGCTCCATGAACCCGGATATGGGCGACAGCAGTATCGGCCTGGTCCTCGGTGCCGTGTTGGTGGCGGTGGCGCTGGTGGCGCTGGTCCTGACCCGCCGGAAGAAGGAACCGGGAGGCGGGGGGGATGTGGCGCCGCCCAGGGGACCGGACGCGGGCCCCGAAAGCCGGCCGGAAGGCGAACTCCCGGGGAACGAACCGCCCCCGGACGGGCCGTCCGCGGTCTGAGCACGACAAAGCCCGCCGTCGGGGCGGGCTTCGGGGTGTTGGTACCTGGCCGCGCCAGTTCTTACGGGGTGAGACAGCCGATCCGGGGAGAAACCGGCTCGATGGGAGACGGCTCGATCCGCCAGATGTCCTCGACGTAATCCCGGATCGTCCGGTCCGAGCTGAACCGGCCGGACAGGAAGATGTTCCGCAGGCAGCGCCGGGCCCATTCGGGCCGGTTTGCGTAGGCTTCGTCCACATGGGCCCGGGTTTTCCGGTATCCCTCGAAATCCCCCAGGACGTAGTATGGATCGGGGCGCTGCCAGTCGACGCCGTCCAGCAGGGAGACGTAGAGGTCCCGGAACATCCCGGTTCCCCCGTCGTCCAGGGTGCCGTCCACCAGGGCGTCCAGGGTGCGCTTGAGTCCCGGCACATGCTCGTACTGCCATCGGGGCGTGTAGACGGAGAAGATCCCCGGGAAATGCTCGACCCGGGCGCCAAAGATGAAGGCGCTGTCCTCCCCGACGGCCTCGACGATCTCCACGTTGGCCCCGTCGTATGTGCCCAGGGTCAGGGCGCCGTTCATCATGAACTTCATGTTGCCCGTCCCGGAGGCCTCCTTGCCGGCCATGGAGATCTGCTCCGACACATCGGCGGCGGGAAAGATCCGTTCGGCCAGGGAGACCCGGTAATTGGGCAGGAAATGCACCTGGATGCGGCCCGCCACGTCGGGGTCGCCGTTGACCAGCCGGGCGATCTCGTTGATCAGCTTGATGGTGGCCTTGGCGCGGAAATAGCCTGGGGCGGCCTTGGCGCCGAAGAGGAATACCGTAGGCGACACGGCCATGCAGGGGTGGTCCTTGATCCGGAAATAGAGCTCCAGGATGGCCAGGGCGTTCAGCAGCTGGCGTTTGTACTCGTGGAGCCGCTTGATCTGGACATCGAACATGGCCGCGGGGTCGATCCGGATGCCCTGGCTCTGCAGGAGCCAGTCCGACAGCTGCTTCTTCTTGGTCTCCTTGATCCGGAGGAACCACTGCCGGACCGATGGGTCGTCGGCCAGGGGGACCAGGGCCGCCAGCCGGTCCAGGTCCGTGACCCATTCCGTGCCGCCGGAGAGCCCCGAGAGCATGGCGGCGAGCTCCGGATTCGCGCCGTAGAGCCAGCGGCGGGGGGTCACGCCGTTGGTCTTGTTGCGGAAGCGCTCCGGCCACAGCCGGTTCCAGTCGGCCAGGACGCTGTCCCGCAGCAGCTTGGTATGGAGTGCGGCGACGCTGTTGACCGAGTCGGAGGCGAACAGGGCCAGGTTGGCCATGCGCAGGCGGCCATCCCCGATGGGGGCCATCCGGGCGATTTCATCAGCGGGACGGCCCAGGGCCTCCATGTCCCGGCGGAAGCGCTCGTCCAGGCGCAGGACCACGGGCATCAGGTCGGGCAGCACCGCGCCGAAGAGCCCCAGGTCCCAGCTTTCCATGGCCTCGCTCATAAGGGTATGGTTCGTAAAGGCGAAGGTGGCCCGGACGATGCCGAAGGCCGCATCCTCGTCCAGGCCCCAGTCGTTCGTCAGGCTGCGCAGGAGTTCCGGGATGGCGACAACCGGATGGGTATCGTTCAGCTGGATCCGGTGCCAGCGGGCGAAGGAGCGGAAATCGCCGCCATACCGCCAGGCGTGGTCCCGGAGGATGTCCTGCAGGGAGGCCGCGGAGAAGAAATACTGCTGCCGGAGCCGGAGCATTTTCCCTTCCGGGTTTGTATCGTTGGGATAGAGCACCCGCCAGATGTCGTCCACCCGGTTTCGGTTCCGGACGGCCTCGTCGAACCGCTGGTCGTTGAACAGGCGGAAGTCGAATTCCAGGACCGGTTCCGGCCGCCAGAGGCGCAGGGTATTGACGTTGCGGGTGCCGAAGCCCGTGATGGGCATGTCGTAGGGAATCGCCCGGACCTCCATATCCGCCATCCGGATGGTGATGGCCTCCTCTTCCCGCCGGACCAGCCATGGATAGCCCTTTTCGCGCCACTCGTCGGGGAGTTCCCGCTGGAATCCGTCCTGGATCTCCTGCCGGAACAGGCCATATCGATACAGCAGGCCGTAGCCGGTCACAGGCAGGTTCAGGGTGGCGGCGGAATCCAGGAAACAGGCGGCCAGGCGGCCCAGCCCCCCGTTGCCGAGACCGGCGTCGGGCTCGGTTTCCTCCAGGTCTTCGAGATTCCGGCCGATGGCGGCCAGGGCGGCGGACGCGGCCTCCAGGAGGCCCAGGTTCGACAGGTTGTTGTGCAGGGCCCGGCCGGTCAGGTATTCCGCGGAAAAATAATGGGTCTGGCGGGTTTCCCGGTACTGCTTTCGGGTTTGTTCCCAGTCGTCGGCCAGGTCCTCCAGGACCGTCCGGGACAGGGCCAGCCAATGCTCGCGGGTGGTGGTAGAGGCGGGAGACCGGCCGCAATGGCCGCGGAGAAACGAAGCCAGCCGTTCGCAGATCCGGTCCCGGCGGGTTTCGAACTGGGAGTCGTTCATGGGATAGGCCCTCCAATCATGCCGCAAGTATTATATCCATAAAGCGGTTAGGCGGCAAACCGGAGGGACGGGTGGGAAACGGGAAGGCCCGCCACGCGGCGGGCCAGGGCGTCCGCGGCAGGCGGGCCAGGGCGTCTGGTCAGACGGAATCGGCCTTTTCCGCGGCCTTCAGGGCCGCCATGACCTTCCGCTCGTCGTAAAAAAGGAACGCCGACAGGCCCAGGGCGCAGAACGCCAGGGCGCCGACAGCCGAGAGGCGGATGCCGATGTCGTCGGCCGAGGAGGACCCCAGGGTCAGGAAGCTTGTGAAGAGCAGCATCGCCAGGGTCTGGCCCATCTTGAAGGCGAAGGTCCGGGCGGCGAAGAACATGCCCTCCCGGTACTCGCCCGTCCGGCCGGCGTCCTCCAGGGAGATGTCGGCCACCACGGCCTGGGGGAGGATCCCGAAAATGGCCATGGGGAAGGCCGCCACGGCCACCAGCAGGTACCCCTGGAGGGTCGTGGACAGGAAGGGCAGGCGGCCCAGGAAGAAGGTCATGGCGTACATGACGGCGAACAGGGCGAAGGCCAGCAGGATCGGGGGCTTCTTGCCCCAGCGCCGGGCCATGATGTTGACCACCGGGTAGAAGACCAGGGAGCAGGCGGTCATCAGGACGAACAGGAGGGAGAGCTGGCTTTCCGGGAGGCCCAGCAGCACCTTGACGTAGAAGGGCAGGCCGGTCTGGAAGAGGGTCAGGGCGATGAAGTAACTGATGTCCGACACCACGAAGACCCGGAAATCCCGGTTGGCGAAGGTTTTTTTCAGGGAGGAGAAGGCGGGGGTCTGGGACGGGACCGTGTGGACGTAACGCTTCTCGTCGATGACCAGGGCGGGCACCAGCATGAAGAGGGCTGCCAGGACGCACAGGGCCCCGATGACGATCCGCATGGCCAGGACCCGCTCAACGCCGGCACTTTCCAGGGCGCCCCAGAAGACGGGGGCCACGTAGGCGGCAGCGGTGCCGACGATAAAGGTCAGGGAGATGTAGGTGGAGATGTTGAGGCGGTCCCCGGCGGTATGGCCCAACTCCGGGATCAGGGCATTGAAGGGCGTGCAGTAGGCGGTCATGAGGAGGTAGAAGCCAAGCAGCGCCAGGAGGAGCCAGGTGGCGTTGGCCAGGCCGGCCCCGGGGAAGGGGGCCCAGAAGACCAGGGCGGTCAGCAGGGCGAAGGGCACGGCGGCGGTCCGCAGGAAGGGGATCCGGCGGCCCCGGGGGTGGCGGAGCCGGTCGCTGAGGGAGGCGATCCAGGGATCCGTAACCGCGTCGAAGACCCGGCCGATGGCGGTGATGAGGCCGACGACGGTCAGGAGGCCCAGGATGACCCGGCCCTGGGGGACCATGATCCGGATGCCGGCGTCCTCCGTCGGCTGGTAGAAATAGACCAGCCAGGAGGAGATGAGGCCTCCCAGCATGGACCAGCCCAGCTGGCCGATGCTGAAGGCGACCTGCTTCGACAGGGGAAGCCGTTCACGGACCATCCGACCGCTCCTTTCCTTCCATCGGCCCGTAGCGGGCCTGCATGCCCCGGATGTTCTCCTGTACCATCTTCCGGATCCGCTCGGGTTTCCGGACCTCGGCATATTGCCCGAAAGAGAGGATGAACCGAACCAGGTCGTACTCGCTGCCGAAGACGGCCCGGATCCGCAGGTGCTGGGCGCCGGGGTCCCGGCAGATCCACTCGCAGCCGGAGGTCTCCCCGTGCTGCATCTCGCAGACGTTGTAGGTGTGCTGGCCGAAGATGTCGATCTCGGCCTCCAGGGCGGCGTGGCGGGATCCGCGGATGCCGGTGGCGGAGAGGCGCTTTTCCGGGGTGTTTTCAGGCCGGACCTGGAAGGTTCGGCCGTGGAGCAGGTCCAGGGACAGGCAGCGTTCCCGGGTAATCGTAAAGGGTTTGAAGCGGGGACGGGCCAGGGGGCCGGAACCGCCCTCCACCTGGACGCCGGCCAGGTAGTAGGTGCCTTCCCGGAAGAACACGAAATGGGGGTCCACCTGGATCCATTCGCAGCGACCCTTTCGGTCCACATATTTCATGCGCACCCGGGTCCGGGACTGGATGGCCCGGACCAGCTGGTCGATCCGGGATCGCGTGATGGCGTCGGGGGCGGGGCGATGGACGCTGAGATACAGGATCTCGGGCTCGTCCACCCGGTACAGGCGGCCGGCGTCGTCCACCATGGCCTCCTGGTAGGCATGACCCGCCACCTTCTCCTTCTGGGAACGGCTCCGGGCGAGGATCTCCCGCAGCAGCGCGATCCAGGAGGGAGTCTCGAGGGTGGACTCCGGGTGGGACTCCAGGTAGTGGAGGAGGCGTTCCAGGTGGCGGAGATTGTCCTCGGCGGCCAGGTGGGGCAGGAAGGTCGGCACGGGGCCCCGGACCAGGTGGTAGCCGTATTTCTCGTCGAGGCCGATCTCGAATTCCAGGTGCCGAAGGAAGGAGAGGATGGCGTCGGTGCTCCGGAGGGTCAGGGCCGAGGTCCGGGCCAGGGCTGTTCGGTCGAGGCAGGGAGCGCCCTCCCGCCGCCGCTTCTCCAGGGGCCCGGCTTCGGCCAGGACCCGGAGCATCCGGAAGCACTTGGCGGTCCGGGTATCCTGGAAGGCTCCCGATGTCTCTTCCTGGTCCGGGGCGGGATCGTCGGGATCCCCGGGGGGAGGCCGACGGACGGATCCGGTTCCCATGCCGCACCGCTCCTTTCGCCGCAAAGGGGGAGGCATCGTGTACAATATCAGATAGTATTGTATCCGATTCTTCCGAGGTTGGGAAAGGGGCGATCCGTTTCATGCCTTTCCTGGAGACCGTGCTCTTCGCCGCCGCCGGCGCCCTGGCCGGCTTCCTGCTGCGAGGGGCCTACGAGCGGATCCCGGAGCCCTGGCTCCGGGACTATGACTACGTTCCCGGATCCCTGCCGCCCCTCCCCTCCCCCCGGCTCCGATCGATGCCCGGGGGCTTGCTGCTGGTCCTGGCCGGCGCCCTGGTCTTCGGGCTGTCCGCCCTTCTCCATGACGGCCTGTCCGCCGCCTCCCTGGCCTGTGTCCTGGCCTTCCTGCCCCTGTCGCTGCTGTTCGTGGCCGATGTCCAGACCCGGATCCTGCCGGACCAGCTGGTGGTCCTGTCGATCCCGGCGGCCATTCCCCTGCTGGCGGCCGATGCCGCGACCGGCGGGATCCGGTCGCTGCTGGTTTCGCTGCTGGTCCGGCTGGGGGCCGGCCTGGGGGCCGGCCTGCTGCTGTTCCTGGCCGGCTGGGCCGGGTCCCGGATCCTGCGGCGGGACGAGGCCATGGGCATGGGCGATGTGAAGCTGGTGGCGGCCTGTGGGTTCCTGACCGGGTTTCCGGGAATCCTGACCGCCCTGATGATCGCCTTCCTGGCCGCCGCAGCCCTGGCGTTGCCCATGCTGGTCCGCAAGTACCGGAGGCTGGCCCGGGAGACGGACGACGACGAAGGCGAAGGCGATGCGCCCGGCGATACGGAAGCATCGGCGGATGAGGACGGGGAACCCGACGATACCCTGCCCTTCGGGCCTTTCCTGGCCTTGGGAGCCCTGGCCGATCTCCTCTTCCACGAACCCATCCGCCGCCTGGCGGATGCCTGGCTGTCCCTTTTCCTTCGGTAACCGGGCCGGCGGGCGACGGGACCATGGACGGGACAGTGCGCTTCGGAGGGCGGGACACATGAAGCGGCATGGGTCGCCGGAACCGGACGGGTACGAGCCGCCCGTCCGCCAGCGGCCGTCCACCGGCGACGGGGATCGCGGGCCTTCCGGCCGATCGGTCGGCCGAATGGCCGGCCGACGCCACCCGGGCCGTTCCGCGGAGCTCTCCTGCAGGACCCGGAGCGCCCACCTCCTGGACCTCCGGTCCCTGCCCGGCACCCTCCTCCTGGCCCACGCC
>JAKPNJ010000200.1 GCA_029548445.1 Bacillota bacterium | reverse complement strand
CCGCCCCCCACGCCGGTCCCCAGGGTCACGGTCACGGAGTGGCGGGTCCCGACGGCGCCGCCGGACACGTGTTCCGCCAGGGCCGCACAATTGGCGTCATTCTCGATGAAGACCGGGAGGTCGAGGATCCGCCGGATCTCGGCCCGCATGGGCACATTGGCGAAGGGGAGGTTATTGGTATAGACCAGGATGCCGGTTTCGTTGTCCGGCGTTCCGGGAGAGCCGATGCCAATGGCGGCCACGTCTGCCTGGGCGATGCCGGCCTGGGCGATCACCTTCTGCGCCAGGAATCCCATGTCCCGGACGATCTCGACGGCCTTGCGCTCCGCCCGGGTCTTGATGCTTTCCCGGCAGAGGATCCGGCCTTCCGGATCCACGACGCCGGCCTTGATGTTGGTTCCGCCCAGGTCGATTCCGATGGTGTACGGCATGGGACGCCCTCCTTGTCAGTTAATTACAGCATACCCGATCTCCCGATTCCGTCAACGGATCAGGCGGTCCGCCAGCACGGCGCCGGCGGCCAGGACCAGCGACACCGCCAGCATGACCCCGTCCTGGGCGGTGAAGCGCATGACCCGCAGCCGGGTCCGGCCCACGCCCCCCTGGTAGCACCGGGCTTCCATGGCCACCGCCAGGTCCTCGGCCCGGCGGAAGGCGCTGACGAACAGCGGTACCAGGACCGACACCATGCCCCGGGCCCGACGGATGGCGCCTCCCGTGTCGTAGTCGGCTCCCCGGGACGACTGGGCCTTCATGATCTTGTCGGTTTCCTCCACCAGGGTGGGAACGAAACGGAGGGCGATGGACATCATCATGGCCAGGTCATGGGCGGGGAAGCGAAGCCGTTCCAGGGGCTTCAGCAGCGACTCCATGGCGTCGGCCACCAGGATCGGGGTGGTGGTCAGGGTCAGCATCAGGGTGGTGGTCAGGATCAGGTAGACCAGGCGCAGGGCCATCTTCGTGCCGGCGGCGACGCCCTCCGCGGTGGGCCGGACCGGGCCCAGGACGAAGAGGGGCGTGCCGGGCGCCGTGAGGGCGCTCAGGACGAAGGCGAACAGGAGAATGAAGAGAACGGGTTTCAGGCTCCGGAAAACCTGGATGGGCGGGATCCGGGACAGGACCAGGGCCGCCGCCAGGATCAGGGCAAAGGCCGCGAACCCGGCAGGGCGCTGGAGTGTGAACACCACCACCATCCACAGGAGGGAGAGCAGGATCTTGAGACGGGGGTCGGCCCGGTGCAGCGGGGATTCGCCGGGATAGTAGCGGCCCAGGGTGATGTCCTTCATCATGGGCCCACCTCCGGGCGGAGGCCCTGGCGCCGGTGCCACTCGAGGACGGCGTCCACCGCCCCGCCGGGGGTGTGCCGGTCGGTCCGGAGACCGGGCAGGGACCGGGAAAGCCGGACCAGGAACCGGGTGGCAGCCGGCTGGGCCAGGCCGACGGATTCCAGCGGCGCCGCATCGGCATAAACCTGTTCCGGGGTGCCGGACGCGATGAGGCGTCCGTCGGACATCACCAGGATCCGGTCGGACAGCCGGGCGATGTCTTCCATGCTGTGGGAGACCAGGATCACGGTTACGCCCTGGTCCCGGAGCCGGGCCGCGTACCCCAGGATCTCGTCCCGGCCGGCCGGGTCGAGTCCGGCCGCGGGCTCGTCCAGGATCAGGATCTCCGGCTCCATGGCCAGGACGCCGGCGATGGCCGCCCGGCGCCGCTGTCCGCCGGACAGCTCGAAGGGGGACTTGGCCAGTTCGTCGTCGCTCAGGCCCACGACCTCCGCCGCGTCCGCCACCCGCCGGCGGATCTCCCCCTCCGGCAGGCCCATGCGGCCGGGGCCGAAGGCGATGTCCCGGGCCACGGTCTCCTCGAACAGCTGGTGCTCGGGATACTGGAACAGCAGGCCCACCTTGTGTCGGAGCCGGCGAAGATCGGCGCCCCGGGAGGCGTCCATCCCGAGGACCCGAACCGCGCCCGCCCCCGGCCGGATCAGGCCGTTGAGGTGCTGGACCAGGGTCGACTTGCCGGAGCCGCTGTGCCCGATAATGCCCAGGAGCTCTCCCTTCCGGACCGAGAAGGAAATCTGTTCCAGCGCCCGTGTTTCGAAGGGAGTTCCGGGCAGGTAGGTATGGCTCAGGTCCCGAACCTCGATGACCGTCGGCGCGTCCGGCGACAGGGGGACCGTCCGGGCGAACCGGTCGAATCCGTAGGATTTCCGGGGCGTAGACGTCCCGTCCGGGGCCAGCCGGGGGCAGGTGCTCTCCCTGAGGATCCGCACCACTTCGTCCGCGGCCCCTTCCTGGGTCACGGAGGAGCCGGGGGTCAGTCCGCAGGACAGCCGCCGGGCCACCCGGTATGCGATTTCCGTGTGGGGCGGCACGTCGAGTCCTTCCTGCTGGATACGGCCGACCTGGTCGAAGACCTCCGCGGGAGTGCCTTCCGACAGGACCCGTCCCCGGGACAGGATCACCACCCGGTCTGCCTGGACAGCTTCATCCATGTGGTGGGTGATGTTCACGACAGTCATGCCCCATTCCCGGGAGAGGGTGCCGATCAGGGCCATCAGGTCCTGCCGGCTGTGGGGATCCAGCATGGAGGTGGCCTCGTCCAGGACGAGAATCCGGGTGTGCATGGCCAGGACGCCGGCGAGGGCCAGCTTCTGCTTCTGCCCGCCCGACAGGGTGTGGGGGGCCCGGTGGCGAAGCTCGGACAGGGCCACGAAGGACAGGGCCTGGTCCACTGCCTCTCGCATGGCCTCCCTGGGCATGCCCAGGTTTTCCGGCCCGAAGGCCACTTCTTCCTCCACCGTGGTGCCGATGATCTGGTTGTCGGGATTCTGGAAGACCATGCCGCAGCGGCGCCGGATTTCCATGACCAGGTCCTGGCGATCGGTGGGCAGCCCCTCGATGGAGACCTCGCCCTCCGATGGCAGTTCCAGGGCGTTGAACAGCCGGGCCAGGGTTGACTTGCCGGAGCCGTTGCGTCCCAGGATGGCCAGGTGGGTGCCGGGTTCGACGGACAGGGACACATGGTCCACCGCCAGGAGCGGCGGCCGGTCCAGGCGATGGTAGAAAAACCGGACCCGGTCGGTCCGGATCGAGGGAGGGGACGTCCCTTCGGGGTCCCGGTCGCGGGGTTGTTCCGTCATGCCGGATCCCTCGCCGCTGCGGACACGATCGATACCTCCCGGATGGAAAAGGGACGGGCTTTGGCCGCCCGTCCCCGGTTGGGTCATGTGCCGATGGACAAACCGGGGACCGGTCCCGGGCCGGGAATCCGGAATGGAATCCGCGGCTGTCGGGACAGCGGGACCTGGCCGGTCACACGAGCTCCAGGATCACCATTTCCGCGGCGTCGCCCAGGCGGTTGCCGAGCTTCACGATGCGGGTGTAGCCGCCATGCCGGTCGGCGTACTTGGGCGCCACCGTGTCGAACAGGTGGTCCACGGGATTGACCGCGGCGCCTTCCGCGTCATGGGCCTTGGGCAGCCAGCGGATGGCGGCCCGGCGGACAGCCAGGCGGGCCGGGCTGTCCACCTGGACCAGCTCGGTCTTGGTTTCGCGGGAGACGACATCGTATTTCCGCTTGCCGTCCTTGGCCGTCTTGGGGGTCAGGACCTTCCGGCCCTTGGAATCGAGCTTGGCCCGGGAGACGGTCATGGTCCTGGTCGTAAAGCTGTCCTTCTCCCGAATGGCCCCGGTAATCAGCTTCTCGGCGATCCGGCGGACCTCCTTGGCGCGGGCCTCGGTGGTCTCGATCCGGCCGTTCAGGATCAGGGCGGC
>JAKPNJ010000196.1 GCA_029548445.1 Bacillota bacterium | reverse complement strand
GCGCCAGCAGGACGGCGGAGGCCAGGGCCTCCCATTTCCGCCCGAGCTGGAGGGACCAGGCGATGGCGACCCCGTGGAGGACGAGACCCCCGATGCCGATGCCGTTCTGCACTGTCCACAGGCCGTCGGCCGTCACGAACGCCGGGCTGACCAGGTACAGGCCGTAGGCGTGGAACAGGCGGGCGGGGAATCCGGCCTGGGTGATCCAGGCCACGAGGTATAGCAGGACCGGCAGCACCAGGTCCAGATACAGCAGGTACACCAGGGGGTGATCCCGCTTTCGGGCCGGTGGGGCCGAGGTTGCAGGGGCAGTGGAGTCGACGGGGCCGATTTCCCGATCATTCCCAGGCTGGTCCATGGGCGTTTCCTCCTGGTCCGCGTTCATGGCGTCGGGGACGCCTCCGCATCATAGTCCGCCTGGGACGTGGCGCCCCCCAGCTGCTTCATCCGTATCTTCATGCCGTCGGTGGCCAGCAGGGTCCCGTCTTTCAGAACCCACACCGCCTCCAGCCCGGGGATCGACCGGCACAGGGCCTGCCCCTCCGCCAGCGGCAGGAGGAACAGGGCGGTGGACAGGAGGTCGCCGATCCCGGCGTCGGGATACAGGACCGTCACGGCCCGGACGTGGTCGGCCGGGAACAGGGTGGCCGGATCCACGAGATGGTGGTACCGGACGCCTTCCACGGTATAGTAGCGCTGGTAGTCGCCGCTGGTGCCGATGGATTTGTCATGGACGAAAATGATGTCCAGGGAGGCCTCGTCTTCGTCGTTGACGTTCCCGTCGGGATTCTGGATCCCGATGCCGAAGGAGGTCCGGATCCCGTCCCGGGGCTGTCCCACCACCGCCACGCTGCTGCCGCTGCTGACGATCACCGAGTCCAGGCCGGCTTCCCGCAGTTCCCGTGCCACAATGGCACAGGCCACGCCCTTGGCCATGGCGCCCACGTCCAGGGACATGCCTTTCCTCTTCAGGAAGACAGTACCGGCTTCCCGGTCGATGACCAGGTCGGACAAGCCGGTCAGGGACAGCGCCTCCTCCAGTTCGTCCCGGGTCGGAACCCGGGCCGCGGCGGGGTCCGCCAGCCCTTCCTCCCGATACCGGTGCCAGACCTCCAGCACCGGGCCCAGGGTCACATCCACCACGCCCCCGACCTTGCCGCTCCATTCGCGGCTCATTTCCAGCAGGTCCAGGATTTCGGGGGCCACCGCCACCGGGGCGATGCCGGCGTTGTCGTTGATGGTTTTGATGTTGTTGACGCCTTCATAGGACTCGTAGCGATTGAACAGGCGATGGAGTTCCTGGAAGCGGGCTTCACCCTGTTGCCCGTATGTCTCGAACGCCTCGGCGGACTGGGCATACCCCAGGAACTGGATGACCGTGTCGAAGGTGCCGTAGAACTCGTAGCTATAGCGGCTGTAGCCGCCGGGATTCGCCCCGCCGTCGCAGCCGGTCGAAGCCAGGAGGACCGCAAGGGAGATCGCCAGGGCCAGGAGGATTGCCGGTCCCTTCCGCGTTCCCCGGACACTCCGGATACCCGGGGCCACAAGGACGCCCGGAACAACGCAGTCGGCCCCGGATCCGCCGGGGTCCATGTCCTGTCCGCAGGGCAAGGCCTGTCGATGCATCTTCCTTTTCTCTCCCGCTCCGGTTGGGATCCCCGTTCGCCGACACCCTGGCGTGTCCGGGATTGTTCCACAGGTTGGCGACGCCGGGATTCAGTATAGCAGGCCGCCGACCTGAAAAAAACCCTCCGTCCCGGGAAGGGACGGAGGGCATCGGGCGGGGTTCGGGGTCGGAAGCCGCATTACTTGGCGGAGTTGATGGCTTCCTCCACGGCGAAGACGTAGCTCTCGACCGAGATGGTGACCTTGGTCTTCAGGTCGGCCTCGTCCGGAACGGAGGGATGGGAGTCGTCCTTCTGGTAGGTTTTCATGGCCTTCACTTCGGCGAGGGTCTTTCCGGTCATCCACTTCTCGAGTTCCTCGATCTGCTGGTACCATTCCTTGCCGATCTGGGACTGGGCGAGCATGCCGTACTGATCTCCGAGTTCCTTCTTGGTCTTGGGCAGGGCGGCCAGGTCGGACGTCACCTTGCCGGCGGCGTCGAACTTGACGCGGACCTGGGCATTGTCGATCAGCACGGACAGGATCTTGCCATTGCCGTCTACGGCCACAGCGGCCATCACGGTATCGACCTGGGCAGTGCCCTCGGCTTCCGCCGTCGCGTCCTTGGACTTGGCGATGGACACAGTGTGGCCGAGACCCATCTTGAACGAAGCGGCGGATGCGCAGCCCGCCAGGAGCAGGGCAACCAGGGTCACGATCAGGATCTTCTTGAACATGCGTACCGTTCCTCCTTGTACTCTCGCTGTTTCCTCCCGGCCTCCGGATGCAAAACCCGGCGCCGTTAGAGCCAACATGATTGTACCACAATAATCCGAAATGTCATCAGGGTTCCCAGGGAAACGGCGGCTGGGGCGCCCGCAGCCGCCGCAGGACCGGGATGGCGGCGGCACCGGTCAGGATGCCGGTCCCGATGCCCACCAGCAACAGCATTGGGAGATAGACCGACAGGAGGCCCGCATTGCCAAGGAGAAGGGAGGCCACGGCCACCTGGCCCGTGTTGTGGGCCGCGGCACCGGCCATGCTGATGCCGTACAGGGAGAGGACCCGCCCGTGGAGAGGCCGGAGAAGCCGCATGGCCAGCAGGGCCAGCAAGCCGCCGGTCAGGGAAAAGAGCATGCTGGTGGGGCCGGTGATGGCCCCCAGGAGCAGGCTCCGGACCAGGACGAGGAGGACCGTATCCATCAGGGGAAGACGGAAGAGGGCGAACAGGGTCGCCACATTGGCCAGCCCCAGCTTGATGCCGGGGACCGGGACCAGGAGCTCCAGGGGGATCCACCGCTCCACGATGGACAGGACCAGGGCCACGGCCACCAGCAGGCCGTCCAGGGCGATCCGCCGGGTGGCGGCGCGGGAGTCAGCGGGTGATGACATCCACGTCCCCTCCCTCCCCGTCGATTCGGATCAGCAGCCGGCCCGGCACACAGGCCGCCATATGGCCAGGTCGGTCCATCCAACCGGACTGGACACACACCTGGTCCGGGCAGTCGGCGGATTCGAACCGGATCCGGCCGGGCTCGATCCGGATATGGTACTGGTACTCCCCGGAGGCAATCTCCCAGGTCTCGGGTGCCTGGACCCGGGACAGGACGATTTCCCGGATCGTCACACCGTTTTGCGTAATCCGGGCGATGGCGTCTCCGTGGGGTACCGCCCGGGCATAGGACCACCAGAGGAGGCCGATGGCCAGGAGGATCGCCGCCAATACCAGGGCATCCCCGAAACGGGGACGCTCGGAAACGGCCCGGACAGTTCCGTCTGCCGGATCGCGGGGCGAGCGGCGTCGCGTCATGGCGCGGGTTCTTCCCATATCAGCCGGTACCCTTCCTTTCCAAGGAAGCGAAACGAGGGTCGGAGGCCCGAGGTCGCAACCAGCCGCCGATCGTCTGTCACGAAGACGGCCTCGAATCCGCCCGCCTCGCGCCAGAGAGCCAGGCCCCGATCCAGGCCGAGAACGAATAGCGCCGTGGACAGGGCATCGGCCAGGGCGCCGTCCCCTGCAACCACGGCCACGGCCCGAAGACCGGTTCGGGCGGGGAAGCCGGTGTCGGGGGAGAGCAGGTGGTGGTACCGGACGCCGTCCCGGACGAAGTAGCGCTCGTAATCCCCGGATACGACAATATACCACGCCTCGCCCGGAGCGTCGAGAATGGCCAGGTAGTCCGTGTCCTCGCCATCCGGATCCCGCAGGCCGATCCGGAAACGGCTTCCATCCGGCTTGGTGCCGAAGGTCGCCACATTGCCCCCCAGGGACAGGAGGGCGCCGTGAATGCCGTCCGCCCGAAGCATTCGGATCGCCTCGCCGGATACATATCCCTTGGCTACGGCGCCCAGGTCCAGGGCCATCCCGGCCTTCGGCAGCCGGGCGGTGGCGGGGTCTCCGGTATCCGGATCCGCCGGGACGAGTTCGAGGGCCCGCCAGTCCACCAGCTCTCGAGCGGCATCCAATGCCGCTTCGTCCGGGATTGCCTCCCGGCCGGTCCCGATGCCCCACAACGTCGAAAGCGGCCCGATGGTGGGGTCCAGGGCGCCGTCCGACAGGGCGGCCACCGACAGGGCCGCTTCCAGGACGCGGGACTGGTCGTCGGTCAGGACGGCGGGCGCTGTCCCGGCTGCCTGGCTGACAGCCGCGAATCCGGAATCCGGCCGGCGGGAGGTCAGCGCTTCCTCCAGCTCCACGATGCGCGCCGCCACACGGTCCAGGGATTCCCGGGCACCGGGGCCGTAGGCCTGGAGCATGCATATGGCGTCCATGGCGAAAAGGTCCCGGTTGGCCTGGACAGAAGCACCGCAGCCGGCCAGGACCGGCAGGCAGGCCGCCGCCAGCAGGACCTGCAGGCCCCGCCTGGTTCGCAGGATTCCCCGGTTGCCGGGCATGCGTCGTCCCCCTTTTTCCGATCCCTTCAATCGAATCCTATCATATCAGACCTGTCGAACCCACTTGAAAGGATGTCGATGGCCATGCGGACGAAACGGACTTCCCTTCTCGCCCTGATGATCGCCCTGGTTCTCATGCTTCCCATGGGCGCCCTCCTTGCCGACAGCCTGGAGATGGACCCGCCCGAAGGGGAGGATCCCCCGGTGCTGACGGAAGGACCCGGCCAGGAGGAAGGGCAGGAAGAAGAACAGGAGGAACAGGAAGACCCGGAGGACTCGGAAGACCCGGAGGGAGGCCTTCCGGAAGAGCTTCCCGAATCGGCGTCCGACCAGGCCCGCAAGGCCCATGACCAGATCCGTGCGGCCCGGGACCTGGGCATCCCCCCCGGACACCTGCGCCAAATGGACAAGCTGGCGGAATGGACCGGGAAGACGCGGGACGAGATCCTCGCCGCCTATGGCGAACTGCCCCACCAGGACCTGATGAAAGCACTCCGGGAAGCCAGGAAGCCCGCCGGGGACGAGACGGCCGACGCAGGGGACGAATCGGAGGGAGCGACCGCCAACGGCAAGGGAAAGGCCCTAGGACGGAAGAAGAACGGTGGGGCCGGCTGATCCGGGAACCGGCGTCAGCTTCCTGTCCCTATTGATAAACGGAACCCCGGCCCATCGGTCGGGGTTCTTTCTGTCCTCGGCCCGTTCGGCCGGATGGAATCAGGTGTCCGCTTCCGCAAGGAACGACAGGATGGCCTCCACGACCAGCCGCTGCTGTTCCTCCGGGGACAGGACCGCGGTGCCGTCCCCGGATTGGGGACCGTATCGGCCGAACCCGGCGTGGTTCCCGCCCGGCAGGGTCACCAGGCGCGCGTCGGGGGGCAGGTTCTCCCGGTAGGACAGGATTTTCGCCGGGGTCGACAGGCCGTCCTCACTGGCTCCAATGGACAGGACCCGGACGGGAAGGGTCCGGATGTCCAGGTCGGAGTAGGACCCCAGGAAGATGATCTCGTCCAGGTCGTCCGGGTGGGCCCGGACCGCCCGGACCGCCATGGCGCCCCCCAGGGAGTGCCCGGCGATGGCGAGGTTCGGTGACCGTTCGGATTCCGGCAGATCCAGGATGCGGCCTGCCCGGAGCGGATCGAGGACCGCCAGCTGGAAGGGCATCCGGACCAGGTAGACATCGAGGCCTTTCTCCGCCAGGGCCAGGGCCAGGGCCGCATAGGCCTCGGTCTTCACCTTGCCGCCCGGGTACAGGATGATTCCCCTGACCGGCGGGGTCTCCCCGGCGGACAGGGGCCGGAACAGGATATGGTCCTGCCGGTCGACGACCCGGACCGACTCGTTCCCTTCCAGGGCCGTCAGGGCCTCGGGGTGGGCCGGGTACGGATCGGACACATAGAAGGCAAAGGCAGCCGCAAGGACCAGGGGAAGCACAAGCAACAGGAGCCATGGCCACCGCTGCCGGCGACGGACGGGCAGCCGGCGTCCCTTGAGGCCCGCCCGTTCAGTTGTCAGCGCCATGGAGGTCCCCGGCCAGGTCCCTGGCGATCTGGTAATACGTTTCGTGGCTGCCCTTCGGCATGTCCTCCTCGATGTTCGCGAACCGGCGAATGATCTCATCCTGGCGACGGCCGGGAAGGCGGCGGACCAGTGGATACACCATCCGTTCCTCCCGGGCGAGGTGGGCCCGCATGAGACTGGAATAGGCCGACAAGGTTTCGGTCATGGCCTGGACGCAGCCGCTTTCACCCTTTTCGGCTTCATCCAGGTCTTCCTCCAGGATCCGAAGCAGGTCACGGACATCCGCATGCTCGCCAGCCAGGGTCTCCACGGCTTCCCGGACACCAGGCCCCTGGAATTCCACAAGAACAGGATACAGGGCCTGCTCCTCCTTGCGCTGGTGGCAGGCCGACGCAAATCCCCGCATCAACACCAGCATGCGGCGGACAAAGGCTGCGTCGCATGCCCCGCCCCGGCGCATGGCCGCCACGTACCGGTCCGTACCATCCAACGCCATGTTCAGGATCGCATGTTCTTCCATGAGAATCTGGATGGGATCCATGGTCCGCACACCCTCTCTCCCGTCGACCGGGACTCCCTCGCCCCGTTTCCGATTCCGGATGACCACCTCCAGTCTAGTCCCCGGGATGGGCGCCCGCCGAAACGAATGGTACCGGAAACCGTCCCGCCTGGCCCGAAAAATAGAGAAAGACCCGCCGACGGGAAGTCGGCAGGCCTTGTCTGGCGCCCCGGACAGGAATCGAACCCATATCAACAGCTCCGGAAACTGTCGCCTTATCCATTAGGCCACCGGGGCAGGGCATCCGACGCCGGAATTTCCGACGCAGAGCCGATTATACCGTGGATCCCCGCAAAACACAAGACACCGGCGGGGCTCTTTCCGGCCCCGATTCCGGCGGTTTCCGGGCCTCCGGGTCAGAGCCCGGCCACCTCCACCCAGGCCTTCCTTTGAATCGACAGGTCCACGGCTTCCAGCACCCGGGAACAGGCCACACCCTCCCCGAAGCCGGGAGAGGCCGGCCGGCCGTGAACGATGGAACGGCAGAATTCATACAGCTCGTGGACGAAGGTGTGCTCGTAGCCGATGGGATGGCCGGCGGGCCACCAGGCGGACATATAGGGGTGTCCGCCCTCGGTGCACTGGATGGTCCGGAACCCCTGGGTTCCTTCCCCGTCGGCTGCGTCGAAGAACTGGAGCTCGTTGATCCGCTCCACGTCGAACCGCAGGCTGCCCAGGCTGCCGTTGATCTCGAAGGACATGGCGTTCCGGTGTCCCTGGGCGAAGCGGGTGGCCTCGAAGGACCCCAGGGCCCCGTTGTCGAATTCCGCAAGGAACAGGGTGGCGTCGTCGACCTCTACCTTGCCCATGGGGGCGTCGGCCGCCGCCCGGCCGGACAGGCCGGTCATCTCCTCCACCAGGGGCCGCTCGGTCACGAAAGTCCGGTTCATGCCGATGACCCGGGCGGGCTCTCCCACCAGGAACCGGGCCAGGTCGATGATGTGGGCACCCAGGTCCCCATGGGACCCGGATCCCGCCACCGCCTTGTCGAGGCGCCAGACCCGCGGGAAGGACGGGTCGATGATCCAGTCCTGGAGATACAGGCCCCGAAAATGGAAGATGCGGCCGATGCGTCCCTGGTCGATGAGCCGTTTTGCCAGCTGAACCGCGGGGGCAAACCGGAAGTTGAACCCGATCTGGTGGCGGACGCCGTGGCGTTCCGCGGCTTCCAGCATGGCCCGTCCGTCGGCCAGGGTCAGGGCCAGCGGTTTTTCGCAGAACAGGTGCTTCCCATGGGCGGCCGCCTCCAGGGCAATGACGGCATGGGCGTCGCTGGGGGCCGTGATGTCAACGGCGTCCAGGTCGTCCCGCGCCACCATCCTGCGCCAGTCCGTCTCCCCTTCCGTCCACCCGAAGCGGGCGACGGCGTCCGCAAGGCCCTTCGGGTCCCGGCCGCACAGGACCCGGCGCTCCACGCCGAAGTCCGGGGACATGAACATGCCGATGCGAGCCAGGGCGTTGCTGTGGGCCTTGCCCATGAACTTGTAGCCGACCAGTCCGAACCGTACGGTTTCCATTTCGATTCCCCCTTCGGGCTCCGCCTTCGTCAGGCCCACCACATGCCGCCCCGGTCCTCGAACATCATGACATCCTTGAGGAAGGCGATGGCCTTGCCCAGTCCCTCCCAGACGGACATCAGGCTGTCCTCGTGCTCGATGCTGACCACGTCGTCGTACCCGGCCAGCCGCAGCTCGCTGAAGATGTCTTTCCAGGTCTGGACGTCATGGCCATAGCCCACCGTCCGGAAGATCCAGGACCGGTGGAGCTCGTCACCGTAATGCTTTGTGTCCAGGACACCGTTCCGGGCGGTGTTGGCCGGGTCGATCCGGCAGTCCTTGGCGTGGAAATGGTAAATGGCGGGGCCCAGGGCCCGGATGGCCGCGACGGGGTCCATCCCCTGCCAAAAGAGATGGCTGGGATCGAAATTGGCGCCGATGGCGTCGCCGACCGCGGCCCGGAGGCGGAGGAGCGTCTCGGTGTTGTAGACGCAGAAGCCGGGATGCATCTCGAGGCAGATCCGGTCCACGCCGTGGGCGGCGGCGAAGGCCGCGGCCTTCTTCCAGTAGGGAATCAGCACGTCGTTCCACTGGTACTCGAGGATCTTCCCGAAGTCGTCGGGCCAGGGGCAGGTCACCCAGTTGGGATACAGGGAGGACGGGGAGTCGCCGGGGCAGCCGGAGAAGGTAATGACCCGGCGGATGCCGAGGGCTTCCGCCAATAGGACGGTATTCTCGAAGTCCCGGTGGAACCCGTCGGCGACGGCTTTCTGCGGGTGGACGGGATTCCCGTGGCAGCTGAGGGCGCTGATTTCGAGGCCGGAGGCCGCAATGGTCTCCCGGAAGGCCGCCAGGGCCGCGGGATCCGCAAGGAGCGCCGCAGGATCCGCATGGGCCTTTCCAGGGTAGGCGCCGGTTCCGATTTCCACAGCCCGGACCCCCGCTTCTTTCAGGTAGGCCAGGGCCTCGGCCAGGCTCTTTCCGGACAGCAGGACCGCAAATACGCCAAGTTTCATGGTTCCATCCTCCTTGTTATCCGGGCCGCGT
>JAKPNJ010000178.1 GCA_029548445.1 Bacillota bacterium | reverse complement strand
GTTCCGGCGCCGTCTCCCTCGACCTCATGGCCGGGGTCGAGGCCGCCGAATGGCCCGGGACGCCGGAGGCCCCGCCCGCCGCCTTTGCCGATGCCTTGCGGACTTTTTCCTGGAACATCCTGCGGGAATCCACCGCCAATGAAGGCAATCTCCTTGTCTCCCCCGCCTCCATCTACCTGGCCCTGGCCATGACCCTGAACGGGGCGGATGGTACCACCCGGGAGGCCATGCTGGCGGCCCTGGCCTCCGACGACTTGACGGTGGAAGCCCTTGACGCCGCCTGTCGCGACTGGATGACCCGGATAGGCCGCACGGAAGCGGATCCCGTCATGACCATCGCCAACTCCATCTGGCTCCGGGAGGGCTTCGTCGCCGACCCGGCGTTCCTCCAGGCCAACGCCGACTTCTTCGCCGCCGGGGCCCGGGCCCTGGACTTCTCAAAGCAGGAGGCCCTGGACACCATCAACGGCTGGGTCCTGGACGCAACCCGGGGCAAGATCGACAAAATCCTCGAGCGGATCGGGCCCGCCGCCGTCATGTACCTGGTCAACGCCATCCACTTCAAGGCCGACTGGAAGACCCCGTTCATCAAGAACTATACGGCCGACGGTTCCTTCGCGGCCCCCGCCGGCAGCGTGACTGTCCCCTTCATGCACCATACCGGCCCCATGGCCTTCGTGGAACTGGACGGGGCCCGGGGCGTCCTGCTGGACTACGAGGATCCCCGCTTCGCCTTCCTGGCCCTGCTGCCGCCGGACGGGCAGGATCCCCGGCAACTGGCGGGCACCGCCTCGGGGACCTGGCTCGCCTCCCTGCTGGCCTCCGCCCGGACCACCGGCGTCGACCTCTCCCTGCCCCAGTTCGAGACCGCCTACAGCGATAGCCTCCTGGACGAAATGGACCGGCTGGGGATGGGCGTCGCCTTCGGGGCCGGCGCCGACTTCTCCCGCATGACGCCCGAACGGTCCCGGGACCTCTTCATCAGCGAAATCAAGCACAAGACCTTCTGCGCCATCAATGAAACCGGCACCGAGGCCGCCGCCGCCACCCTGGTGGAGATCAGCAAGACCGCCCCCGGGCCGGCCGAGATCGTCCTGGACGTCGATCGGCCGTTCCTCTACGGGATCCTGGACATCGAGTCCGGCATCCCGATTTTCCTGGGAATCATGGAGAATCCGGACGAGTAACCGCGTCGCGCCATATGTCATTGTGAATCCCATGTACTTTTCGCGTACGCAATGGACGTATCCCATGATACGTCCATTGTGTACGTCCAAATCGCATGGGCTGAAAAAGACCTGTCCACTCTCCCTATCCCTGCATGACAGGGGGTTTCGTTTGGTATACTCGAGGAGGACCGCCCTGGCTCCGGATCGCGGACGCCGACGGCCTCCGACCGATTTCCTGGAAAGGATACCGCCCATGGCTTTTGCCGTCGCCCTCGTGGTTCTGTTGGTCTGCGCCTCGATCTTCGTCAACGGCTGGACCGATTCCCCCAACGCCATCGCCACCGTGGTCTCCACCCGGGTGCTTCCCCCGCGCTACGCCATCGTCCTGGGCGCGGTCTTCAACTTCTTCGGGGTGTTTCTCATGGGCTCCGCCGTGGCCCGAACCACCGCCGGCATCGTGAACCTGGGACAGGGGAACGACGCCCTGATTACGCTGGCCGCCGCCCAGGTGTCCAT
>JAKPNJ010000074.1 GCA_029548445.1 Bacillota bacterium | reverse complement strand
ATCACGCCGCCCACGGCCAGCAGGCCCAGGCCCAGCAGCACCAACATCCAGGAGACCACGTCGAAAAGGGCGTCCCAGGGCTTCCCGGCCAGGACCAGGAGGTAGGCTTTCGTCCCCAGTCCCACCAGCAGGTGGATGGCGCCCAGGAGGACGGACAGGATCATCAGGCGCACCGGGTCCAGCATCGGGTTGAACAGCAGGGGAGGAATCACGAACCGGCCGGAGCTGACGACGCTGGCGATGTCCCCGAACCAGGAGCCGAAGAGGATGCCCCAGGCGATGGAGGAGAGGCCGCCCTGGAAGAGCAGCAGGCACATCTTCCGCATGGTCCCCTCCACCCGGACCTTCCAGACCAGGAGGCCGCAGAGGAGGCAGAGCAGGAGGCCGTAGCCCACGTCGCTGAGCATCATCCCGAACATCAGGAAGTAGAAGGGGGCCATCACGGGATTGGGGTCCGCGTCGCCGGTGGACGGCGGGCTGAACATCTCGGTGATCACCTCATACGGACGCACCAGGCGGCGGTTCCGCAGGAGGATGGGCGGCTCCTCCCCGGCCTCGGGCTCCCGGATGCCGACGGCGACCACAAACCGGGACCGGAGTCCCTCGTCCACCCGGTCGGCCAGGTGGGCCGGGACCCAGCCGGCCAGGACGAAGGTCCGGTCGGTGGAGAGCAGGCGGGCCTCGGCCCGGAGACGCTCCAGGCGGATCTGCAGGTGGTCGTGGAGCAGCTCGAAGGCGGCCCGCTCCCGGGACAGCCCGGCCAGTTCCTCCCGGACGGCGGCCATGGCGGCCTCCAGGCGGGCCTGGTCCTCCCGGAGGGTATCCAGGCGGCGGGCAGGCATCCCCTCGCCGGGCAGGGCCGGCAACGGATGGAACCCGTAGGCCTTGAGGAGCGAGCGGGCGGATTCCTCCCGGGAGGCATGGACCGCCAGGACCACCCGGACACGGGAAGGGTCCTGGGACACCAGGTCCAGGTGGTGTTCGGGGACGTCCTCGGCCAGCTGGGCCAGGAAGGCCTCGAAGCGGGGGCCCGAGGGAAGGGTTCCGATCAGCAGGATGGTGGATTCGGTGGCCTCCAGGGCGGGGTCGAAGGACAGGGAGAGCCAGGGTTCCAGGACGTCGGCCAGCATGGCCAGCCGGGACTGCTGCCCCCGGAGGGCCAGGAGGCGGGCCTCGGCCTGCTCGAAGGCGTCCAGGCGGGAGAGCCACAGGGGTTCGTCGGCAGCCACGGCCTCCAGGTCGGCGGGCCGGACCAGGCGCCGGACGGTAAAGAGGGGCTTCTTTTCGCCGGAATGGCGGCGGGAGGCCTCCACCAGCCGGGCCAGCCGCTGCAGGACGGACTCCAGGTCGGCGATCCGGGCACCCAGGTCCGGGGCGTCGCGGCGTTCCACTTCCTCGTGAGTGTCCGAGGGGACATGCGACCGCACGTCCGCGGGGACATGGTCGCGCGCGTCTGCGGGGACATGCGACCGCACGTCCTCCCACGATGGCGCGGGGGCGTCCTCCATGGCTACGGCTCCCAGGCGCATCAGGGCGTCCAGGACCGGGTCCTTGTCCGTCGCCAGGCCGGCGACGGTCAGGTGGCGCATCCTAACGATCGACACAGAGCTGCCGGATCCTTTCCGCCACGGCCTGCACCGCAGCGTCCTTCCGATGGACGGTGCCGCTCCGGAGGGCGTCGCACTCACGGGTCACGGCCTTTCGGGCTTCTTCCTCGGCCACCACGATCCGAAGCAGGACCTCATCCAGGCGATGGCGCCTGTCGGCGTCCGACTCCTGTCGGACCTGGGCCAGTCGGTCCCGGGCGGCGGCCCGGGCGGCTTCCAGTTCCGCGCGGCGGTCGTCGGCGGCTTCGGCCAGCCGACGGGCCGCTTCGGCCTCGGCGGCACGGATCTGCTGGAGGAACGGAGCGTCGGTCATGGGCTCACCTGCCTTCCGGCGATTGGCATTCCTTGACAAAATACAATAGATTGCCGGACTGCGCAACGGCTGTCCGGGTTTACGGACCCCAGGACGATGGCCGGACCGCCGGCCTCAGGGCACCAGGTCCCGCAGGAGCCGGGGCGCCAACCGGGTCACGACGACAGCGGCGGCGGCGGACAGGCCCAGGGGGACCAGGGTCAGGACCAGGACTGTCACGAACAGCCCGGGCGAGAGCGATGTCACCAGGGCGATGGCGCCGCCGGCGAGCAGCAGGGAGACGGCCATGCCGTACAGCACGTTCATGTTCTGCTTGACGGCCTTCTGCTCGTTGTCCCACCGGACCTTGGGCCAGTAGAGGTCGAACAGGACCCCCGTCGTATTGGGCACCAGCACGGCACCGGGCACCAGGAGAAGCAGCAGGAGGACGAACCAGGCCGGCGGGGCCAGGACCACGACAAAGAAGACGACCCCCACCAGGGCGCCCAGGACGCTCAGCAGCACCCCGGCCCCCACCTTGCTCCAGACCTGGCGGGAGTAGGACATGGGGATGTACTTCATGATGTAGACGTTGCGGCCTTCCCGGGAAATGCAGGTCTCGGCGATGCCGTTGGTGCCCGCGACGAAGAGGAAAAAGGCAAAGGCGATGGCCAGGGCCAGGGGGACGAACGGCATGTCGCCCGTAAAGATCCCGTCTTTCAGGATGGCCATGAGGCTTTCGAGATCCGGGTCCCCCGAGGCGCCGAACAGCGGCAGCAGGAGGAAGAAGGGCCACAGGAAGTTCATCAGGACGTTGTTCATGAAAAAGATGGGAGTCCGGACCAGGATCTTCAGGTCCTTCAGGAGGTAGGTGGTCATGGCGGAGCCGGACACCGTCCGCCGGCCCAATTCCTCCGCGCCCATCCGGCGCCGGGAGGTCGAGGCCGAACTGACCGCGACGACGCTGCGCAGGTAGAGGGTCGTCCCGGCCAGCAGCACGACGCCGAACGCCGCGAAGGCGATCAGCAGGAAGAGCAGCAGGTTCCCCAGGGCCGCGAAGCCCGTTGGCGAGGCGATGGCGGCGGCGGCCAGGGACGAGCCGGGGAAGACGCCTGCCGTGATCCGGGCGATGGAGGCGGCCGTACCTTCCAGCAGGAGCGCCAGGGCCGAGCCCTCCCGGGAGACCAGGCCCTGGATGCCCAGGTTGAATCCCAGGGCCAGGACCATGACCAGGATGCCGGCGAAGAGGTTGAAGCGGTCCTTGTTCCGGGCGGCGGGGGCCACCCGCATCAGGACCATCACCAGCAGCGACGCCATGGCCAGGGGCACGAAGGGCAGGAAGGCGAAGACCACCAGGGCGTAGAGGTAGTACTGGACGGGCTGGCCACCCCGGATCCCGTAAATTGTAAAGACCGGGCCCACCAGGAAGACCAGGAAGAGATATTCATAGACCAGGGTCGTCAGGAACTTGGCGCCGACGATCTCGTGGGGGAGGATCGGCAGGGGCAGCAGCCGCTCGATGTCCGAGGAGAAGAAGTACACGCTCATGACATAGAAGATGCCGAACAGGAACACCATGGCCGTCCCCGCGCCCACGGCCAGCCCCGGGAGCAGGGCCGTCAGGCCGACGGGCTCCAGGATGTCGAACAGGAGGAAGGTCATGGCGGTGCTGATGGCCAGCATGTAGAGGGCCAGGAACGCGAACAGGATCCGGGAGGCGATCTTGCGGCGACGCCGTCGGCGGGCGGCCTGCCCCGAAGCGTCGTCCTCGCCGGAGAACTCGGACCCGAAGGACCGGAGCATCAGGCGGACCAGGAGGAACATCCGACGCATGATCATCGCCTCCTACTCCGATTCCGACTCGGCGGTCAGCTCCAGGAACATGCTTTCCAGGGAGGACTGGGAGGCGAAGTGGTCCCGCATTTCGGCGATGCTGCCGCAGAAGAGGATCCGGCCCCGGTCGATGATCGCCACCCGGTCGCAGACCTTTTCGGCCACGTCCAGGACATGGGTCGAGAAGAAGACGGTCCGGCCGGCGTCGGCGTGCTCTCGCATCCGGGCTTTCAGGGAGAAGGCGGACCGGGGGTCCAGGCCGGTCAGGGGCTCGTCCAGGATCCAGACCGCCGGATCGTGGAGCAGGGCGCCCATCAGGACGATTTTCTGGCGCATGCCATGGGAGTAGGACTGGATTCGGTCTCCCAGGGCTTCGGTCATGGAAAAGCGGGCGGCCATGGAGGCGATCCGCTCCCGGCGGAGGTCCGTGGGCACGCCGTGGATATCGCCCAGGAACGCCAGGTACTCGAGACCCTTGAGCCGGAGGAAGACGTTGGGGTCGTCGGGGACGAAGCCGAAGCTTCGCTTGGCGGCCAGGGGCTCCTTCCGGATGTCGTGGCCAGCCACGGTAATGGTCCCCTCGTCGGCGTCCAGAATCCCCGTAATCATCCGGAGGGTCGTGGTCTTGCCCGCCCCGTTGGGGCCCAGAAAGCCGAAGATCTCGCCCGGGCGGATGTCCAGGCTGATGTCGTCCACCGCCTTGACGCGGCCATTGTAAGTCTTGCTGACGTGGGAGAGCTGGATCATCGGGATGCACCGTCCTTCCGGGCCGGCCTCGCTTGCATTCGCAGGCCGCCCCATGAATTGTACTCCGAAATGCGGGATCGGGACAACCGGGGGG
>JAKPNJ010000169.1 GCA_029548445.1 Bacillota bacterium | reverse complement strand
CGTTGGCGATGCGGCCTCCTGATCGGCGATATCCTGGCCTTCATCCAGTATGTCCGGTCCTTCAACCAGCCCATCGCCCAGGTGGCGGGCATCGCCAACGTGCTCCAGTCCACCCTGGCGGCGGCGGAGCGGGTCTTCGCGTTCCTGGAGGAGTCCGAGGAGGTCTCGGAGCCCGAAACGCCGGCCGACACCGCCGGGGTCCGGGGCCGGGTGACCTTCGAACGGGTCCGCTTCGGGTACGATCCGGAAGTGCCGGTGATCCACTCCTTCTCGGCGGATATCTCGCCGGGGACCAAGGTGGCCATCGTGGGCCCCACCGGCGCCGGGAAGACGACCCTGGTGAAGCTGCTGATGCGCTTCTATGATATCCAGGATGGCGCCATCCGGCTGGACGGCATCGATCTTCGGGATTTTCGGCGGGAGGACCTGCGGGGCCTCTTCGGCATGGTGCTCCAGGACACCTGGCTGTTCTCGGGGACTGTCCGGGAGAACATCCGCTACGGCCGTTCCGGCGCCACCGACGAGGAAGTGGAAGCCGCGGCCCGGGCGGCCTATGCCGACCACTTCATCCACACTCTCCCCGGGGGCTACGATATGGCCATCAACGAGGAGGCCTCGAACCTCTCCTCCGGCCAGAAGCAGCTGCTGACCATCGCCCGGGCGGTGCTGGCCGATCCCCGGATCCTGATCCTGGACGAGGCCACCAGCTCGGTGGACACCCGGACCGAGGTCCTGATCCAGAAGGCCATGCAGTCCCTGATGGCAGGCCGGACGAGCTTCATCATCGCCCACCGGCTTTCCACGATCCGGGATGCGGACCTGATCCTGGTCCTGCGGGACGGGGACATCGTGGAACAAGGCACCCACCGGTCCCTGCTGGCCGCCCGGGGCTTCTACCATGAGCTCTACAGCAGCCAGTTCGAGACCGGCCTCCCGTCGGATCCCGGCATGAAGGAGGACGCCCTCCCGGAGCCGGCGTAAGCCCGTCGGCCGGTCCCGCGACCCGCGGGCAGCCCACGGGCGGCCCTGGTTTCGTCTGCGCGAACAGGGGATGCAGGTGAGCAGGATGCACCGATACAGTATGCAGGCGCGCATTATGCAGTGAAGCATTATGCGCGCCTGCATAATTATTGACATCCTGACTTCTGCAGCAGTAAGATCAGGGCGGGACACTTCCTGTTTGGGGGCTGTCCGGGGAGGTACAGAATGGATCCTGTATTCGGAGATTTCATCGATCGGGATGAGGAACTGGCAGAGCTGTCTGCCCTCCACATGCGTCCGGAAGGCGCCCTGGTGGTCCTGGTCGGACGCCGTCGCGTCGGCAAGACAGCGCTCCTGAGGGAATTCATGAAGGGACGTTCCTCCATCTATTTCATGGCGACGGAGGAGCGGGACGCCGAGAACCGCTCCTACTTCCGGAACCTGGTGGCCGACTTCACCGGCAACGCCCTGGTCCGGGCTGCATCCGCCCTGAGCTGGGAGGACCTCTTCCGGCTTGCGGTGGACGCAGCCGAAGCGAAGCGCGACGAGGGCAAGCTGGTCCTCGTCATCGACGAATATCAATACCTGACCGTGGGGAACCCCGCTTTCTCAAGCCTGCTGCAGCGTGTGTGGGATACGCTCCTGAAGCCGGCCGGCTGCATGCTGGTCCTGTGTGGATCCTATATCGGCATGATGGAACGGGAAACCCTCTCCTATTCCAGCCCGCTATATGGCCGGCGAGATGCCCTGATCCGCCTGCAACCCATCCCGTTCCGATTGTATCCGCTGTTCTTCCCGGGGCGAGAGCCGACAGGTCTTGTCCCCTTTTATGCTGTCACTGGCGGTGTACCCCGCTATATCGAGGCATTTCGGAAAGAGACGGATATCCGAAGGGGGATCTCCCGGGTCGTGCTGAATCGGAGGGGGATCCTGTATGAAGAACCCTATCTTCTCCTGGAGCGGGAGGTTTCAGAGATCGGAAGTTATTTTTCGCTCCTTAAAACCGTGGCGGCAGGAAACCACCGTCTGTCCGCCATCGCAGGCCGTCTCGAGGTGCCGCAGACCTCCCTGTCCCGGCCGGTCAGCACCCTGTTGTCTCTTGATATCCTCGAGCGGGTCGTCCCGATGACCGAAGAGCACCCGGAGCACAGTAAGAGAAGTCTGTACCGGATTCGCGATCCGTTCCTCCGATTTTGGTTTCGGTTTGTCTATCCCCATCGGTCAGCCCTGGAGTCGGGGAAGACAGAGGAGGTGGAGGGACATCTCGACCGGGAGTTCATCAGCCGCCATATGGCTCAGCTGTATGAGGATATATGCCGTCAGCGGTTGTGGGATCTTTCCGGTGAGGGCGGCCTCGGATTTCCGCTGACCCGGGTTGGATCGTACTGGGAATCGGATCGGGAGATTGATGTGGTCGGATGGTCGGCAGAACGGCGAATCCTTGTCGCGTGCGAATGCAAATACCAGTCGCATCCGGTGGGACTGCGGGTCCTGGAAGACTTGATTACAAAGGTGAATGCCATCCAGTGGAGAATTCCGATCGAATCCCGTCGATATGTGCTGTTCAGCCGCAGCGGGTTTGAAGCGCCTCTCCTGCACAAGGCGGAGTCGGACTCATCCCTGCTCCTGGAGCAACTGTGAAGAGGTTGTTTCGCCATGCTTTGACAGAAGTGAAACCTCTCCATTTCTGGATGGAGTGAAGAAGGAATGTAGCCGGGATTGAAGTCCGAACCTACTCCGCCGGGAGCACGATCCGGTCCACGGTAAAGTGGTGGTCCTCCCACATGGTAAAGGTCCGGCTCACCACCGGGGCCCGGTCCAGGAAGACCTGGGCGATGTCGAAGCCGTCCTCCGCCAGGACGATGGCGCCGCCGCCCAGGTTCAGGTCGTCGGGCAGTTCGTCGCCGGCAGCCAGGACAATGGCCCGGGATCCGGGCAGGAGATAGTCCGTGTAGTTTCGAAGATTCCGGAACCAGACCCGGTCGGTG
>JAKPNJ010000160.1 GCA_029548445.1 Bacillota bacterium | reverse complement strand
CTGGACCCGCCTGACCAGGCCCTGCTCGAACAGGAGGTCGATGGCCTTTCGAGACGTAATCCTGCTGACATGATACTTGTCGGCGAGCTCGAGTTCGGAGGGAAGCCGCTGGCCGGGCGCATAGACTTTCCTGTACAGGTCCTGCTTCAGGTCCTCGGCGATCACCACATACATATGTTCCTTGGGCAAGAGGCATCCTCCATTCGCAGTCCGTCAACCAGCCTCGCCGTCGATATGCAATATTGAGTATAACAAGTTCATGGACCCGGCGCAACCGCGGCACCGGATCGCATCCAGCCTCCGGACCGGGTCCGGGACCGAACCGATCCCCGGTCTACGATCCGGACGGGAAGGCGCTTGCCCGGACCCGCAGCCCCAAGGCCCAGTCGGATGGTGTCCGCAAGCCAGGCGGCCGATTCCTGTCCAAGCAGGTCAAAGGATTGGTGGACGGTCGTCAGGGGAATCGTCAACCGGTCCAGGGCCGGGATGTCATCGAAACCCGCCAGCGACAGGTCCCGGGGAATGTCGATGCCAAGGTCCCGGCAGGCTTCCATCACATCCAGGGCCAGGCTGTCCTGTTCGGCGAAAACGGCCGTGATTCCATTCCCGATCATGGCCGGGATCCTGGACCGGAGAGAGAGGATGTGCCGGTTCCCGGGAACAGACCGGCATCCCGGCCGGCCGCAGGCATCGGATATTTCGGCTTCCCCCTCTTCGTCCGGGAAGAAGGGAAGCGGCATCATCCCGTGTTCCCGGACGGCCTGGCAGTACCCGAAATACCGGTCCTGCAGGGATGTCCTCCCGTTGATCGGGCTGCAGGACAGGAAGCCGATCCGATCGTGACCCCGCTCGATCAGGAGGCGGGTCAGGTCCCGGGCGCCGCCAATGTTGTCCGAGGCGAAACCGGCTGCAGGCAGGTTTCGTGTGCAGGCGTCGACCAGGGCGAGACGGGGGCCCTGGGCGGCGATCTCGCACAGAATCTCGACGTTGTGCCGGTCGGAGACAGGCAGCAGGAGAATGCCGTCGATCCTGTCCCGGGCGAGTCGCTGGAGGATGCCCCGTTCCCGTCCGCAGTCCCATCCGCTGTTGTGAATACTAGTGAAGAGCCCTTCCCGGGACAATGTATCGGTAACGGCCTCGATGAAATCCAGCAGGAACCCGCTGGCGGGATCGAAAGACAGAACGACAGCCGCGATTCCGGTTGGGGACTGGGCCATGCCCCTCTCCTTTCCTGGTGAACAATACAAGTACATTACCTGTAAGACGATTATGCCATAGAATCGAGAAAATTGTCATACGATATTCGTTCAACTTTGTCGGTTTCCGATGCGACTCGTCAGGAGTGCGTGCATCATGCACAGAATTTGGCGAAAAATTGCGATATCCAAAAGAAAATGTGCATAGGTGTTGACGCCCGGCCCGGTGGATTGTACAATGATGACGGTCAAAGTTGATCTAATATGCATAACAAATAGCGGGGGACAGGAATGGCGCTCCGGAAAAGAATGGGAATCCCGATCGTGCTGATCGCCCTGGGTGTCCTGGCGGCATCGCTGCAGACCAGTGCTGTGTCCGTGCCTTCCTCGGGCCTTCCCCTGCGGGAGCGCCATGGCGGCGGGACCCAGGCCGACAGCATCGCGTACCAGTGGAATCCGGAACCGTTTTATTCCGAGTACTTGTCCGATGTGACGGCCCAGGGAGCTGTGCCCTACCGGTCTGCCGACATCCTGCCTTCCGCGTTCAGGGTTTGGGAGGACCGCCCGGTCGGCGCCGAGGATGGGTATGAAGGATTTGCAGGGTCCTCCTTCCTTTGGGATGAGGCGATCGACTGGGTCGAGTATGATTTCCAGGTTCCCGAAGAAGGCCTCTATGAAATCCTGGCGGATTACTACCTGCCGGATCGGGAGGACGAAGCCGTCCGGTCCCTTGAGATCAATGGGACGGTACCCTTTTCCGAAGCCTATCGGATCGCGTTTCTCGGAGGGTTTCGCGACCGGAGTCCGGAGCCCCTGTACAATTCTGCCGGCGACGAGATTTCCCCGAGCCAGGTCGAGGTCCTGGCCTGGCGATCCGTGCGGCTGTCGGACAGCCAGGGGATGTATGATACGCCGCTTCGCATCCGCTTCTCCCCGGGCCTGAATACGGTCCGGATCCGCATGGTGGAAGGCAGGATGCGGGTCGGCGGGGTTCGCCTGGTGGCACCCGGGACGATCCCGACCTATGAGGAATACCGAAAGGGCCAGGAAGGCAAGTCGGCGGCCCCCGCGACCCGGGTCATCGA
>JAKPNJ010000157.1 GCA_029548445.1 Bacillota bacterium | reverse complement strand
GATGCATCCAGGGCGTCGAGATCGGAAACGGCTGCGATGCCGGCTTCCAGCAGGCGAAGCCGGAACGAGGCGATGGAGTCCTCCCGTTCCCAGGCTTCCATCTCTTCCCGGGTCCGGTAGGACATGGCGTCGGAAGGCGAGTGGCCGGAATAGCGGTAGGTCAGGAGGTCCATGAGGATGGGGCCCTTCTTCTCCGCGATCAGGCCCAGCTTGCGCCGCATGGCGTCGATGACGGCCAGGGGGTTGTACCCGTCGACCCGCTCGGCGTGCATCATGTCCGGCGAAATGGCACCGATCCGGGCCAGCTGGTCATATCCCATGGTTTCGCCGCGGGTCTGTCCGCCCATGGCGTACTGGTTGTCCATGATGTTGAAGATCAGGGGCAGCCCGCCCTTCATGTCACCTTCCCAGAGCGTCTCGTACTGGTCCATCAGGGCCATCATGAAGGCCTCCCAGACGGGACCGCAGCCCAGGGACCCGTCCCCGATGTTGCAGACCACCACCCCGTTCTTCCGGTTGATCTTCTTGTACAGGGCCGCGCCGACCGTAATGTCCGCGGAGCCGCCCACGATGGCGTTGTTCGGGTAAATGCCGAAGGGCAGGAAGAAGGCATGCATGGAGCCGCCCAGGCCCCGGTGGAACCCCGTCGCCTTGGCGAAGATCTCCGCCAGGGCGCCATAGACGAGGAAATCCACGGCCAGGTCCTTGATGCCGATGGCTCTTCCGGCGGCGGCCTTCTCCACGACCCGGAAGGTGTCGCCCCCCAGGAAGGACTCCATGATGGACAGGAGCGTTTCGTCCGGAAGCCGGTGGATGGCCGACAGGCCCTTGGCCAGGATTTCGCCGTGGCTGCGGTGGGATCCGAAAATGAAGTCGTCGACAGTAAGGAGATAGGACTGCCCCACCGCCGCCGCTTCCTGGCCCATGGAAAGGTGGGCCGGGCCGGGGTTGCTGTACTCGACCCCGTTGTAGCTGTTCGTCGTCTTGACCTGGTACAGCATGGTCTCGAACTCGCGGATGATCCGCATGTCCCGGTAGATCCGCAGGAAGTCGTCCCGGGAGTAGAAGGCCTTCTCCTCCTCAAGGGTCCTGGCATACTGGTTGACGGGAATCCGGCCGAACTCGATCCAGCCGGGCTGCCGGACTTCCCTGGGGTCGATGAAGAGCGACTTGGTCATGGAATGCCTCCGTTCGATGGGTTCCTTCGTCCGGTCGTCGGGACCGGTAGCGGTTCCCTGCCGCGGGACCGCGGCGGCCTGCAGGGCAAAAAGGGAAAGGGGGCGATGGGACAGGTGCGGGTACGGGTCGTCTCGTCACTCCAGGGCGAAGACCGCCTCCCGGAGGATCTCGCAGACCGTGGGATGGGGAAAGACATATTCCCGGATCTCGGAGAGGCGCATCTCGGATTCCACCATCATGGCGGCGGCGAAAATGATCTCCGAGGCATAGGATCCGATCAGGTGGACGCCCAGGAGGCGCTCCCGGACCGGGTCCGCCAGCAGCTTGACCACGCCGTCGCCCCCCTCGTTCTCGGCCATGTACCGGCCGCTGAAATTCATGGGGAGGACAACTTTCCGATACTGTATTCCTTTCTCCTTCAGCGCCTCCTCGGTCTCTCCGACGAAGGCCACCTCGGGATTCGTATAAATCACGGATGCGACCCCCTGGTACCGGACCCGGTCCCGGCGCCCCAGGATCGTCGCCACCACCACTTCCGCCTCCCGGTAGGCGGCATGGGCCAGCATCCAGGTCCCGTTGACGTCCCCGGCAGCGTAGACCCCGGGCACATTGGTCCGGCCCCGGTCGTCCGTTACGATCCGGCCCCGGTCCACCAGGACCCCGAGGGTCTCCAGGCCGAATCCCTGGGTTACGGGCCGACGGCCGATGGACAGCAGGACCTTGTCTGCGGGAACCGACTCCGACACGCCGCCGGACTCGAACCGGACCTCTCCCTCCCCAACAGCGGTTACCTTGCACCCAAGGCGGAAGACAACCCCCCGCTTCGTGTAGTTTTTCTGGAGCAGGGCCGCGATTTCCAGGTCAGCTGCCCCGGCGATATGGTCCAGCATCTCGATCACCGTCACGCGGCTCCCGATGGACTGGAAATAGCTGGCCATTTCCAGGCCGATGACGCCTCCGCCCACGACGACGAGGTGCGGCGGAACGACGGCCAGGTCCAGGATCTCCCGGTTGGTCAGGACAAATCCTGCCGCCAGGCCTTCGCGAACCCCCGGAATCGGCGGGACAACCGCTTCGGACCCCGTGGCAACCAGGAGGTTCCGGCCGGCGTGGACGGCATCGCCGACGGCCACCCGGAATGTCCCTTCTTCCCGTCCCAGGATCCGGCCCTCGCCCTCCACGATGTCGACATGGGCCCGTTTCAGTGTCGACCGGATGCCCGCCACCAGGTTGCGGACCACCCGGTTCTTGCGGGCCACCACGGCAGCGGGGTCGATGGCGGCTTCCGCCACGGTCACGCCGTACTTACCCCCGTGGGTCGCGTAGTCGTAGATCTTGGCGCTGTGGAGCAGGGTCTTCGAGGGGATGCACCCCTCGTTGAGGCAGACGCCCCCGATGGCCCGCTTCTCGACGAGCATAACGGAAAGGCCCGCGTGTCCGGCCCGTTCCGCCGCCATATAGCCGGCGGGACCGCCGCCCAGAATGATCAGGTCATGCATCCGTCCTGTCCTCCTGTCAAGCCAGCAGGAGGAGCGGGAACTCCTCCAGGGTCTTCTTCAGGTCCTTGAGGAACCGTGCGGCCGGCGCGCCGTCCAGGGCCCGGTGATCGAAGGTCAGGGAGAGACCCATGGCCTGGTAGGGCACCAGGACACCGCCTGCCTCCCGAACCCGGGCGGACAGGCCGCAGATGCCCAGGATGCCGGTCTGGGGCGGGTTGATGACGGGTGTAAAGGATTCCACATCCAGGGTGCCCAGGTTCGTCAGCGTGAAGGTGGCCCCCTTGAGGTCGTCCGGGCGGACGGTTCCCTTCAGGCAGGCCTCGGCCAGCCGGCGTGCCTCCCGGGAGATCTCGGCCAGGGACAGGCGGTCCGCGTGAAAGAGGGTGGGCACCATGAGACCCCGGGGGGTATCCACCGCCAGTCCCAGGTGGACGGGCCGGAAATAGACCATCCTGTCGTCAAAATAATGTGCATTCAGGGATCGATGGTTCCGAAGGACCCGGGAGACCGCAAACAGGAGGATATCGTTCAGGGTGATGCCGGCACCGTCCAGGGCGAGGCCGAGACTTTCGGGCAGGCCTTCTTCCCTGGCCTTCTTGAGCTCCGCCCGAAGCGCCAGGATGCGGGTGGCGTCGAAGCTGGCGTTCAGGGTCAGCTGGGCCATCGTGGAGAGCGACTGCTGCATGGACCGGGCGATGACCTTCCGGATGGTCGAATGCTTCTCTTCCGTATAATCCGGTTCCGATCCGGAGGGGGATGCGGAAGGCGGCGGGAGGGCGGCGGAAGCGGGTGCGGCGGCCGGTTCCCCGGCTGGTATCGAAGGGCGGGAGGCGGCCGTCTCCAGGTCGCCGACGGTCGCGCGGCCCCCGATGCCGGTTCCGGGCCCGGTCCAGGTGCTGTCGGCCATCCCCGCTGCCGCGCCCGTCAGGAGTTTTCCCTCGTCCACCAGGCGCAGGATGTCCCGTTCGATGACCCGGCCCCGGGGACCGGAGCCCTCGGCCTGTCCCAGGTCGGCATGCTGGCGCTCCGCCCGGTTCCGGGCCCGGGGGCTGATCCGGAGCTCGGCGTCCCCGGTTCCGGCGACGGATCCAGGGGCGGCACCCGGGACTGGAGCAGCCGGGGCGGAAGCGGATCCGGATGCGGGCGCGTCGCTCCCGACCGGTGCTTCGGCCGCTGCGATGGCAGCCGGGCCGGTGGTGGCTCCGTCGGGGCGGAAGGGGGACGGATCGTCGCCCGGCTCCCCGATGACACAGACGTTTGCCAGGCAGGGGACATCATCCCCTTCCGCAAAGAACACATCCAGCAGGACGCCGCCCACCCGGGCTTCCTCGTCGAAGGTGGCCTTGTCCGTCTCGTAGGTGAAGAGCGTATCCCCGACGGCGACGGTCTCCCCTTTCGCCTTGTGCCATTTGCCGATGATGCAGCTTTCCACGGATTGTCCCTGACGGGGCATGATCACTGGGGTTGCCATGGGTTCCTTCTCCTCCTTCATGGTTCCGTCCGGTTTCCTGTCCAGGAGCCCCGGTTCCGGAAAACGGTCACTTGAGCATGTTCTGGCCGCCGGTGACCGGCACGGCCTGGCCGGTCTCGTACTCCTGCTCGATGCAGTAGAAGATGGCCCGGGCGACATCCCGGGGATGGCAGCCCCGGTTCATGGGGACCTTGGCCTCGTAGAACCGCCGGACATCGTCCAGGGTCCGGGCACCCGGCACCTTGCCCGCGCGAAGGTACTGGACGAAAAGGCCCCGCTCGGGGTCGCTCCACAGGGGTCCCTCGAAGTAATTGCCCGGACAGATGGCGTTGACCTTGATCCGGTCCTCCACCAGTTCCTTTGCGAAGCTCTGGGTCAGGCCGATGCCGCCGAATTTCCCGCCGGCATAGGCAAAATTGCGGTTGGATCCTTCCAGGCCTGACTTGGAATTGATCTGCAGGATGTCGAAAGTCGCGTCGGGGGCGAACCGGTGCTGCAGCCGCATGGGCCGGGCGGCGTATTTCGCGCAGAGGAAGTAGGCGGTATAGTTGACCCGGGTGACGAACTCGAAGGATTCCAGGGTCATTTCCTCCAGGCCGCCCGCCCGCAGGACCCCGGCATTGCTGACCAGCACATCCAGGCCCCCGAAGGCCAGGACGGTGTCCTCCACCATCCGGCGGACCGAGTCCTCCCGTCCCACATCCACCCCCAGGGCGATGGCGGCGCCGGGACCATGCTCCTCTTCCAGGGAGGCTGCGTTGGCTTCGGCCAGGGTCGCGTTCAGGTCGGCGATGACCAGGGTCATCCCCTGGGCGGCCAGTTCCCGGGCGATGCCCTCACCGAACCCCTGTGCGCTGCCCGTGACGATGGCGATGCGGCCCGGAAAGCGGGCCCTGTCCGGATACCGCCTCCGGAGGCGTTTCGGGTCCGTTCCCGTCCGGATGGCCTGGAGCAGGGCGTCCGCGTCCGCCTTGTCGTCGGAATGGACGAAAAATCCCAGGCCGTCCACGCCGAGGACCCGGCACCCGCTGCCGGGAAGCTGCGTCCCGCACCAGTCCAGCAGGTGGTCGGCGGATACGGCCGGCGGGGCCAGGAGGCAGGCCGCGCCAAGCCGGGCGCATTCGGCCTGGAGCCGGGTGGCCTGGAGGCCGTTCCATTCGGAAAACACGACGAAGCGTTGGCCGGCTCCTCCCAGGAGCATCCGGACAGCGGGAGCCAGGGCGGCGGCGGCGGA
>JAKPNJ010000155.1 GCA_029548445.1 Bacillota bacterium | reverse complement strand
CTCGACGCCCTGGATGCATCCGTGGTGGACACCATAACCAGGGCCCTCCGGCTGGCAGCCGATCCGGCGGAATCCCCCCGGATGGACCTGGCGAAGACTCCCGACGCCATCGAGACCCTGATGTTCTCCAACGGACGCCGGCCCCGCATGGAGGATCGGCCCTGCGACGTCCTGCTGCCGAAGGAGGAGAATCCCCGACTGAAGCAGCTGGCGGGCAAGTCCAGGTCCGCCTTCGGGCCCGACGGGAAGCCGGTGTCCAAGAACCGGCAATACCAGCTCCGGGACGGCATTTTCGAGGCGATCCTGGACAAGTTCTACGAGGATCCCACCCTGGTGGCGTACGGCGAGGAGAACCGGGACTGGGGCGGTGCCTTCGCCGTCTATCGTGGGCTGACGGAAGCGCTCCCGTACCATCGCCTGTTCAATTCCCCGATCTCGGAGGCGGCCATCGTCGGGTCGGCGGTGGGGTATGCCATGTGCGGGGGCCGGGTGGTGGCCGAACTGATGTACTGTGATTTCCTCGGCCGGGCCGGCGACGAGGTGTTCAACCAATTGCCCAAGTGGCAGGCCATGTCCGCCGGTGCCCTGACCCTGCCGGTGGTCGTGCGGGTCTCCGTGGGATCCAAGTACGGTGCCCAGCACTCCCAGGACTGGTCCTCCCTGGTGGCCCACATCCCGGGCCTGAAAGTGGTCTTCCCGGCGACCCCCTACGATGCCAGGGGCCTCATGGCTTCCGCCCTCAACGGGACCGATCCCGTGATTTTCTTCGAGAGCCAGCGGATCTACGACATCGGCGAGCAGTTCCACGAAGGCGGGGTTCCGGCAGAGCCCTACGGGATCCCGTTCGGGGAGCCGGACGTGAAGCGGAAGGGGAGCGACCTGACGATCCTGACCGTGGGCGCCACCCTGTACCGGGCCCTGGAGGCCGCCGACCTGCTGCAGCAGCGCCACGGGTTGTCGGCGGAGATCATCGACGCCCGGTCCCTGGTCCCGTTCAACTACGAGCCCGTCATCGCCTCGGTCCGCAGGACCGGCCGCCTGCTGGTGACCGGGGATGCCTGCGAGCGGGGCTCCTTCCTGAATGACATGGCCCGGAACCTCGGGGACCTCTGCTTCGACGACCTGGACGCGCCCGTGGTGGTGGTCGGGTCCCGCAACTGGATCACTCCGGCCTACGAGCTTGAGAACGACTTCTTTCCCCAGGCCGGCTGGATGCTGGACGCCATCCACCAGCGGATCCTGCCCCTCGACGGCCATGTGCCGGAACGCAGCTTCACGGATGTGGAAATGATCCGCCGCAGCAAGGCCGGCGTCTGAAACCGGACCCCAGGAGGACGCCATGACCGTCATGCCGACCGAGTCCACATGCCTGGCCGACCTGGATTCGCCCAAGGCCCCGGCGCGTCTCGAAGCGCTCCGGGGCCTGGCCCGCCTGCTTGCGAACGGGGACATTTCCCCACCGGTCCGGGCCCGGGACGTCAACAACCACATCCACACGACCTACTCCTTTTCGCCCTATTCACCGGCCAAGGCTGCCTGGCTGGCCTTCCGGGCCGGCCTGTCCACGGCGGGCATCATGGACCACGACTCTGTCGGGGGGATCCGGGAATTCCTGGAAGCCGGCGCGATTCTCGGCCTGCCGGTGACCGGTGGCCTGGAACTGCGGGTCGATTTCGCCGGCACGCCCTTCGCCGACCGCCACATCAACAACCCCGACCAGGCCGGTGTGGCCTATGTGGCCCTGCATGGCATTCCCCACGACCGGATCGACACGGTGGCCCGTTATCTCGAACCGGTCCAGTCCGCCCGGGGTCGGCGGAACCGGGCCATGACCGCCCGCCTGTCCGCTCTCCTGTCGCAGGCCGACCTGTCCCTGGACTATGACCGGGACATCCTGCCCCTGTCCATGGCCCATGAGGGCGGCTCCGTGACCGAGCGTCACCTCCTGTTCGCCGTGGCCCGCAAGCTGCTGGCCCGGTTCCCATCGGCGGAAGGACTGCTGTCCTACCTGCAGCAGGACCTGGCCCTGCCTCTTGCCGCGAAGCAGGCCGCCCTGCTGGCCGACCCGGTAAATCCCCACCGGGAGTATGACCTGCTGGGGATCCTGAAGGGCGGGCTCGTGGAGCGATTCTACATCCCCGCCACGGACGAGTGTCCTGACGTAGCCGAGGTTGCGGAATTCTGCCGGTTCCATGGCATCCTCCTGGCCTATGCCTACCTGGGGGACGTGACCGAGTCCGTCACCGGCGACAAGAAGGCCCAGCATTTCGAGGACGCCTACCTGGATGGCCTGTTCGATGCCCTGGGATTCCTGGGATTCCATGCCGTGACCTACATGCCCTCCCGCAATACGGCCGCCCAGCTGGACCGGGTCCGGGCCCTCTGCCGCCGCCACGGCCTCTTCGAGATCAGCGGCGAGGACATCAACCAGCCGCGCCAGTCCTTCGTCTGCGAGGCCATGCGCGACCCCCGCTTCGAATCCCTCCATGACGCGGCCTTCGCCCTGATCGGCCACGAACGGCTGTCGACCGGCCATCCGGCGGCCGGCATGTTCTCCGACGACACCATCCGGCGGATTCCCGACCTGGACCGTCGGATCCGCTTCTTCCGGGACGCCGCCCTGTCCCTGGCCACAGCCGGCGCACTCCGGGATCCGCAGGTGTCCTGAGCCAGGCCCGGAATCTGCTACAATCTTGCCTATCAACGCATCATGACAGGAGGACTCCCCATGGCCGACACATCCGTAATCCAGACCGCCTTCGAAGCCGCCCGCCAGACCTACGCCGCCTACGGCGTCGACGTGGACGCCGCCCTGGACGCCCTGGACGCCCTTTCGCTCTCCCTCCATTGCTGGCAGGGGGACGACGTCACCGGTCTCGAAACCGACGCCGCCGGCGCCTCCGGCGGGATCATGGCCACGGGCAACTACCCCGGCAAGGCCCGGACGGGGGATGAACTCCGGCAGGACCTGGACCGGACCCTGTCCCTCCTGCCCGGCCGCAACCGGGTGAACCTGCACATGATGTATGCGGAACTGGCGGGAGAGGCCGTGGACAGGGATGCCTACGACACCCGGCATTTCCGGAAATGGATCGACTGGGCGAGGGCCCGGGGGATCGGCCTCGATTTCAACGCCACCTGCTTTGGCCACCCCATGGCCGCCTCGAACCTGACCCTGTCCAATCCCGACGAGACCGTCCGGTCCTTCTGGGTCCGCCATGTGAAGGCCGCCCGCCGGATCGCCGCCGACATCGGCCGGGAACTGGGAACGCCCTGCATCCACAATCTCTGGATTCCGGACGGGATGAAGGACCAGCCCGCCGACCGGTCCCTGTACCGCCGCACGCTGCTGGCCTCCCTGGACGAGATCTTCGCCGAGGCCTACGACCCGGCTTTCCTGCGGGATGCCGTCGAGTGCAAGCTGTTCGGCATCGGGTCGGAGAGCTATGTGGTGGGTTCCCACGAGTTCTACATGGGATACCTGGGCCATGCCCGGGCCGCGGGACGGGTCGTGCCGATGCCGACCCTGGACATGGGCCACTTCCATCCCACGGAGACCATTGCGGACAAGATCCCATCGATGCTGCTTTATTCCGACGAATTGCTGGTCCATGTCAGCCGCGG
>JAKPNJ010000145.1 GCA_029548445.1 Bacillota bacterium | reverse complement strand
TTCGCCATGCTGTTCGCCGCCATCGGCCTGCTGGTCGTCGCCGTCTTCAGTCCCTACCGGCCCATGCTCCCGGACCCCTGGGACGCCATCGGCCGCGTCGCCCTGTCGGTGCTCCTGCTGGCCGCGTCGTGGTGCCTCCGGCGGCGGCGCGCCCGGAGTCCCTACTGGCCCATCCTCTACGGCCTCTTTACGATGATCGCGACCGTCTCCCTCGTCCGGGTCGTGACAACCTTTCTCCTGGACCGGCAGATCCTGGACATCGAAACCCCTTCCGGTTTCGCGCTGATGAAGCTGGCCGAATGCGTCGCCGCCGTCGCCTTCGTCCTGCTATTCTCGTTCCTCGCGGGATTCCGTCCGGATTCCCTCTATCTCATGGGAGGCCGCCTCCGGAGGAGCCTTTCCATCGGCCTGTTCGCCCTGGCCGCCGCCTCCGTCGGATCGGTCTTCATCGCCCCGGTGTTTTTCGGCGCCAGGGATCTTTCGCCACCGGTCCTCCTGGCCTGGCTGCCCTGGATCCTGGTTTTCGTTCTCTCCAATGCCCTGACGGAGGAATTGCTCTACCGGGGGGTGTTCCTGAAAACCCTGGCGCCCGTATACGGCCCGTTTCCCGCCAACCTGGTGATCGCTTTCGTCTTCACGGGCCTCCACGTGGGCGTCACGTACCCTGACAACCAGCTGCTGTTCCTGGCCCTGTTGGTCCCCCTGGCCCTGGCCTGGGGCGCGATCACCCAGAAGACCGGCAACCTGCTGGCGTCGGTGCTGTTCCACGCGGGGACGGATGTGGCGGTCATTCTGGGGGTTTTCTCGAACCTGGGGTCCTGACGGACCGTCGGGCGTGGGGACAGGAAACGACACAAGGAGAGGGCCTGGACATGCAAAACGGAAGGAGCCCGACACCATGAAACGCCGACGTTCCCTGCCTGCCATCCTCTTTGCCGTCGTGGTCCTGGTCCTCGCCGGGTTTGCCTACGTCCAGCTTTCGACCCTGCTCTATGACGGGGAGGTCATGGCGGAAGCCGCCTGGCGGCAGCTGACCGCGGAGGGCGCCATCCAGGAGACCGAGCGACTCGTCCTGGTGGAGGCCGGTTGGGAGGACGCTGAAGTGGAGCTGGTCGCCTATGACCCGCCCCGGATCCCCTGGTCGTCCGACAACAGGCTGTGGATATCGGATGTCAGCCGGCGGCTTCTGTTCCTGAATCGGAACCAGGCGGTCCGGGTCGTGTTCCGCACAGGCCAGGAAGGGCTGCTTGGGCCCCTGGTCGTCTACGTCAATCCCTTCACCCGGGCCATTGTCGGCATGGACCCCCGGTTCTGACGCCGCCTACGCCGATCCCCAAACTGCGGCGCGGATCCTGACGCCGCTACGCCGACTCCGGCTGGGCGGCGCTGATCTCCCCCGGCGTCAGGGATTCCATCTCCCCGCCGTACTCCCCGGCCAGCCGGTCCAGGTCCAGGCAGGCGGCGTTCAGCGCTTCCAGGGCCAGCCGGGTTGACCGCTGGACCAGGACATAGTGGGTTCCGTCCGTCGGATCCCCTTCCTTCCAGGGATTCCCGTCGGATCCCAGGTGGAGGGCCCGGTCCTGCCCATCCCGAACCGCATGATCCGCCAGGGCCACGGCCCGTTCGGCGCCGGCCACCCGCAGCCCGAAGACCACCGGCACCGCCGAGGCGAAGTCGAAGCCCCGGGTTTCCAGCATCTCCACGATGGCCCGGTTCCGGATCCGGATTCGCTCCACGCGGTTGGGGCGCAGCGTGTCGGCGTAGCGGCCCCAGGTTTCGTCCCGTTGGATGGAGGCCTGGACAGCGTTGTGGAGATGACGGTCCAGGAAGCGACGGATCGCCTCCAGCTGCTGTTCCTCCCGGACGTAGAAGAACAGGCGGAAGGCGCGGCCGGAGGGCTCCAGCGCCATCCCGGCGAGGACGAACCGCCGGCGGGCACAGAAGGACCGGACCCGGGCGTTCAGCGTGTCGAGGAAGGCGGGGTTGTCGCTTTCCTCGAGGTGGATCGAGACATCGACCCACCATGGATACCCCTGGATGGGGAAGACATCGGCCAGGAGCAGGTCGGTCCCCAGGGTGGCGCCATCCCGGTCGAACAGCGTAAAAAAGGCCCGGCGACGCCGGTGTATCGTCTTGCCCAGCTGGAGGACGATGGCCAGGACAAGGGCCGCGATGGCGAGAATCGGCGCGGCGATTTCAATGGGCGTCACCGTCGACTGCTGCAGGGTCCGGTGCAGGACCCAGGCGGACGCCACCAGGACGGCGCCGGCCGTCGGGACCAGCAGGGCCCGCAGGAATCCCCAGAGGACGATGACCACGCCGGACACGATCAGGACAAAGGAGCCCGCGACCAGCCAGAAGACCGGGGAGTCGGCCCAGGTGGCCGCCGAGTCCTCCAGGTTCGAACCGATCAGCAGGCCCAGGAGGCCGACGGAGCCCAGGAGGCTTCCCGCCACCAGGCGCAGGGTGCGCAGCAGGGGCCGGGCGTTCTGCAGGGCATGGGGCTGGTCGGTGTAGTCCGCCCGGGCCCGCTGCTGGATGTAGTCTTCGTAGGACACACCGGGAGGCGACGGGGCGGCGGCGTCTTCGTCGGAGGTGTCCCCAGGCTCGCCAGGCGATGTGCCGCGGACCGCCCCGGAAGGCGCAGGTTTTGCCAGCCGGCTCTCAATCCCATGCCGGATCCGGGCCGGCAACCGGAAGCCCACTGACAGGATCGTGACGAAAAAGATCCCGACCGATGTGAAGAGATTCCCCTGGAAGCCCTCGGGCAGCGGGACCAGGCGCTCCAGGGCCAGGGAGGCCAGGACACCGAGGACGACCAGGAGGTAGTAGGTGGCCCACAGGGCCGCCGCCGCGAGGCCCCTGAAGAACAGCACAACGGAGAGAAGGCCGTGGACGACCAGGACGACGCCCGAAAAGACCTGCACCAGGTCGTTTCCCGACACGAGAATCGCCGGCACCAGGATCACGGCGGACAAAAGGAAAAACGCGATGGCAGCCGGCCGCTTCCGCGCCTCGAGCCATTGCATCCGGGACAGACCGAATCCTCGAGTTCCGGACCCGATTTCAGGCGTCCCTGATGTCATGATCCCGGTTTTCGTGGAGGCCGGGTGGCCGAGTACATCAGGAGGATCCCGACGACCAGGGAAATGATGGGATACAGCACAAATCCCTCGGACCGGATCGATGTGCGGTCCAGGAGCAGGACGGCAAACAGAAGCAGGGAAACAAGGAGCAGGAACAGGCCGGATCCATAGGCCAGTTTCCAGATTGCGCCTTTTCGGATAGTTGGCTGTTCCGGCAGCTTCTTAGCCTGGGCAGCCCCGGGTTGCACGACAGGAGGAGGGGCAGGCCTTGCCTGGGTCAAGCTGCGTTTCGCCAACAGAGCGATTCGGGCTTCGCCGGTGGCCAGGGAGTTGCCCGAAACGGAAAGAGCCGAGTATTGCCCCATGTCGAATCCAGGCCCGAGATCCTGCGACTTCAGGCTTTCAGCCAGCATGCCGGCCAACCGGGCATTGATATGGGCCGCATCGAGCAATTGTCCGGATTCGAGACGATGTCCGGAGATTCTTGTCCCGGAGGAGATTCGCAGGTGTCCCGGTATGAAGTGGGGCTGGAAGGTTGGCAGTACTTTGCTGAGGACCATGCGCAACTGTCTTGTCTCTCCGTCCTCGCCAGGAACCGCATAGGGGTCGGGTCCGGTGCCAGTCCATACATACGGCGCAGGCAATTGTTCGTACAGGAAAGCGATGGCGACGATGGTCGTCGCAGCGGGATCGAGGGTTCGCTTCTCAAATAATTCGTTGATTTTCAGGGCTGCATTCATGTCGCTTTCTCCTTTCAAGCTACAGGCGACGCATCGGGGGACACCACGGGCCGTCGCTCCCGCAGGATCCACCAGATGACGCCGCTGGCGATGGCCGCGAAGAAGCACCAGACTGACACCAGGTACTCCCGGTAGAAAACCTGGGTTGCGGCGTAGGACAGGGCGATGATCACGCCAAAAACCCGGACCCGGGCCACGCTGGAGGCAAACAGCGGGGCAATGGTGGCCACGAGGTACCCGGCCATGGTCACCATGGCGACGGGCAGCGGCGAGGCCATGGCGTATTGGATGTGGAAGCCCAGGATCCGGGCTGTCACGGGGAACAGCAGCATCCCGACCGCATGGGCCAGGGAGACGGCGACGCCCACCCCCAGGAACGCCAGGATCCAGGCCCTCCGCTTCCTTGTCCGCTCCATGAGCAGGACCGACAGGGGTACCAGGGTCGGCCAGAGGATCACAGCCGCGATCAGGAACAGGGTTGTGGCCGCCTTTCGGATCGGTTCATTGCCGGCCGTCGGCAGCGTCAGCCAGACGACGCCCTCGGCAAATTGCTGGATCCCGAAGACCAGGGGAATGGCGGCAAAAAGGCGGCGGGACGGTTCCCGGTTCGAAAGGGATGTGGCGGTTCCGATGGAGGCGAGGACCGCGCCGCCGGCGAAGCTGGACATGGCGGAAAAGCACATGGGAACCTCCCGGATTGACGCCCGGATGGGGGCGGGTTTCCATGTCCATGATACCACTCGGGAGCCCTGGCTCCTATTCCGTCCAGAGCGCGTCCAGGGCCAGGCCGATTGCATCCGGCGACATCCGGTTCCGCAGCAGTCGGACCTGTCCGTCGGGGTCTTCGGTGAACTCGGTGCGGCCATCGGGATGTACGGTCACCGACAGCGGGCCGGATCGTTCGAAAAATGGCTCGGTGCCGCGCAGGGCGAACCAGATCGCGGTCAGGTCCCAGCTCATGCGCCCTTCGGGACTATGCAGGGTATACGCGACCCGGACGGGATTTCCTTCCCGCATGGAGCCGAAGGTCCGGCCGGTCAGGATGTCCCGGCCCGTTTCAAAGGGGGTGAGGACGATGGGCGTCGGCCAACGGCGGAATACCTCCCGGGCGGCGGGAATGTCCATGAGAACGTTCCATTCCGGATCCGGGGTCTCGGCGCCGGCCATGGCCACGAGTCGCCGAACCTTTCGGGCCACGAGATCACGCCCGCCGGGATCCCCGACGAGCCGGGCGAGGTTTGGCAGGGGGCCGATGGCCACGAATTCGACGCTGTGGTCCTCCGCTGCCGCCAGGGTCCGGCGCAGCAAGTCGTTGGCATCCGGACAGGCACTTCCGCTGCCGGGCCGAAAGCGATTCGGGTACGTCTCGCAGATATGGCGGTTGTAGAGCTCGGTTTCCGGGCCGACGAGAAAGCCGGGCGCGGACAGGGTGCCGACGGGGATATCCTGGCCGTAGTATCGGTTGATGGCGTCGAGGCAGCCGGCACCAAAGGGATTCGAGGTGCAATGGGTCATGGCCAGGATGCGGGTCGGCGTCTCCCTGGAGAGGATGTGCAGGAGGGCGACGGCGCCGACATCGTCCACATCCGGGCCGATGTCCGTATCCAGGATCAATGGAATCAAGGGCTCTCCCCTTTCTCCGCATCCGGGGCGGAAGCCGACGGACCGCGTCGGGCATCGGGAGACCCGGCGCTGCAGGAGGCTGTCGATCGGTAGTTTCCTAGAGCGTACCGTCGATTTGCCCAAAGGGCAAGGGGAATGTTTCAAGCCATGCCCGTCATCGATTCCCCTCCTTCATTCCCCCTCCTTCATTCCACCCCCATCCTATGCTAGAATTCCCTATACGCTTCGGTCGGCATGGACCGGCCGATCCATTTTGGGGAGGAGACGGCATGGACCATCGGGTGGTGATCGTCGGCGGCGGCATGGCCGGCCTGACAGCAGCGGCGTATCTCGGCCGGGCGGGTGTCCGGGTCCTGCTCCTGGAGAAGGAGGAGACGGTCGGCGGCCTGGTCAATACCTTCGAGGATCATGGCTTCGTCTTCGACGGCGGCATCCGGGCCATCGAGAACTCCGGGATCGTCGAACCCATGCTGCGGCAGCTGGGCCTGGAGGTTCCCTTCGTCCGGAGCGGCGTGTCCATCGGCATCGAGGACAAAACCGTCGACCTGCGGGACAAGGGGAGCCTGGGGGACTACCTGCGCCTGCTGCAGGACAAGTTTCCCGACAGCGGCGGGGACATCGGCCGGTTCGGTGCCGAAATCGAGAAAATCATGGGGTACATGGACGTCCTGTACGGGATCGACAACCCCCTGTTCCTGAACCTGAAGGGCGAGCGGGAGTATCTCATGAAGACGCTCCTGCCCTGGTTCCTGAAATATATCGTGACGATCCGGAAGATCTCCCGGCTGGACCGGCCGGTAGCAGGATACCTGGAAAACCTGGTTCGCGATCCGGCCCTGGTCGACATCATCGCCCAGCACTTCTTCCAGGAGACGCCGACCTTCTTCGCCCTGAGCTACTTCAGCCTCTATCTCGACTACAAGTATCCCCGGGGCGGGACCGGCGTACTGGCCGCGACCCTGCTCCAATATATCCTGGACCGTGGCGGGGAGATTCGCTGCGGCGTCGAGGTCGACGCCCTGGACCCGGAGCGCCGGGAGGTCCGGGACACGGAGGGGCGAGCGTATCCGTACGAGCGGCTGGTCTGGTGCGCCGATCTCCAGCGACTGTACAGGGCCGTCGCTCCCGGGGCCATCCGGAACCGCCGGACCGCCCGGGCCATCGAGGCCCGCCGGCGGGAACTTGCGGGCAAAGTCGGCAACGACTCGATCCTGACCCTCTTCCTGGCCCTGGACCTGGAGCCCGCGTACTTCGGACAGCGCTCCAACCCCCACTTCTTCTACACGCCCAGCCGGGAAGGCCTGGGGCGCCTGGATATCCCGATCCGGGACGGCGACGGGTATACCGGCGACCCGGCTGCCCTCCGGGAATGGCTCCGGCAGTATTTCCGCCTGACGACCTACGAAATCTCCTGCCCGGCGCTCCGGGACCCGAGCCTCGCCCCGCCGGGCCGGACCGGCCTGATCGTCTCGACCCTCTTCGACTACCGCCTGGCCCGGCACATCGCCGATGCAGGCTGGTACGAAGCGTTCAAGAAAGAAAGCGCGGACACGATCCTGGAGGTCCTGGGGGCATCGGTCTACCCCGGCCTGAAGGACCGGGTCCTGGACTGCTCGGTGTCCACCCCCCTGACCCTGGAACGACGGACCGGCAACACCGATGGCGCGATTACCGGGTGGGCCTTTACCAACCGGCCCGTGCCGGCGGTCCACCGCATGACCCAGGTGGCGAAGTCCGTCCGGACCCCAATCCCCGGCGTTCTCCAGGCAGGCCAGTGGTCCTTCAGCCCCTCCGGCCTGCCCATTTCGATCCTGACCGGCAAGCTGGCCGCGGACCGGGTGATCCGGGAGCTGACGTGATCCGGGCGCTCTTCTTCGACATCGACGGGACCCTGCTGGGGCCGGACGGGCACATCTCGCCCCGGACCCGGGCTGCGCTGCTTTCCTGCAAGGCGTCGGGGATCCGGATTTTCGTGGCCACGGGCCGCCCGCCCAGGCTGGGGACCATGCTCCGGTTCGACGCCGAGGAGCGGGAGATCGTGGCCGACGGCGGGGTGTTCAACAACGGGGCCTGCCTGGAGTTGGAAGGGCAGCGGACGTATGTCCTCCTGCCGGACCAGGTCGTCCGCCGGTTCCTTTCCGCCGCCCTGGAGGACCCGGAGCATACCGTGTGGGTCCAGATGGCCGACGGCCGGGTCAGCTCCCGCTTCGGCTTCTCGGACCAGGACCGGGTGGTGTGGGGCCTGGACCTGCAGGATGTCCTGCCCTTCGAACCGGAAACCTTCCATCGGGTGATCTCCGTGGGGATCGGGCTGCCGGCGGCGCGGCTCGAGGATGTGGCCGCCCGGGTCCGGCGCGCGGTGGGAGACGCCATGACCCTCTATCTCCATGTGTGGGGCGCCATCGAGGGGACGGACCGGCAGGCGAACAAGATGCTGGGCGTCCGGCGGGTCCTGGACCGGTACGGCTGGGCCGACGACGAGATTGCGGTGTTTGGGGACCATGTGAACGACGTGGAGATGCTGCGGGAGTTCCCCCATTCCTTTGCCATGGACAACGCCCCGGACGAAGTCAAGACCCTGGCCCGCCACGTGGCCGGGCACCACATGGAGGAGGGCATTTTCCACGCCCTCCGGGATGTGCTGGGACTGGTATAAAAGGTGTAGAATCGGGTTGGAGGGCTTGCCCATGATTGCCGCCGCGTCGTTCCTGGCCATGGCCGTGACCCTGCTGCTGAGCCTCGTCGGTCCCGTCGTCCTGCTTGTCGTCCTGTGCCGGAAGCGCAAGGGGGTGTTCGGCGCCTGGGCCGGGGGTGCCCTGGGGTTTTTCCTGCCCCAGGTCGTGATCCGCATCCCGATTCTCCAGTTTCTCGGGACGCTGCCAGGCTTCCAGGCATTTTCGCAGTCCCATGCCGTCCTGTTCGTTTTCCTGCTGGCCCTGACCGCGGCCCTGTTCGAGACCGCCGGCCGGTTCCTGGTCCTCCGGGCGCTCCTGTACAAGCGGCTGTCCTACATGACCGGTGTCGCGGCCGGCGCAGGCCATGGCGGAATCGAGTCGGTGATGCTGGTCGGCCTGACGTATGTCAACAACCTGGTGCTGGGCGTCCTGCTGAACGCCGGCCTGCTCCCGACGATCCTACCCGATCCGGCTCTCCGGGATCAAATAACCCAAGCGCTCCTGGCCGTTTCGCCGGACCAGTTCCTGATGGCGGGGATCGAGCGGGTCCTGACCATGGCGTTCCACATGGCCCTGTCCGTCCTGCTGGCCCTGTTCCTCCTGCGGAAGCGGACCGTCATCGGCCTGCTCCTGGTGGTCCTGGCCCATTGGGCCCTGGATTTCGGCGTGGGGCTGCTCCAGGTGGCGGGCGTCAACCTGTGGCTCATCGAGGGAGTCGTCCTCCTGGCCGCGCTCCTCTCGATCGTCTTCATCGTCCGGATCCGGCCCGCCTTCGGCGACAACGGATCCATCCCGATCGATCCCGGCGAGCAGGCTGTCCGGGAAGGCTACTGATCGGTCGTTGCTGCAGTCCGAAATTGGCCTGCCGAAGAAAGCGAGGTACTTCCATGATCCTGGTGACGACCGAAACCGTCGGCGGACGGGACCACGAGGCCCTGGGCCTGGTCAAGGGCAGCACCGTCCAGTCGAAGAACATCGGGAAGGACATCCTGTCCGGACTGAAGACCATCGTCGGCGGCGAGCTCCATTCCTACACCGCCATGATGGACGAAGCCCGGGCCCTGGCCACCAAGCGGATGGCCGAGGAAGCCCTGGCCCTGGGGGCCGACGCTGTCGTCTGCCTGCGCTACGCCTCTTCCTCGATCATGGCCGGTGCGGCGGAGGTCATGGCCTACGGGACAGCGGTCAAGTTCCGGTAGGCGGATGCCGTGTTCGACGTCGTCGCCCTGGGTGAAATCCTCATCGACTTCACGCCGGCCGGCCTGTCCGAAGGCGGCAATGTCCTGTTCGAGCGAAACCCCGGCGGGGCGCCGGCCAATGTCCTGGCCGCAGTCCGGCGACTGGGCGGCTCCGGGGCGTTCCTCGGCATGGTGGGCCAGGACGCCTTCGGCGCCTACCTGAAGGGCGTACTGGAAGACCTTGGCATCGATGTCTGCGGTCTCCGACGCACACCGGAGGCGGATACGACCCTGGCTTTTGTCCATCTCGACCCGAAGGGCGACCGCAGTTTCAGTTTCTATCGGCGAGCCGGGGCCGATACCCGGTTGGCGACGGGGGATCTGGACCTGTCGCGCCTGGACGCGGCTTCCATTTTCCATTTCGGATCCCTCTCCCTGACCGACGAGCCGGCCCGAAGCGCCACCCTGGCCGCCGCCGCCCGGGCCCGGACCCGGGGCATTCCCGTGTCCTACGACCCGAATTGGCGTCCGCCGCTCTGGCCCGACGACGACCACGCCAGGGCGGGCATGAGACTGGGCCTCCCTTTCGCAGATCTCCTCAAGGTGTCCGAAACGGAATTGCGGTTCCTGACCGGCGAGGCGGACCTGGAACGGGGAAGTCATTTCCTGCTGGAGGAGGGTCCCCGCCTGGTTCTCGTGACCCTGGGTCCCGATGGCTGCCACTACCGTACCCGGTCCTGTTCCGGTTGGGTACCGGCCTATGATGTCCGGGTTGTCGACACCACCGGTGCCGGCGACGCTTTCCTGGGAGCGATGTTGTATCGGCTGTCCGGCCTGTTCCGACAGGGACGGACCCTGGACGACCTGGCCCGGGAGGAACTCGCTGACCTCGTCTCCTTCGCCACCGCCGCCGGCAGCCTGTGTACCACCCGACGGGGCGCCATCCCGGCCATGCCCTCCCTTGACGATATCGACCGGTGCCGAACCGCGGCCTCCCCGATGGTCCGTCGGGAGTTGACAATTTCCCAATGACACCTGTCGCAAAAGATTCTAAAAGTGCTACAATATAAATGTATCAGCCGATTCGGGTAGCCGCCGCGATCCCGTGGCATCACAAGGAGGCAGCATCATGGAATCGAACAAAAACCGTCTCGTCGCCCTTCTTCTGTGCATCTTTCTCGGCGTTCTCGGCATCCACCGGTTCTATGTGGGGAAAATCGGGACGGGCATTCTCTTCCTCCTGACAGGCGGCCTCTTCGGCATCGGGATCCTGGTGGACCTGATCATGATCGCCGTCGGGACCTTCAAGGACAAGTCCGGCGCTGTTGTCGCCAAGTGGCAAAGCTGACCGGGTCCATCCCTCCCGACTCCTGTCCGTAAACTTATAGTCTGTACGTCCGGCACAGCCAGTCCATCCGATCCAGGTTGTCCTCCAGGTGGAGGGCCCGGGTTGGTGTGTCCATGGCCCAGCAGGCCGTCCGGATGGAGTTGAGGAAGCAGGCGGCCGCAACGATCCGTGGCGCTTCGTCCAGGGCCCCGGCCAGGACGGAGACCAGTTGCGTCATGGCGTCGCGGACATCCCCGGCTGCGTGGCGTCCCCATTCGTGCTGGAAGAAACGGCCCACATCCAGGACCGCTTCGCCCGCCCACCCCTGGGGGTCGATGGCTTTCCAGGCCTGGTCCCCGGCCTGCCCGGCTCGCCCGGCCCGGAGGATGTTCTCGTGACGCAGGTCGCCGTGGAGCAGGCTCCGAGGCCGACTGCCGTTATGGATGTCCCCATGGAGGCGCTCCGCCTGGGCCAGTCCGGTTGCCAGACGCGCCGAAGCCGATCTGTCGCGAAGGCCAGGAGCGGACAGGTGTTCCCGGGCCCGGAGGAGCTGGTTCTGCAGCTGGCACTCGTACGCCGGAAAGATCGTCTCGTCCTCCGCGGCGAGGGGGACGGGCAGGTGCCGCAGCAACCCCGAGACCGCCCGGAGACGTTTTGCGAAATCCGGCTCCCGGTCCAGCGAATCCCCCGGGCGAATCCGCTCCAGCAGGACGGCGCAATGGGTGGGATCCGCCTCGAAGACGCGGCAGGACCAGGTTGCCGGGAAGCGGGCCAGGGCAGCAAGGCCGGTTTCCATTTCCCGGTGGGGGAACCCGATCTTCAGGACCGCCTCCCCGTGCCGATGTGAGCGGACAAAGACGACAAGGGAGACGGACAGCGCGTCGCATACGACGGGTGTGTCCAGTTCCCAGGCCTCCATGCAGCGTGCGGCCAGGTCCGGCAGGATCGCAAGCCAGTGCCCGCCGTCTTCGCCCCACAGCGTCCGGACCCGGTCCGCCAGGGCCTTGGGTACCTCCAGAGTTCCCACGGTCAGCCCACCTCCCGGTCACAGGATACCCCAGGGCGCCTCTCCATCCATTCCACGATCCTGCCGAAAGGATGCGGTTTCATGCCCTTCGGTCGGCACCTGCATGGGCCCTGCGCCCGATTCGCCTTCCTGTGGTATGATCCATCCATCGTCCGTACCGGAGGCGTTCCATGACCAAGCCACGCGCCGTTACCCTGATGACGCTCGCCTACATCCTGTGGGGTCTCCTGCCCATGTTCTGGAAACTGCTCCAGGCGGTTCCCGCCGACCGGATCATCGCCCACCGCATCGTGTGGTCCTTCCTGTTCCTGCTCCTCCTCCTGGCGGCGACCCGCCGCCTGTCCCGGGTCCGGGAAAGCCTGGCGGACCCCCGCCGGGTCCGGCTCCTGGTCCTGGCCGCCCTGTTCATTACGGTCAACTGGCTGACGTATGTATACGCCGTCAACACCGGCTATATCGTCGAGACCAGCCTGGGGTACTACATCAACCCCCTGGTGTCCATCGCCCTGGGGGCGATCTTCTACCGCGAGCGCTTTTCCCCCCTCCAGTTCGTGGCCATCGGCCTGGCAGCCGCCGGGGTCGCAATCCTGACGATCCAGGCGGGGAGCCTGCCCTGGATCTCCCTGGTCCTGGCCTTCTCCTTCGGTGTGTACGGGCTGATCAAGAAGCGGGCGGGAGCGGACCCGGTGGCCGGCCTGGCCATCGAGACCGCGGTCCTGTCCCCCTTCGCCCTGGTTTTCCTGCTGGCGGCCCCCGCCGCAGGGCTCCTGGGCGCCTCCCTGGCAGCGCCCGGCGACGGTGCATCGGCGACTTCGGCTGCAGCTGCGGCTGCGTCAGCGGCTTCGTCGGCGGCTGCGGCTGCGGCTGCGGCTGCGTCAGCGGCCGCCGCTTCGCCTGCGGCCTGGTTCCCGCCGGCGGGATCGCCCTGGCTCCTGGCCCTGTTGCCCCTGTCCGGCGTGCTGACTGCGACCCCCCTGTTGCTCTTCGCCGGCGGAACCAACCACCTGGACCTCTCCCTGGTGGGGTTCCTCCAGTACATCGCCCCCACCCTGGGCCTTCTCCTGGGGGTCTTCGCCTACGGCGAGCGTTTTACCCCGGCCCACGCCGCCTGCTTCGGCCTGATCTGGAGCGGCCTCGTGCTGTACTCCCTGTCGAAGGTGGGCCTGCTGAACGGCGCAGGAAAAAGGGCGAAGCCGAAAAACCCGCCTCCGCCCTGCCTGGAATCCGACAATCCCTGACGATTACCTGTGATAACAGGCCTCGATGAGGTCGGCCATCCTGGCCGTGGCGACGCATTGGACATAATCCGCCGCGCCATAGTAGATCTTGACGGTCCCGTCGTCTTCCGGAATGACCGCGCCCGGGAACACGATGTCGGGGACCATGCCGACCTGCTCGTAGAGCTCCTGGACGAACAGGATCGGCATCCGGGCCCGGGCCTTGACGATCCCGGGATTCGCGAGATCCAGCAGCATGACCCCGCCGCCGTAGCTCATGCCGTTGGCATGGGGGAACACGCCGTGGTAGACGACCAGCCAGCCTTCATCGGTCCGGATGGGCGGTGCCGCCGGCCCGATCTTGGTGCATTCCCAGTAGGCCTGGGAGCGGGCCACGATCCGGCAGTTCCCCCAGTAGACCAGGTCGGGGGAGTCGGCGATCCAGATCGCGCCGCTTTCCCGGGCGTTCAGGTTCTGGGGGCGATGCAGCATCCAGTAGCGCCCGTCGATCTTCTCCGGAAAGAGGACGGCGTTGCGGTTGTTGATGTGCAGGGGAAAACTCACATGCTCGATGGTGCGGAAGTCCCGGGTCTTGCCGATGACGATCCGGCAGGCGTAATCCCCGCCGGCGCAGTAGGTGATGTAATACTCCCCTTCCAGGGGATTGATCCTCGGGTCATACCAGGAGTGGATGCCGGGATCCCGGACGAAGGTGTTCTCGTGGTACTCCGCCTCCTCCCCGGGCTTGCAGGCAAACCGGACGGGTTCGTCGTCGGGGACGAACCGGTACCCATCCCGGCTCCGGGACACCCAGATGAACTGGTCCTTGTCCGGGGACTCGAAGCGGCTGGCCATGATGTACTCGCCCTCCGGCGTCCTGATCACGCCGGAGTTGTAGACGGCGCAGCAGGCCGCCGGCATGTCCGAGGGCTTCAGGATCGGATTGCCTTCGTACCGGGTGACGACGGATTTCATCCTGGATAGCATCGAAACGTCTCCCTTCATATTCTGGCCGGCTTGTCCGGACGCGGGGGCCGGGTCCGAAACGGATTCCGAATCCAGTATAGGAAACCGGCCCGGCGGGCTGCAGGATATCTTTTGGGAAAAACAGGCCGGCTTCCAGTATGATAGAATTCATCCAGCGTCCACACCGAATCCGAAAGGCAGGGCCCTGATCGTGACCGCCCTCATCCGCCGTGTCCGCCATTCCTTCGCCCCGGACCACCACGACCGGGACTTCCACCTGTTCCTGGTGGTGGGGCTGTTCAGCGGCCTCGCCATGGGCATTTACTCGACCGTCTTCAACAACTACCTGAACGATGTCTTCGCCCTGTCCTCCGAGTCCCGGGGCATCGTGGAGTTTCCCCGGGAGCTGCCCGGTGTGCTGGTGGTCCTGGTCCTGGCGGTTCTCTCTTTCCTGGGGGACACCCGCATGGCGGTGGTCGGAATGCTTTTCGCCGCCCTGGGGGCCGCCGGCCTGGGCTTCCTCTCCCCGTCCTTCGCCCTGATGCTCCTGTGGCTCATGGTGTTCAGCCTGGGCACCCACGTCGTCATGCCCCTGGCGGCCGGCATCGGCATGTCCCTCTCCCGGAAGGAGGAGTACGGTGCCCGGCTGGGCCGGTTCAGCGCCTACTCCCTGGGCGCCACCATCCTCGGATACGCCATCGTCTGGGTCGGATTCCGGTACCTGGGAATGGGGTACCGCGCCGCCTTCCTCCTGTGCGCGGCCGCCTATGGAATGGCGGCGCTGATGCTCGGCGCCATGAAAGTCAACCGCCCCGAGTCGCACAAGGTCCGCCTGGTCTTCCGGAAGCGATACACACTGTACTATCTCCTCTGTGTCGTGAACGGCGCCCGGAAGCAGGTCTTCCTGACCTTTGCCCCTTGGGTGCTGATCAAGGTGTTCCACCTGGACCCGCCGCTCTTCGCGGTCCTGGGGATCCTTGTGGCGCTGCTGGGCATGGCGATCCGGACGGTGGTGGGCCGGTCCATCGACCGCCGGGGCGAACGGTTCGTCCTGACCGCGGAAGCCCTGGTGCTGTTGGCCCTGTGCCTGGGGTACGCCTTCTCCGAGGCCGTCCTGCCGGCGGGGCTGGCCGTCGTGGTCATCGCCGCGTGTTACGTCGTCGACAGCACGACGGTGGCCGTGGACATGGCCCGCTCGACCTATGTGTCGAAGATCGCGGAGCGCCCGGAGGACGTGACCCCGACCCTGTCGGCGGGGATCAGCGTGGATCATGTGGTGGCCATGTCGATCCCGATCCTGGGGGGCCTGCTGTGGGCCCGGGCCGGGTACCAGGCCGTCTTCCTGGCGGCGGCGGTCATCGCCCTGCTGAACCTGGTCCTGTCCCGGCGGCTGGACGCCGTGGCCCGGGTCGGGTCGGCCGCAGCGGCCGATGCCGCCAGGGTCGCCGATGCCGCCGAACCTGCCGGCGCCGCCGCCGGGCCCGCCGACTCCTGACGCCGCGTTCGTTCATGGTTTGTTCATCTTTTCTTAATTCGGATGCAAGGGTCCCGTGGTTCAATGGAATCGTGGGGACAGGCCCGGCTGCCTGCGGATGTGCCGAAGCCCCACACGAAAGGATGGGATGACTTATGAAGATGAAATTCGGAAAGAACGCCCTGATTACCCTCAGCATCGTGGTGGGCGTTGCGATGCTGGCCACGGCCGGTCTCGCCGGCGCGCTGAACGTTTCCCCCTACGCCCAGTTCAAGTCTGTTGTCAAGGCCACCATGCAGCAGATGGAAGGCACCGTCCGGAACTATACGGCCCTGACGGACATGACCCTCATGGACAACGACATCCTCCTGCTCCGCAGGACCTCCGTCGACAAAACCGATGGCGTCGCCTCGGAGTCCGGCAGCAAGACGGAAACGGCCCTGGGGACGACCCAGGAAAACTACAACTATAGTGACGCCACCCGCAACATCTGGTACGACCGCTGGAGCGACACATACTACGTCAACGAGTATGAGGCGCCCATCGTCGACAATCGGTTCGACTCGTCCGGCCTGGACGCCGGGATGATGGATCCCGACGGGGTTCCGGATCCCTGGGAAGGGGAACAGGCCGCCGACCTGGAGCGGATCGTGGACGCTGTCGTCGGGAACCTGAAGGATTTCGTCCTGGTGACCGAGAACGAGGACGGAACCCGGGTCTTCTCCGCGACCCTGTCCGAAACCCAGATCCCGGCCCTGGTCAACGCCGTGGCCTCCTACCTGACCAAGCAGTTCCTGGCCAGCGAGTCGGGCATGGCGGACGCCTACCCGCGGTCCGCCGACGGATCGATGGTGGATCCTGTAACAGGCCTGCCCGTGAACGGGGATCCGGTTCGCTCGATGCTGCCCGGCCTGACCGGCGACGTCTACGTCAAGACCGTGTCCGGTACGGCCACCGCCCTGGAGAACGGCCTCCTGACCGCCATGACCCTCTCGGTGGTGCTCTCGGGAACGGATGAGGACGGCAACGTCCATGACCTGTCCCTGGCCGTCGAGGCCGACATTACCGACATCGGGACCACCCTCGTGCAGCCTCCCGACCTGACCGGGAAGAACGTCCAGATTACCCGGAACGATCCCGTCCAGCCCACCGAGCGGATCCCGGTTCGGTATGTCGGGGCCTACCGGAGCGACATCGTCGAAGTCATCGACGGCGCCTTCGTCAAGGTCGGCGAGCGGAACCTGGTGATCGAGACCATCGACGCCACCGCCCTCCGGGGCCGCTATTTCGAAGTATACGCCGAGGGGTTCGAGGACCGGGTGCCGGTGGCGTTCTCCTTCGAGTCCCCCAACGACAACGCCTACTCGGCGACCTTCCGCTACCGCAACGAGAATGACATCGAGATGGAGGGCTATCTGTACTTCGACCCGATGTCCGCCAACATCCAGTTCAGCGGGGCCGGTTTCGACGGCAAGTTCAACGGCCTCTTCATCCGGGACTTCGACTGATTCCGACCGTCCGGTTCGTCCGGCGGGCCTGCGGGCCCGCCGGGCGGCCGGTCCGACCGGCAGGTTGGCAGCGAACCGGCATTCGGGGTATCATGGAGTATCCCGGATGCTTTTTTAGGGCCCCGGAACCGGGTTCCGGCGGCAGCAAGGCGGAGGCATGGAACGACAGAAGGCGATCGAGATCAGGGGCCTGACCAAGGTCTACAAAAACCAGCGGGGGATCCGGGACATCGACCTGGATGTGTACGAGGGCGACATCTTCGCCCTGCTGGGTCCCAACGGCGCGGGGAAGACCACGGCCATGAAGATCATGACCGGCATGATGGCCCCCGATGCCGGCGACATCCGGATCTTCGGCCACAGCATCCGGACCGACTTCGAGAAGGCCCTGGCCCCGGTGGGCTGCATCGTGGAGACGGCTTCCCATTACAACTACCTGACCGCCGCCGACAACCTGCGGGTGGTGGCCCGGTTCTACGGTCTCCAGGATCCCGCCCGCATCGACCAGGTCCTGGAGATCACGGGGATCCGGAAATACAAGAACGAGAAAGTGTCAGCCTTTTCCCTGGGCATGAAACAGCGGCTGGGCATCGCCGCCGCCATCCTGCCCCATCCCCGCCTCCTGGTCCTGGACGAGCCCCTGAACGGCCTGGACGTGGAGGGGATGGTGGAGATGCGGAACCTGATCAAGGGCCTGGCCGCCTCCGAGAACACGACCTTCTTCATTTCCAGCCACCTGGTCCATGACGTGGAGCGGACCTGCGACCGGATCGGGGTCCTGCTCGACGGCCGGATGGTGGGCGTCAGCAACACCGCGGACATCCTCCGGGACCACGCGACCCTGGAGAGTTTCTTCATGAGCGAGGTGGACCGCCATGGAAAGCTATAAGGCCACCCTGGCGAACGAGCTGTTCCGGATGTACCGGCGGAAGAAGGCCGTCCTGGTCGTGATCCTCTCTGTCGGGATCATCGCCGCGGTCCAGCTCCTCTCCCTGATCCTCCGCAGCGGCCTGGGCATCCTGGGAGGGACAGGCACCGGCTTCCCCGTGACGGTCCTGTCCATCGTCTCGGGAACCCTCCTCCCCCTGTTCGTAACCCTGGCGGTCATCGACACCTTTACCGGGGAGTATGCCGCCGACACCATGAAAATTACCATCACAAAACCGGTCACCCGGCTGCGGATCTACCTGGCCAAGCTCTCGGCGGTGGGGGTCTTCGTCCTGATCAACCTGGGGATCGTCCTGGTCCTCTCCCTGCTCCTGACGATCCTCTTCCATGCCCGGAGCCTCTCCCTGGCCTGGTTCTTCAACGTAATCCTGGCCTATGCCGCGACCTTCTTCCCCATCATGACCCTGGCCGTGGTGGTGGCCTATCCCGCCTGTGTTCTCAAGGGCGGCGCCGCCGTTTTCTTCCTGTCGATCCTGGCCTATCTCGTGTTCCAGGGCCTGGGGCTGGTTTTCCCTTCCCTGTCCGGAATCCTGGTGACATCCCTGCTGGACTGGTACAAGCTATGGACCGCCAGCCGCCTGCCCGTCGGGTCCATCGTCCGGTCCCTGTCGGTGATGCTGGCCTACCTGCTGATCTTCTTCGCCCTGGGCTTCCGGCGATTCGACCGCAGGGACCTCTGATCCCATGAACCTCCGGAAGCGGCTGCTCCTGACGAACCTGTCGCTTCTCGTCATCCCGCCTGTCCTGGCCCTGGTCCTGTCCCTGGCCGTCTTCCTGCCTCTGGCTTCCCTGTGGGGCACTCCCGTTTCCTTTTCCGAAGTCGAGGGGGCCCTGCGGATGCGGGCCAGCCTATTCGCCGCCGCCGCCGCCATCTGGCGGGAATCCCCCGAAACCGCCGCCCGGGAGGAATTCGCCTGGTATGTGGCGTCCAGCCTGGGCGACCTGCCGGCCCAGGTCCTGGTGGAGAAGGATGGAACCCAGGTGGCCGCCACCGGGCCCCTTCGCATGGCGGACCTCCTGGACCTGGGGATCGGCGATCCGCTGCTGTCGACCCGAACGGTCACCCTGAAGGGAACCCGGTATGTCCTCCAGTCCCAGCGGCTGGCCTTCGGGGACGGTTCCACCGGTGCCGTCCACCTGCTGGTGGAGACCGGCCCCGAAACCGAGACGGCCTTCGCCTTCGCGGTGTTCGCCCTGGGTACCCTGTTCCTCTCGGCCCTCCTGACCAGCGTCCTCTACTCGATCCGGATCCACCGGAGCCTCGCCAGCCCCCTGGTGCGCCTGAACGACGCGGTGTCGGAGCTCCGCCAGGGCCGGCTGGACCGGGAGATGCTCGAAGAGGGCGACGAGGAGATCCGCCAGGTGATCCGCTCCCTGGAAGCCCTTCGCCTGAAGCTGCAGGAGTCGGTGGACGGCCGGGAGCGTGTGGACGAGAGCCGGAAGCGGCTGGTGGAGAGCCTGTCCCATGACCTGAAGACCCCCGTGACCTCCATCCGGGGCTACGTGGAAGGGCTGCTGGACGGGATCGCCGACACACCGGAGAAGCGGCGGAAGTACCTGGAGACCATCCGGACCAAGGCGGAGGGTCTCGACCGGATGCTGGACGACCTGGTCTTCTTCTCCCGGCTGGAGCTGGACCAGGTTCCCTACGATTTCCAGCCTACGGAACCGGAGGTCTACCTGGCGGCCTGCATCGAGGAGAACCGGGAGGACTTTGCCCGGGACGGGATGGTCTTCTCCCTGGAAAACCAGCTGTCCGGCCATCCCCGGGTCTGCATCGACCGGGACCGGATGAAGCGGGTCTTCCAGAACCTGTTCGAAAACGCCCGGAAGTACCGGAAGGGCGACAGCGGGTCCATCGACGTGGTCCTCCGGGACACCCCGGACCGGGTTCTCCTGGAAGTCCGGGACTCGGGCATCGGGATCCCCCCGGACAGCCTGCCCTATATTTTCGACCGCTTCTACCGGGCCGACGCCTCCCGGAGCCGGGCCGACGGCAGCGGGCTGGGCCTGGCCATCGCCCGGCAGATCGTGGAGGACCACCGGGGCGCCCTCTGGGTGCGCAGCCGGGAGGGCGAGGGAGCCACCTTCGTCGTCTCCCTTCCCAAGGAGCCGGAGGACGCGTAGATGGGTCATGGCAAGCGGATCCTGGTCATCGAGGACGACCCCAGCATCGCGGAGCTGGTCCGGGACTACCTGGAAGTCGACGGCTTCGAGGTGGTCCTGTGCGGGGACGGCCTCCGGGGCATCGAGCGAATCCGGGCCGGCGGCCATGACCTCATCCTGCTGGACCTGATGCTGCCGGGGATCGACGGGTTCGAGGTCCTGCGCCTGGCCCGGGAGGTCACCGACGCGCCCATCCTGGTGGTTTCGGCCCGGCGGGAGGACATCGACAAGATCCGCGGTTTTTCCCTGGGCGCCGACGACTACGTCGCCAAGCCCTTCAGTCCCGGCGAGCTGGTGGCCCGGGTCAAGGCCCACCTGGCCAAGCTGGAGCGGCTGAAGACCCGCTACGGGGAGCCGGAGACCCCCCGGAGCCTCACGGTCCGGGGCCTGGAGGTCCAGGTGGAGGCCCGGCGGGTGTTCGTCCACGGCCAGGAGATCGCCCTGGCCCAGAAGGAGTTTGACCTCCTGCTCTACCTCCTGCGCCATCCCAACCGGGTCTTCAGCCGGGACGAGCTGTTCGAGCGGGTCTGGGGCCAAGATGCCCGGGGCGATGCCGGGACCGTGACAGTCCACATCGCCCGCATCCGGGAGAAGATCGAGACCCACCCGGAGGACGCCCAGTACATCGAGACCGTGTGGGGTGCGGGGTATCGGTTCCGGGCGTGAGGGCCGGGGTGCCGGGGTGCCAATGGGTATGAAGTCGATCCGCTAAAACGGACTGAATCGATGATGCATCATGTAATGCAGGGACTTGATATGCTTCTCCGTTTCATTGAGATTGAGAAGGGTATCGCCGCTGTATCGGTATCGGTTCAATAGTTGAATATATGCCTGCCAATCGATCGTTCCCTCGCCAAGTGATTTGGGATGGCCGCCATCCACCCCGATGTCATGAATGCGGATCATCTGGAGCTGTTTCCCCAGGCTTTCGAACCATGTCTCAGGCGAGTCGTTCGAGCGAATGGACTCGACATAATCCAGACAGATCCGAAAGCGAGGTTCATTACGGAAGCGATCGGCCAGCGTCCTGAACAGGGGGAAATACGAGCCCTGCGAATTCTCGATATACAGCGTGATGCTCGGATTGCGGTCGAGGACGCTGCGCCAGAATGATTCCGCTCTCCTGACCCACTCGACTCCCACAGGATCATCCGATGAGACGCGGGGAGCCCGGCCGGAGCGAAAGAGGATCGTAGCCGCTCCCAGCAGGGTGGCAACGACGATGCTCTGGCTCACACGCTTCTCGGACATGATGCGTTGGTTGTTGTCATCATTGAAGCAGTCGAGTCCAGGAATCCCAAGGAGGAGATTGCCAATTGGAAGATTCCCGTTTTCAAGGTAGCCGTTAATGATGTGGTTCAGGTGGATGGGATCGTCCAGGACCTGCGGGTCGGAAAAATCGCCATAGGCGAAATGGGCAGAATATGTCTCTGCCAGCAGCAAACTGTATCGGTAGTTTCCGCGATCCGGAACAATGTAGAGAAGGCTCATGCGAACGGCTCCCGATCACCTTCCAGGATGTCTGTCATCCTTGCATTTTCATGCACGGGGGTTTGTCATTTCCTGGGATGACGTCAAAAGACGATAATCAGATGGCGTGAATCCTGTCTTCTTCTTGAACACCCGCGAAAAATAGAATGGGGAACTGAATCCTGCACGATAGGCGATGGCCTCGATATTGGCTTTCTCTGTCGACAGGAGAGTCTTGCAGTGTTCTATCCTCACGTTATTGATATAGTCGATGGGAGATATATCCATGGCCTTCTTGAAGTATCGTATGAAGTAATTGGGATGACATTGGAGAAGGTCCGCCAGTTCATTCACGGTGATGTTCTTGTCGTAATTGTTTTCAATGTAGTTCAGGACAAACTGAATGTTTGTGTTCATCTTGAGCTTGCGGTCATTATACAAATCCGAATGGTCGATAAAGTAGGATAACAGCTCCAGGATCGAGCTTTCCTTTCGAAGCTGGGACGAGAGGTTTGGCTTGGGGCCATGGGACAGGATGTTCTCAAAGAGCTTCACAACCGTCTCCGGATCCTCTACCTCGATCATATGGGACAGGGAGACAAGCTCCAGCAAGTCCTTCCCATTGCACGGAACATTAAAATGGAACCAATATTTTTTGGCGAAGTTCTGAGAAATGTGATAGAAGGTCTGGATGGAATTGCATGGAAGAAGAAACAGCTGTCCCTTCCTGGCAATGTACTCCTTCTTGTTGATGCTTATGTAGAACTCTCCATCAACGATATAGTAGAATTTATTATACTTTGGCACGATGTTGTCATAGCGCCATGCGGGAAAACACTGGGTGTATCCGCCATTGAAGTACTCGATTCCAATGCTTTTGTAGTTATTGAAAGGGAGTTTGCTAATCACACCATCGCCTCCCCATCGTCCAATTGATGTATCGATCTGGCAGGAATATAGTATCATAGATGACAATCAATTAGTAGAACTCAAGTTTGACAGTATGAGGTAGTCGCAAGTCCTGAAACGCCTGCCATACGGGCATTTCAGGACTTCACTCCATTCAGGCGTTGCACTACACTTGCTTTCTCGCGGGGCCCGGCATGAAGCGTTTCGGCGGCGGTTT
>JAKPNJ010000139.1 GCA_029548445.1 Bacillota bacterium | reverse complement strand
CGCCGAGATTGGAGGAGAGATGCCCGCCGGTTTCGGACACCATCCGGATGATGACCTTCCGGAGTTCGGCGGCCAGGGCGGCCAGCTCCTTGGGGCCAAGGCGTTTCACGTCGTCCGGCTGGCGGATCGTATCCAGTAGGTCCATCCTGTTTGTCAGCTCCTGCGATCGAGTATGTATCCGACCAGCGCGGACAGGCAGGTTCCGGATGCGTCGCTGCCGTCCCCGCACGCGGCCAGGATCGTCCGGATGTCTGCGGAAAGGCCGGCCAGCCTGGCCCGGGCGGTTTCCAGCCCCAGCCGCGTGACATAGGTGCTCTTGCCCCTGACCTGGTCCTTGCCCGGCGTCTTGCCCAGGGCGTCAGCCGTCGCCACGGCATCCAGAATGTCGTCCTGTACCTGGAAGGCCAGGCCCAGGGTTTCCCCCAGCCGAAGCAGGGCATCTGCCCTTGGTCCGGCCGCATCGGCCAGCAGGACCGCCGCCGCCAGGGGTGCCCGGAGCAGGGCGCCGGTTTTCATCCGGTGGAGTGACTCGATTTCGGGTTCGGAGAGGATCCGCTCCCCGCCTTCCAGGTCCAGGGCCTGGCCCCCGATCATGCCGTCGACGCCGGATGCGGCCAGGATCGACACGGACGCCCGGAGTCTCGCCTGGACAGAAAACGGCCCCTCTTCCCGGCAACATGCGGCCAGGAGGATCTCGGCGGCCCGGTTCAGCAGGGTGTCTCCCGCCAGAACCGCGGTTGCTTCTCCGAATGCGACATGGCAGGTGGGGCGTCCGCGACGGAGGGAATCATCGTCCATACAGGGCAGGTCGTCATGGATCAGCGAATAGGTATGGATCATTTCCAATGCCGCGGCAAAGGGCATGGCATCGGCCGGATCCCGACCCAGGACCTCGACCGACAGCAGCAGGAGCAGCGGACGGATCCGCTTGCCGCCGCCCAGCAGGCTGTACCGGGCTGCCTCCACGACCCGATGGCCGGGATGCGCCGGATCGGCGGGCAAGGCCGCGTCCAGGGCGGATTCCACCTGCCGTCGCCATTCGGCGATCCGGGCGGCTGTATCAGGTTCCATCGGGCTCCCCGGTCCCGAACGGGACCTCCATTACGGAACCGTCGGAACGGGTTGTCAAGGCCGTGATCTTCGCCTCGATCTCGGCCAGTCGGTCGCTGCAGACCTTCGCCAACTCCGTCCCCCTCATGAATGCGGCCATGGCCTCATCCAGCGTGATGTCCGGCGACTCGAGCCTGCGAACCACATCCTCCAGTTCCCGGATTGCGTCCTCATACCGCAGCGGCTGGCGCTCCGGAGATGCTTGCGTCTCGCTCATGACTCCATCCTCCCCCGATCCCGGATCGACCGGACCTGGCACTCCAGGATCCCGTCCTGCATCCAGATGTCCAGGAGGTCTCCCGCCTGGATCATTGTTGTACTAATGACAGGACGTCCGGTCTTTTTGTCAGTAACCATTCCATATCCTTTTGACAATACATGAAGCGGACTCAGGGCCTGCAGCCCCGACACCAACCCGGCCATCCGGGTTCGCTCCCGTCCCAGTTTCGTCGACGCCGCATGCTGGAGCCGGGTCAGCAGGCGATCCAGGGTCTCCCGGCGGCGATCCAGGAGAACCAACGGATTCCGAAGGACCGGGGAACGCAGCAGGCGATCCAGCTGGAGGGCCGACAACCGAAGCCTCTGGTCGACGGCGTTCCGTCCCCGGCTCATCGCCTGGAGAACGCGCAGGACCAGGTCTTCCCGCCTCGGCATCACGAGCTCGGCCGCAGCCGACGGGGTGGCCGCCCGGATATCGGCGACGAAATCGCAGATGGTAAAGTCCGTCTCGTGCCCCACGGCCGACACGACAGGAATCTCCGATGCGAAAACGGCCCGGGCCACGACTTCTTCGTTGAAGGCCCACAGGTCCTCCAGGGACCCGCCGCCGCGGGCCACGACCAGGACATCGGCCAGGCGCAGGCGATTGAAGGTGCGGATGGCCTCCGCGATGGCCGGGGCGGCATCCGGCCCCTGGACGGGTACCGGGTGGAGGATCAGCCTGAATCCGGGGAACCTGCGTCCCAGGACGGTCAGGATATCCCGGATCACGGCGCCGGCGGGGGATGTGACCACGCCGATGGTTCTCGGCAGGAACGGGAGCGGCTTCTTGGCCGCGGGATCGAACAGCCCTTCCTTTTGCAGCCGCTCCTTCATCGCCTCGAACGCCTGGTGGAGGTCGCCAAGGCCCTGTCGCTGCATGCTGGATACATAAAGCTGGTATCGCCCGTCCTTTTCGTACAGGGATGCCTGTCCGCCGACCCGGACCCGGTCGCCGTCCTGCGGCCGGAACGCAAGGCGCTGGGCCTGCCCACGGAACATGACGCAGGCGACGACGGCCTTGTCGTCCTTCAGGCTGAAGTACAGGTGGCCGGACGGATAGGCCTTGAAATTCGTGAGCTCCCCCAGGACGTGAAGGTCCGACAGGCCTGGGTCCTCGGCCAGGAGGGTTGCGACGCGCCGATTGAGTTCGGAAACGGTCAGGTCCCTGTTCATGACCCGTCGTCCTGTTCCGGGTCCTTCTCGGGCTGGAGGGCGGCGACCCGGCCGAGGACGGCGTTGATGTAGCTGAAGCTCTCGTCTCCCCCATACCGCCTGGCCAACTCCACCGCTTCATTAATGGAGACGCTGGCGGGAATGCCGGGCATGTGGAGCATCTCGTACACCGCCATCCGGAGAAGAATCCGGTCGGTCCGCGGCAGCCGGTCCAGGGTCCATCCCTTCAGGAACGGGGCAAACGCCCCGTCCAGTTCGTCCGCGTGCCGAAGAACCCCTTCCACCAGCGTCCGGAAATAGGACTGCTCCTTGTCCGGGACCTCTTCCCGCCCGATGGCCGTGTCGATCCGGCCGGAGGGATCGCCATCGTGGAAGGAGATCTCGAACAGGGTGACCAGTGCGGCTTCCCTTGTCTGTCTGCGTCCCATCGCGAACTCCTAGCGGAACTTGCCGGGGGGGAGAATCCGGTCCAGCAGGTCCATGAGGGCCTGCCGGTCCCCGAAGAACCGGCGTCCCACGATATAGCCGACCACGGTCAGCAGGATCAGGAAGAGGGTGCGGAGAATGCCGAACAGGATCAGGGACAGTCCCAGGGCCAACCCCAGGACGGCGCCGACGCCGCCGGACGATCCGGGTTTCCAGCGTCCCAGGAGATCCTTCAGCCGGAATCGCGATTCCATGGCGCTCCTAGCGCTCGACCCGGGCGGTCACGGGTTCCACGCGGCTGACCCGGACCTGGACCGTGGAGACCGGGATGCCGGAAAAGCGCTCGATGTCCTTTTTGATCCGGTCCTGGACCTTGACCATCATGGCAGGGATTTCCACATCGGAGTACAGGACCGCGGAAAGGGTCACGGCGATCCGTCCGCCCTTGGCGGTGGTGACCCGGGCCTTGGCTGACTTGATGCCGCACTGGGCCGTCTTGGCGGAATTGAGGGCGATGCTCTCGATGGCGTCCACGCCGATGTCGATGGCGCCGATGTCGGTCTCCCGGATCCGGGTCTTGCGAAGCCGGTCGCTTTGGATCCCGTACAGAAGGAACCCGATGCTGACGACAAACAGGAAAAGGGCCAGGCCGAACACGAGCCAGTTGGCCAGGGGATTGGAGACGATTTCGGAATAAAGCAACATATATATGGAGGCCAGGGTTTTTCGCGAGGTGTCCAGGGTGATCAGGACTACCACCACGGAGATGACGGCAAGGAAAAAGGCATACATCGTCAGGGCCGCTTTCAGGAGTTTGTTCATGGGGACGGCTCCTCCCTTTCCACGATTCCCTTCACATGGACATCCACGGAATCCACGATGAGGCCGGTAAATTTTTCCACGTCCGACTTCACCCGTTCCTGGATCGACCAGGCGACTTCCGGCACGATGGCGCCGAAAAAGATGACGGGATAGACCGTAATCAGCACGATATCCTGGGATTCATGGGGAAAGACCACCTCGACCCCCTTGCCCTCGTGCTCCCCGCCCAATGCTTCCTTCAACGCCACCACGGCGCCGGAATCCAGCGTCGCGACCCCGGGGGTCTGGAGAGCCGCCTCGGCGGCATACTGGGCGACGAATCCCCGGGACATGGTCCTTTCCCCCTTAATCGGAGAGGGATTCGTCCGGTCCGGCATGGGATCAGACCCGTTCCATATACTCACCGGTCCGGGTGTCGATCCGGATGGTGTCGCCCTGATTCACGAAAAGCGGGACCTTGACGATGGCGCCGGTTTCCACGACAGCGTTCTTGGTGACGTTGGTCGCGGTGTCCCCCTTGACGCCGGGTTCGCACTCCGTTACCTCCAGGTCCACAAAGATCGGCGGCTCGATGCCCAGCACCTCGCCCTTGTAGAAAAGAAACTTGCAGACCATATTCTCCTTGACGAACCGCAGGGTGTCGCCGACCGAGGCCTGGCTCACCGGGAGCTGGTCGAATGTGTTGACGTCCATGAAATGGTACAGGTCGCCGTCGAAGTAGAGATAATTCATGTCGACCCGGTCGAGGGTCGCCCGCTCGAACTTGTCGCTGGGATTGAAGCTTCGCTCCACGACGCTGCCGGTTCGGACATTCCGGTACTTGGTCCTGACGAAGGCGGATCCCTTTCCGGGCTTCACGTGCTGGAATTCCACAACCTGGAATACCTGGCCGTCCAT
>JAKPNJ010000124.1 GCA_029548445.1 Bacillota bacterium | reverse complement strand
TGCCAGCCCTCCAGGCAGGTTTCGATCTCCCGGAAGTGGCCGAATGCCAGGTCCGGGTCCCCATCCGCCAGCTGCCAGCGGATGGCCGGCACGGCAGGGGTGTTCCTGGTCCTGCGGGTCGCGCGATGCTGCATGGGGGTTCCTCCCTCCTGAGCCAGGTGAGGTGCGCCTGGAGGTTCAGCGATCAGGCATGCCTTCATACGTGATGACGGGATCCCAGGTGACATCGCCTACGTTCGTATGGCAGCTACCGCGGAGCGTGAAATGGATGGCATCCCCCTGGTCGATCGTCGCCGAGAGATCATGGGACTCGACCTTCGCGAACTTCGGCATCTCCGACGACCAGATCTCCCTTCCGTTGATGGAGATGATGGGGCGGACATCGCCGACGAAGCAGATGGGATCCGTATACCGGAAGGTGCCTTCGATGCGCACGGTGCCGGCATGCGGGGCGACCCATGCGCGCACCGCGTCCCCCGTTGTGACAACCTGATTGCGATATCCGATCCGATTCCTGTAGGTATGTTCATTCGCACAGGTGCTGCCTTCCCAATGCGGTGCATGGAATGTCAGCTCCGAAAAGCCTTCCTCGGTTCTCTCCAGGTAATGCCACCCGTTCTTCCCTTGAAGGCCGCTGAACCCATCCGACGCGCGATGGCTATCGGCCGAGTGTTCGAACAGCAGATGACGGATATTCGCACCCATTGAAAGGACATTCCTTTCGCCCCGTACGACGACTCGGATCGCATGGGAGGCGCGGGGATCGAGCCCTGTCTTCAGGAAGGTGATCGTTTCGGCGGTTTCCGGGTCGGCGTAGCAATCCACCGTCCTCTGGTGGATCCCGTCGATGGATATGTCGGCAAGGCCGCAATCCGGGCCCTTCACGGCTCGCCAATGGATGTCGGCTCCCTGGAAGGCGAACTCGATCGAATCGCCTTCGGTTCCGCTGGATCGGACCTCCGTCTCCAGGCTGCGCCGATAGATCCCCTTCGTCCAGGTGCCTGCGTATCGCGTATCGGGATGGGTGCAGTGGACCCTTCGGGCGTGTCTGCTTTCGATGGGGTCATTTGATTCGTACAGGGATTCCAGGGGACATGCCCGGCAAGGCTCGGCCGATGCGATCGGCTGGAATACGAATCCCTCGTTGGAATGCAATCGTTCGACAGCCGCTCTCTCCGCGGTGACGGAGAGGTCGATCCGATATTTCCTCGCGACGGGTCTGTCCATGGCATTCCAGTATGTGTAGAGGTACAGGGTCCGTCCTCCGGAATGGACATCGGCCATTTCCTCATCCGTGAGATGCCAAGCCCAGGCATCTCCGCCGGCCCAGATTTCTCCGGGCACGCGATAGACGGGAGACCAATCCTGCGCGTCGAGATCCGAGCAGACCGATAGGCCGTTCCCGAAGCTCAGGCTGATGTATTTCCGCAGAAAGGAGTTGTACATGACATAGTGGGCATTGATATTGGACGCCTTGCCCCCGAGACCGGGTTCGTCCCATTTCCCGTCGTAGAACTTGCGCCACTTGCCAGGCATCATCTTGTCCTTGATGGCGCAGCGCGCGACCTGAAAGCGGATGAACTGCTGGTTGTCGACTCCGGTCTTCGCGTGGATGTAATGCGACGAATACAGATACAGGTAACCGCCATTCTCGTCCACGAAGAGACAATGATCGCCGGCCCCGCCGTCCCAATGGAGCCCGGAATACTCGCTGGGAGTCGGCGATGCTGTGCCCGGAGCATCCCGGGTCACGATGGGGCCTTCGTACTGCCAGGTCGATCCCTTGTCCAGGCTGGATGCCAAGTGGATCTGCCGGAACGGGATCCCCGGATGAGCCCCGCTCAAGGTGACGGTCAGGTGATCGTAGAACTCGCAATGCAGGGGCGCGTACAATTTGCCCTCGCTGCCGTCGTACCACATTCCTCCAAGCATATACGGCCTGTTGACGGGCATGGATCCGAAGCCGTCGGGCTGCCTTCGGCAGTTCTCGAAGTTCGTGCCCTTCCAGCGGAAGACGGTGTTCCCGTCGCCGCTCTTGTACATCACCCAGTACTCGCCGTCGATCATGACCGGGCAATAGGGGAAATCGCTGCACCAGCGATTCCCTTCTCCGCCGCCGAAATACTCGGGCTGGTCTTCGAAGGGAATCCGGGTGAAGGTCATCCTGGTCCCGGCATCGAGCTGGAATGCCGCAACGGCCTTCGTTCCGTCGCCGGCTCCGCATCCATCCATTGCCAATCCTCCCTCAGGATTGCCTTGCACCATCCAGCTCCCTGACGCCAAGCGAGGGTGCAGCCGGTTTCCCGGCCGCACCCCTGTGGCCGTTCAGCCTGGTTTCATCATACCCTATTTCGATGCCTTGTATTGGGCGGTCAGCTCGTCGATGACGGCCTGTCCGCCATTGTCCAGATACAGCTGCTTGACAGCTTCGAGCTCGCTGACCGGCTTGACCCCGGAGAGAATCTCGGCCAACAGCGTCGTCACGGCGTTCTCCGCATCGGTCTTCTGGGCGCTGATGGCGGTCAGGTCGAAGACGACCTTGCCCTCGAGCTTGAATTCGGTTGTATCGATGCTCTGGAGAATCGCCTCGGTGTCGATGATGGTTTTGGGCGTGATGTCGCTATACAGCTTGTAGCCGGTTCTCTCTGTCTGGAAGACGCTGAACAGCGAGCGGTACGGCAGGAAGTTCTCTTCGACATTCTTCGCCTTGATGCGCTCGATCTCATCGGGGTCAGTGGCGATGTCGCCGTTCTCGTCCCGGTAGATCGTCTTCATCAGGCCTTCCTGGATCTCATAGTAGCGGCCATTGATCCCGTAGTTGACCAGGTGGTAGTTGGCCGGGTCGCTGACAATCCACTCGACGTATTTCAGGAATGTCGCCTGGGATTCCTCTTCCCCGGTATTGGGCAGGCACCACTGAATATTGGCGAAATCCTCGGCATGCAGCTGCTGGACGCCATTGATCGCCTTGGGGATCCCGATCATCTCCACCCGGGCGTCCGGCTCGGACTGCCGGAAGACATCGAGGTCCACGGACAGGGGAATCGAGTAGTAGTTGGCGGAGATGTACGCCTTTCCCGAATGGAACAGCTGGTCGGACTGGACGTTGTTCATGCTGATGACTTCCTTGGGAACCCATCCGTTGGTGACCCACTTGGCCAGCATCTCAGCCATGGCCGGATAGTTCTCGTGGAAGATCAGGGGCTTGACGGTGTCGTCGTCGTCGACGAAGAACGAGATGGGCGGGCCCCAGGTATAGTTCTCGGGCACATCGGCATAGGCCATGACCATCCGCATGACCGCCCAGTAGGCGCCGGTCATGGGAATCGACTGGGGATCCTGTGCCTTGATGTCGGCGAAAAGCTTCTCCAGCTCCTCGAGGGTCTCGGGATTGACGTCCAATCCCCACTGGTCCACGAGAATGTCCGTGCGTCCGGCCAGGATATACAGCGCCCGCAGTCGCTCGTACGGCATGCCGACGATCTTGCCCTTCCGCATGTTGGCCTTCCAGCCTTCCTCGGGTATGAAGGCAAAGTAGTTCGGCGCATACTGGGCCAGCAGGTCGTCCAGGGGCCGGAGGGCCTCCTCGTCCGCCTGGTAGATGGTGTCGATGATGCCGGAATGGGTCAGGATCGCGTCCATCCGATCGCCGGCGGAGAATTTTGAAATGTACATCTCATGGGAGGTATCCCATGGCGTGATCTCAATATCGAAGGTCAGGTCGATGTTGGTGTCGGCCAGGAACTTCTTCCGGATCTCTTCCCGGACGAGGTCGTTTTCCGAGGCTGTATCGGGATTGTCCAGGCGGATCAGCTTCATGGTGACGGCCTTGGGTTCCGGGGCACCTGTGGGTGTCGTACCTGGCGTGACGCCATCGGTCGGGCCCGCCGTGGGGGTAGTGCCGGCACAGGCTGTCAGCAGCAAGGCCAGCGCGATCGGGAGAGCTGTGGCGAGCAGGGCTGTTTTTCTGAACATGGGTTCCCTCCTGTCAATTGTGGATGTTGGGGTGGTCGGGAGACGAAAATGCGTTCCAGTGCCCTCCTTTCGCATTCGGAGACCGGATGGTCTCAGCCCTTGACGGCGCCGAGTGTCATGCCCTTGACGAAGTACTTCTGGAGAAACGGGTAGCAGACGATGATCGGCAGGGTGATGATCACGACCAGGGACATCTTGATCCCTTCCCTGGGGACGATGCCCATGGCCGGAATCGATCCGGCGCCGGTGGCGACCAGGATCTCGTCCGCAAAGCGCATCATGCGCTGCATGAGGACCGGCATCGGCATGACCGAAGTGGACGAGCAGTAGAACGTGAAGGTTGTCCAGTCGTTCCAGTAGAGAACGCCGTAGAAGATGACGAGGGATGCGAGCATGGGTTTGCACAGGGGCAGGATGATCGAGGAAAAGATGCGGAACTCGTTGGCCCCGTCGATGCGGCCGGATTCCACAATGTCGTGGGGAAGGGACGCGTAATAGTTTCGCATGATGATCATGAAGAAAGGGTTGACCATGTTGATGACAAATTGGACGATGAGGGAGTTGGAGATGCCATATCCCTTGTACACGATATAGGACGGGATAATCCCGCCGCTAAAGTACATGGTAAAGACGACGAACAGTGTCAGGGCCCGGTTGAATGGCAGGTCCCGGATGGACAGCCCGTAGGCCAGCATCGTCGTGACGAGGATGCTGAAGGACGTTCCAACCAAGGTGATGACCAGGCTGTTGCCGATCGTCGTCATGACGTTGTTGTTGGAGCGGAACAGGAATTTGTAGGCCGCGAAGGACACATCCCTGGGCAGGATCTGGTAGCCCTCTTTCAAGAGGACTACCTCGTTCGTGATCGAGGACGAGTAGGTGATGAGGATCGGGATGATGAAGCTGATGGTCATCAGGAGAAGGATCCCGACATTGAATGCATCGAACACCCGTTCCCCCAGGCTCCGCCGACCGAGTCGCAATACCATGGCCGTCTCCCTCAAAAAAGCCCGGCCTGCCGGTTGCCGGTCAGGACCTTGGCCAGGTAGTTTGCCCCGACCAGGATCGTCGCCATCAGGGCGGAATTGAAGAACCCCATGGCGGCCGCCTGGCCGAAGAACCCCTTCTCCAGGCCGATCTCATAGATGGCCGTACTGAGGACGCTGGTGTTGGCCTTCAGGATGGAGTACTGGCTGGTCATGGCCCAGACCTGCTCGAAATCGCCGACCAGGATGAAGGAGATATTGATGATCAGGACGATCAGGAACATCGAGGAAAGGGACGGGATCGTGATATGGAGCACGCGCTTCCATCGGCCGGCCCCGTCGATGAAGGCGGCCTCGTAGAGCTCGGGGTTGATGTTGGCGATGGCCGCGAGATAGAAAATGCAGCCCCAGCCAATGTTTTTCCAGACATTTGTCGCGACCAGGATCCCCCGCCAGATGTGGGGCATCAGGTACCAGTCCCGTCCCTCGTAGCCCAGCTGGCGCAGGATCACGTTGACGTACCCGAAGTCGCTGGCGAGGAAGCTGTAGGTGAACATCGAGACGATGACCCAGGACAGGAAGTACGGGAGGAACGAGATGGTCTGGACGATTTTCTTGAAGCGCTGGTTGTACAATTCATTCAGCAGGAGGGCCAGGATGATCGAGGCCGGAAAGCTGACGAGAAGGCGGAAGCTGTTGATGATCAGCGTATTGCGGAAGGAAGACCAGAAGAAACTGCTGCCCCAGAACACCTCGAAGTTGGCCAGGCCGACGAAGGGGCTGCCGAAGATGCCCTTGGTCATGGTAAATTTCTTGAACGCCATCACCAGGCCGTACATGGGGACATACCGCATCAGCACCAGGAAGACAAGGCCGGGCAACATCATGAGATAGATCGGCCAGTAGGACCGCAATTTTTTAACCAGCGGAGAGCGTCCCCGAGCTTGGATGGCGGTCTGCAGTCGCATGGGCACTCCTTTGATACGTTTCAATTTCTTAAGGCCATCTTATTTCCAACCAATTCCCTTGTCAATAGGCTTCCTGACAGCATTATTCACAAACAACCGGCGTCATTCATCGCTCTTCAGGCGAAACGACTACTTCCCATTAGTACGTTTCATTTCAAAATATCCTGTATAATGGGATTATCGAATCGGTTCGAAAAGGCCCCAGCGGAAGGAAATGGCACGATGGGAAACACAGCCGGCGTCGGACAGGTCACGATCAAGGATGTCGCGGCAGCAGCCGGTGTCTCGGTCGGGACCGTCTCCCGTTACCTGAACGGCTTTGCCATCAGTCCCCAGCGGCGGGAGCGAATCCAGGCTGCGATCCAGGCCCTGGGCTACCGGGGCAACTACATGGCGAAGGCCCTGAAGTCCCGGAAGAGCATGACGATCGGCGTCCTGATCTATACGCTGACAGATCCTTTCTCGACCACCATCGTGTCCTCGTTCCAACGGGTGGTGGAAGAGAGAGGCTACAGCATTATCCTGGCGGACTACGCCGAGGACATCGGGAAGCTGGCCAGCCGCATCCGCTTCCTTCGGGAGCGGCGGATCGACGGGCTTCTCCTCTTCCCCCTCCTGCCGACGCCCCTGCTGCTCGAGGCCATCCGGGACTGCCAGAAGGACCTCCTGCCGGTCGTGCTGGTCAACGAGCAGATCGAGGGGATCGACTGCGACGTCGTCCTCGTGGACAACGCCAGCGCCTCGTTTCGAGCCGTCGAGCAGCTGGTCCTGAACCGCCATCGCCACATTGCCATCATCGACGGGACGGAAGCCGACTTCGTCAGCAAGGAGCGACTGCGGGGGTACTGCGAAGCCCTGGCCGCCTATTCCATGCCGTGCGAGAAAAAGTACCAGGCCTATGCCGACCACAGCAGCGTCAAGGCCTACAACGTGACGCGAAACCTGCTGTCGATGCCGGAGCCGCCCACCGCAATCTTCGTGACGGGCTACCGGATGGGCTACGGGGTCCTGACAGCCATCCGGGACGCCGGCCTGGCCATCGGCCGCGACATCGCCGTCACCTGCTTCGACCGAACCGAGTTCATCGACCTGTTCCGCCCTGCCATTACGGTCATCGAGCAGCCCCTGGACCAGATGGGCCAGGCGGCAGCGGACCTGATGCTGGGGCGGATTACCAGGGAGCGAGCGGGCCCGCCCGAACGAATCCAGCTGAATACCCGGATGCTCCCGGCCGATCCGGTGACCCGGTAGCGGCCCGGCATCGGACTGGCGGCAGTCTGGCAGCAGTCCGGCAGCAGTCCGGCATCGGATCGACAACGGACCGGCGGCAGCCTATCGCGTGCAGTCGACCAGGATCTTGGGGTATCCGTTCCGGTCCAGCCGTTCCAGGAGATTCCCGGCCTGGCTCAGCGGCAGGAGGGTGTCCACATCGTACCAGGCGTCCGCCCGCAGGGCCCCGGACCGGACCGATTCCTGTACCCGATCGTGGGTTTCCTCCTCGGCATACCCCTCGTTGCGGATCCGAATGCTGTGGGTGAGCCGCCGAATGCCGAGGGAGTACCCGTTGAACTGGTCCATCCCGTAGACGGAGAACATCCCGTCGGCATGCAGGAGGGGCAGGGCCGCCGTGGCCGTGGCGCCATTCCCCACGGAGTCGACGATCCAGTCAAGGCCCTGTGGTACGCTTGCGCCGAGCGCCGCCTCCAGGTCCGCAGACCGGTGATCGACCAGGCGGGCGGACCCCACCCGGAGCGCCCTGTCCGTCCTGGCCGGGTTTCCCAGGACGGTAACGTCCCCTGCGCCCAGGATCCGCGCACAGGCTGCAAAGGACAGCCCCACGCCGCCGGACCCGATCACAAGGCCACGAGTCCCCCGGATCTTCCCCATCCGCTCGAGGAAGCTTTGGGTCTCCCGCCAGGTGATGGCCATGGGGGCCTGGCGCGGATCGAGAGTGACATCCCATACGAGATGGTACCGGGGCCATGCCCACTCCCCGGCGGGCAGGCCGTCCTCCTGCATGGCGCGGAAATCCCGGGCGACGCCGTACTCGGCAAATCCCCCCCAGGCCGAGCCCATCGAATCCGTTGCCGGAGCGCCGACCTTCGTCACCAGGTCCCCAACCCGGAAGTAACGGACCCGGTCTCCCAGCCGGACGACCTCCCCGACCGATTCGTGGCCCAGGATCGTCGGGTACGAAATGGGATACGGGAACGTGCCATCCCGGATATGCCGGTCCGTCCCGCTGCAGGTGGCGCAGTACAGGATGCGGCACAAGGCTTCGTACGCGCCGATGCGCGGGACCGGAACTTCCCGGATCGCGGTCCGGCCCGGGCTGTCGACTGCAAGGGCCCGCATGAGTTCCTTCATGTCACACTTTCCTCCGCTCGTAGATGCCGCCGAAGGGCATGATGAACGGTTCTTCCTGGGGAGGGAACGGCACCATCCGGTAGATCTCGTCCAGGCGCGCCAGCACGTCGGGGGGCAAGGGTCCCCTCTCGACGGACGCGATGTTCCGCTCGAGCTCCCGGACATCCCGCGAACCGGTCACGATGGTGTGGATATCGGGATGCGAGAGCATGAACCGCATGGAAAAATCTGCGATCTCCATCCCGATCTCGTCCAGCAGGCGATACAGGGCCAGGAACTGGTGACGGCGGGGAGGCGGCATCCACGGCGGCTCGGACCGGAGCAGGTCGTCACGGCGGGTCGCGAAATATCCCTGCCGAAGGGGCGATCCGGCCATGACCCCCATGTCGAGGGAGCGCGCCACCGGGAAGATCTCGTGGACGGCTTCCCGATACAGGGGACAATAATTGAAGGCTGTCAGGACCGCGTCGAAATCGCCGGTTCTCATGATGCGGGCAAGTCGATAGGGCGTTGTGCCGGCCAGGCCGATGGCGCCCACAAGCCCCTGTCGCTTCAGGTCTCGCAGGGTGTCCAGGACCGGTCCCCGAAAATCCTCGGGCCCATCCCACCAGTCGTAGGTGTCCGGACGGTCCGGCTCGTGGATGAACAGCAGGTCGATGCGGGATCGGCCCAGGCGAAGCAAGCTTCGCTCCACGGATTCCCGGATGCAGACCGGGCTCCGGGGATCGAATCCCTCCCGCCCCTCCCCGACTTTCGTCGACAGGACCAGGGAGGCGACGGCCTCGGGGGCCATCCCCCCCAGGGCTTCCCCGATGACGATCTCGCTGTCGGCATAGTTCGGCGCCGTATCGATGGTCCGGATGCCGAGATCCAGGGCGCGCCGGATCGTCCGGATCGCCTCTTCCCGCTCCGAGGCGAAGCCCGCCACGAAAAGGCCGCCCATCGAGAGACGGGACACATCGAGGTTCGTCCTGCCAAATCGCACGGTTTTCATCCTGCACACTCCTTCTCCAGCGAACGCAGTTCCTTTGAGGATTGCCCGAAATGCTCGAAACAGGCGGCATACATCCGAAATATGTTCCCGATGGGCGTATCGGCCTGGATGTTGTGGGTCGGTCCGAAAATGTAGCCGCCGGATTCCCCCAGAATGTCCAGGAGTCGATGGGTTTCCCGCTCGACCTCGTCGGCGGTTCCCTTGCCGAGGCACCCCTGGATATCCAGTCCGCCGCTGAATACGAGCTGGCGTCCGTACCGTTTCTTGAGAAGGGCGGCATCCATCCCGGCCGCGCCGGTCTGCACGGGGTTCAGGACATCCACTCCGACTTCCAGGAAGTCCCCGACCAGGGACGCGACGGCGCCACAGGAGTGGAGTTCCACTTTCCGGCCTTTCGCGTGGGCCAGGTCACAAACCCGTCGGATCGGGTCCCGGAAATAACGGCGAAATTGGTCCGGACTGATCAGCAGGCCATTCTGGGTTCCGAAATCGTCCGAGTAATTGACGCAGACCAGGTTGTCCGCATGCATGCGATCCGCTGCCTCCAGGAGCCTTCGCTCGTGCTCGAGGATGAAGTCCCCGATCTTCCGGATCAACGCGTCCGCCAGGTCCGGCTCGATGACGAGGTCTTCCAGGAAACGCTCCATGCCCCGCAGCTGCCACGCATAGTACATGATTCCATGATACCCGTTGACGAACGCCTTGTCCGGCATCCGGACCATCCGGGAAACGGCGCCCGGATGGTCGAACCGGTCCGCCTCCGGAAACGGATAGGCCTCGATTTCGCGGATGGATGCCGCCATGGCCAGGGGACAGCTGACTGTTTCCTGGTACACGCCGGAAGCGTAGGCCTGCTCCCTTTCCCGAACCCCGAGAAACGTGTCGTGGCTGCCGTCTTCATATTGCTTCAGGGGACCAGTATACGACGAGTAGCTGGGGAGATAGTCGACATCCAGGACAGTCGCCTCGAATTCCCCGATCGACAGGCCGGTCACCGCTTCGATGGCGGCCTGGACCTCGGGGACGGCGGAGAAGAAGACCGGAACCCGATCCGGCATCGTATGGGCCAGCGTCGCCCGGACGCGCCGCAACCCTGTCCAATCCGCCATCCCGCTGCTCCTCTCCCGATTCAACCCAGCAGTTCCGAAAGCCCTTCCCGAAAGCGCCGATAGGCATCGAACCCGACATCCGGCGGAACCATGTGGTCAGTGAAAGGAAGGAACCGACCCTGGCGATACAACTCCGAAATGCGGCGCATCTCCCGGGCGAGATCGGCCCGGTCCCCTGCGAGAAGGCGCTTGTCCACGGAACCCAGGATCGCCAGGTCCGGATACTGTCGTCGCACTTCCGCCACATCCATGCCGGCGGCGGCCTCGAATGGATAAAAGCCGGTCAGGCCCGCCTCGACCAGCATCGGCAGGAGGACTTCGAATCGTCCGTCCGTATCCATGAGGAAATGGCGGACCCCCAGGGCGCGCAGATCCTGGATCAGTGCCTCGTAGTGAGGGAGGATGAACGCCCGGAACAGGTCGGGGGAGAGCAGGGGGCCGTTCTTGTAGGAAAGGTCTTCCCAGAAAAGGACGAAATCCACATCGGTTCTCGCCAGCACGCGCCGATACATTTCGAGATAATACCAGTGGAAATGGTCCAGGATGGCCCGGACCAGGTCCGGATCGTCAAAGAAGCCAAACAGGGCGCCTTCCAGCCCCATCAATTCCCGAAGCACGGAGAAGAACCCGGAGTATGCACCCCCGCCCAGCTGCAGCGGGAAGGATCGTGTCGAGTACCGGTGGCACAGGCGATCGAAGGTGGGAGCCAGGCGGTCGTCCGACGGCAGGAACCGGTGGCGGATCCCCTCGAAATCCTGGCGGTTTTGGACCGGAAAGGCCAGGTACATCGGCATGGACGTTCCGTCCCGACGCGTCCGGATCCACTTCCCGTCATACGTCCGCTTGGTCAGGTTGACCCCGTCGTCGTCCCGCATCTCCTCCGGGAAGCAGGGCCGGGGACCCATGTCCAACCCGACGCAGCGGGCCCGCTCGTCGAATCCGAAGAAAGCGACTGCATCCACTTCATAATGGCCCTCGTCCGTAAAGAAATCGGGGGAGGGTACCGCCTGGGCCGGGATCCACTGGCACTGGTCGAAGGGAACTGGCGGACGCTTGGACGGAAGCCCTTCCCCATACCAGCGGACCAGGGTATCCAGCCAATACCCGAATTCCCAGTTCGGCGCATGGGTCGCACCGGCCGGTTCCAGGACGGACAGGAACTTTTCCCTGGCAGTCATGTGCAGGCGTCCCCCCTCCAATCCCTTTGCCTTCCGCTGCCGCGGCTTTTCATGCGTCGGCCGGAAAGGCCGACTCGATCCGGACCATCTGGTGGCCGTCCACCAGGGGAATCGCCACGTGGACCCGACCGTCCGCATATCGGCAGGGGATCTCCGAACGCTGGGGGACGACCTCCGCCCGGGTCGGGACCTGCGGGCACCGGATCGATAGCGCCACGTCCCTCAGCGGCCAGCTTTCCTCGATGATGTCGATCGTCCTGCTTTTTCTCTGGATGACATAGTTCAGCACATGCACGATGAGGTCCCGGCCCTGGCGCCGCAGGGTCAGCTCCGCAGTCGTCGGGAGGCCGGAGCGGACCAGGGGGTTCGGCACAAGGCGCCCGATGCAGTCTTCCAGGACCAGTCGATACACCTGGTTGCCATGCTGGGCATAGTCCGCGAACAAGGGCTGGGATATGTAGATCGCCTGTCCATGGCGCACGATGGCCGGATCGGACGACAGCGCGAGGCGGGGCGGTGTCTGCCGGTGGGAACAGAACCGGTCATAGGTTCTCTGGAAGTATGGATCCACGCAGGCAGCCAGCACCTGGCTCCCCTCGAGGGCTTCCACCCGGGTCCCGCCCAGGTATGCGACATAGGTCATCGACGGGATCGCCGGGAACTCCCGTTCATCGATGGCCATGTAGCGCGGCGCGTATTCGGAGGGGCCCAGGTACCGGACCCCCATCCCCTCGACCAGGAAGCGCTTTCCCTCGGCATCCAGTCCCGAGCGGCCGGTCGCCAGGAGCGCGCCGCCTGCGGCCATGAAACGGTTGATCCGGTCGGCCGTCGCAGCGTCCAGCAGGACTTCGTCCGGCAGGATCACCAGGTCATACCGGGACAGGTCCGTGGAAAAGTCGACCAGGTCGAACGGCCAGTGCATTTCGGACAGGATGCGATAGGCCCCCTCCACGCTGGGCGAGATCGTCGTTCCGCCCACCTTCAGGGGCGCCTCCGTCACGAAGACGCCGACATGTGCGACCTTGGCGGTTCCCTTGACCCACGGTTCCTTCGCCTCGACACAGGAGAACACATCCCCGATCCGGTCATAGGCGGATGGATCCAGTTTCCCGCCGGGATGGAGCTGGTCGCCGACGCAGATGCCCGCCCCATTGGCGATGGCCCGAAAACACTCATACTCCAGGGCCTTCCTGTTTCGCAGCGAACCGAAGTCGCCCCAGGCCAGGTGGAATTTGCCGTTCATCATGGTCAGCGGCTGGTCCCGATGGTTCAGGTAGTTGGCCGCAACCGGGAAATGCACGTATCCCCAAATATCGGAGGGGATCGACTCGATGTCGATGTACGAGTAGAACTGGCGCTTGGCGGCGGAGGACAGGGTCGGGTCGGCCGCCATGTCCAACTCGTAGGGATGGCTGTTGTAGTACAGTCCCACGTCCGGATCCATGGAGCGAATCCACTCGGTCATCTCCCGCATGAACTCGATCTCGGTCATCCGGTCATGTTGCAGCACATCCTGCTCGTTTTGCGGATCCAGCCCCAGGGCCCGCATGGATTCCATGCAGACCGGGCAGACGCACCGCTTCTGCAGGACGATATCGATCCAGTACCCCGGCGGATGGAACCGGTCATTCAACTCCCGGAACTCATCCTTCAAGTAAGCCTTATGGTCCGGGTTCTTCAGGCACAGGTACCGCCAGCTATAGTAGGAAGTGTCGAAGGGGGCCTTGGCGCCGAGGACGCCCCGCCGGTCCACCTGGAGCCATTCCGGATGGCGGTCGGCCCAATCCTCGTTCCAGGCGACGCACGTATAAATGCAGGGGCGGATCCCGCGCTGCCGGCAGGCCTCCACCTGGGCACCCAGCAGGTCGAAGGACAGGGCCGGGTGCATCGTTCCGATCCGGGTGGGGTAATAATACATCCCATGGTGGCACTTGGCGAACAGGTTGATGGAGTCGACCCGGGCGCGAAGCAGGGTGTCCCCGAATGCGTCGGCATCGAACCGACAGCCGGTGTCCCCGATCCGCGGAGAGGTATGGAAGTCCAGGTGGATCTGGCGACAGGAAAGATCATTCTGCATGGGATGGGCACCTCGCTATTTTGAAACGTTTCATTTTGAGATCACTATAACGCACCCCTTCCGCAGTGTCAATGAAAAGTGAATGGCATGGACGACCCGTTTCCGCTCCTACCAGTCGATCGCCGTCCGAAAGTCGCCCATGACCCCCTCGAACCAGGCGTCAATCTCTTGCTGCATGCGCCGGACACGTCCGGGATGCTCCGCAGCCAGGTCGTTCCGCTCGGCCGGATCGAGATCGAGGCGGAACAGCTGCGGCGGCGGCGCGGGAGGAATCAGGCCTTCCGGAACCGGTGGTTCCGTCGAGTACCCGCTGCGCTCAAGGACAAAGGGACGATAGAGCTTCCAGGGCCCGTCCCGCATGGCCGTGTTGGCCAGCCTGGAGGGTCCGCCGTAGTTCCAGGACCAGAACCGCTTCCTGCCCGTTATCCGGCTTTCGCCCCGCAGGATCGGCAGCACATCCATTCCGTCCAGTGCCTCGCCGGCCGGCGACGGCAGGCCCGCCGCCTGCAGCAGGGTCGGCATCCAGTCCGTGATATGCAGCAGTTCCGTACAGGCCTCGTCTCGGGCAGGCAGTCCAGCCGGCCAGCGGATGATGGCGGGAACCCGGATTCCCCCGTCTAGCACAACTCCCTTGCCGCCATTCAGGAATCCGTTGAACCGATCCTGGTCGAGGCCGTCCCAAACGCCGAGATAGGGACCGTTGTCGCTGGTAAACACAACGATCGTATTCTCCTGGAGACCGTTTCGTTTCAAGGCCTCCAGGACGCAGCCGATCCCATGGTCCATCCGGTGGATCATGCCGTACGTCACCGCGACCCCCTCGCCGATTTGGCCGGACCCGCGA
>JAKPNJ010000117.1 GCA_029548445.1 Bacillota bacterium | reverse complement strand
CCAGCCGTCCCTGGGCCGCGGCCTCGGCGAACAGGGTGGAGACGGCGGTGGCCCGGTAGGTGAAGGCCTGGACCAGGCTGCGGACCACGATGACCGACAGGTTCCCCGACTTGTCCAGGACCAGGTGGAGGCCGCTGCCATCCCCCTGGGCGAACCGCTCCGAGAAATCCGGGTCCGTATGGAGGATGGCGTGGACCTCCCGGTCCTCGAAGGCCGTCCGGGCTTCCTCCATCGTGTCGAAGGGCACCAGCGCGACGAGGTCCCGGAGCCGCTCGTGGCGGAGCATCGCCTCCAGCCGCTGCCGTCCCTCCCCCTCGTCCCAGAACACAACGGCCAGGGGAATGGGATCGAAGGACGGGACCGCGTCCATGGCGGATCCCAGGGCGGTGCCCAATACCAGCACCAGGATGATCGGGAAGGCCATCATCATGAAGAGCCCGCCCTTGTCCCGCCACTGCCGGCGGAACGTGGTGGCGAAGACCGCCCGGAAACCGCTCATGCGCCTTCCTCCGTTCCGTTGCGGAGCGCCCGGCCCGTCAGGGTCAGGAACACGTCCTCCAGCGTGGGCCGGCGGGCGTGGACCCCGAGGATTCCCTCGGACTGGACGACCTCCAGGATCCGGGCGATGTTGCCCGATCCGGGCTGGGAGACGATCCGCAGGATCCGGCCCTCCTGGTCACAGGAGACGACCCCCTGGATCCGGCCGACCCGCTCGCAGAGGCCCGGGACGGCCCCGGCCAGTTCCAGCTCCACCCGCTCCTCGAACAGGAGGGAACGGGTCAGGGATTCCAGGGTGCCCTCGGCGATGACCCGCCCCTGGTCCATGATGATGATCCGGTCGCAGACCGCCTCCACTTCCTCCATGTAGTGGGAGGTGTAGAGGACCGTGGTGCCGTCGCGATTCAGCCGCTCCACCGAGTCGAGAATGTGCTTCCGCGACTGGGGGTCGATGCCGACGGTGGGCTCGTCCATGACCAGGAATTCCGGCTTGTGGACCAGGGCGCAGCCGATATTGAGCCTTCTTTTCATGCCGCCGGAGTACTTCCGGACCAGGCGGCGGGATTCCGCCGACAGGCCGATGAACTCCAGGGTCTCGTCCACCCGGCTGCGCAGGGCGGTCCCCGACAGTCCGTAGAGCCGGCCGAAGTACGACAGGTTCTCCCGGGCGTTCAGGTCCTCGAAAATGGCCAGCTCCTGGGGGACGACGCCCATGCGCATCTTCTGCCGGGACGCCTGCCCCTTGAGGGGCTCGCCGAAGAGCCGGACGCTGCCGGCGTCGATGGCCGACAACCCTGTCAGGGAGCGGATGCAGGTGGTCTTGCCGGCACCGTTGGGGCCCAGCAGGCCGAGGATTTCGCCCGGGCGGACCTCCAGGCTGACATGGTCCAGGGCCAGGATGCTGCCGTAGCGCTTGACGACCTGGTCCAGTTCCGCAATCTGTGTGTGGTTCATGGGAATGCCTCCTGTTCGTGCCTTGATTCCTACGATCCGATCGTACCACCCGCCATTCCGGGCCGGGAGTGCTTCCCGTCATGGCCCCCCCGTGACGGATGTCATGGGTCGGTCGCGGACATGGTCGGCCATATGCCTTTTTGAATCCCATGTGGTTTTCGCGTACATTGTGTACGTAACCCATGTTACGTACACAATGGACATCGAAAAGACATGGCGCCGAAAAAGGCCCTTAGTCCGCTGCGAAACAACTCGTCCCGGTCGCCGGATTCGAGGGAAGTGGTACAATCGGTGGGGACTTGAATTCGCAGCGGCGCCCAGCTGGAAACGGGCAGGGAAGAAGATGGACGAGGATCGACAGGAAGGGCCCGAAAAGAGGGAGATCCGGGAGATGGCCGCCCGCCGTCGGCGCGTGCTGTGGCGGTCCGACGGATTCGACCTCCCCCTGGAGGCCCTGCGGATTGCGGTCCGCTGGACTCCTGAACACCAGGCCGACCGGGGCACCTGGAACGCCTGCCGGACCCGCCCCGGCCTCCGCTGGGTCGGGGCCGAAGCGCCGGATGACAGCCCGGACACCGGCCATGCGGGCGGATGGGCCTTTCTCTTTGAATACGAAACCGGGGAGGGCCTGGTGGGCGGAGAAGTCCGGATCGGGGCGGCCGTCGTGACCGTTGCGGCGCGCCCCCTGGACCCCGTGCCGCGCCTGGCCCGGACCTCCCTGGGACTCTACGGGCTGCTGGGGGACCTGTCCGCCGCCCTGGACGAGAAGGCCGACTGGCTGGCCCTCCTGGGCGAGACCCTCCCGGGTCCGGAGGCGGCCCTGCGGCAGCCCCTCCGGTTCGCCGCCCTGCTCCACGACCACATGGTGCTGAAGAATCCGCGGTACAGCCGGGACCCTTCCTTCTCCCAGGCCATGACGGACCCCGACCAGGCCCCCCGCCTGGCGGAGGCCCTGGCCTATGCGTCCGAGCGGTTCCCGGAAAGCCGGATTTCGGCCCGCCTCCAGGCGTTCCATGCCGCCCTGGCCCGAGATCCTGCCGATCCCGCCGCCGATCCGGCCAATCCCGCCGATCCCGCCGCCGTCCGCCGGGCCGCCGGCCGGTTC
>JAKPNJ010000113.1 GCA_029548445.1 Bacillota bacterium | reverse complement strand
TTCCGATCTGATCGTCCGTCGGAACCGGGGACTTGTGGTCTTCCTGGATGTCCCGTATCCTGTTCTGCAACAGCGCGTTGGAAGCGGCCAGGGACGGCCCGTTTTCCAGGCCGCCGTCCGATCGGGCCCGGCAGCGCCCGGGGAGGACCCGGCGGAAGCCCTGTATCGCGCCCGCTTGCCCCGGTATCGGGCCGCCGCCGATGCCATCGTTCCCGCCGCCGATTCCCCGGCCGTGGTGGCCCGCCGGTTGGCCGGGGTCCTGTGGGAGGCCCGGCGGCCCATTGACCAGGAATCGGAATCCAGGAGGACCGCCCCATGATCGTCGTCTGCAAACCCGGAACTTCCCGCGAGCGGGTGGAAACCCTCTGCCAGTGGCTCCAGCGCTTCGGGGTCGCCACCAGCCCCATTTTCGGGACGGGCATGACCGTCATCGGCCTGGTGGGCGACACATCGGCCATCGACATGGAAACCATCGCCCTGGAAGACTGCGTCGAGAAGGTCATGAAAGTCCAGGAGCCCTTCAAGCGGGCCAACCGGCATTTCCATCCCGACGACACCCGGTTCGCCATCGGGGACATCGAAATCGGCGGACGGGAAGTGGCCGTCGCCGCGGGGCCCTGCTCGGTGGAAACGGAAGCCCAGATCCGGGACGTGGCCCGGGCGGTCCGGGCCTCCGGGGCCGGCTTCCTGCGGGGCGGCGCCTTCAAGCCACGAACGTCCCCCTACTCCTTCCAGGGCCTCAAGGCCGAGGGCCTCCGGCTGCTGTCCCTGGCCCGGCAGGAAACCGGCCTGCCCATCGTGTCGGAGATCACCGACCTGGGCCAGCTGGACCTCTTCCTGGAGCATGTGGACGTCATCCAGGTGGGCACCCGGAACATGCAGAACTTCGAGCTCCTCCGGGAACTGGGCCAGGTCCGCCGGCCCGTCCTCCTGAAGCGGGGCTTCTCCAATACCCTGGAGGAGTTGTGCATGTCCGCCGAATACATCATGAGCGGCGGCAACGACCGGGTCATCCTGTGCGAACGGGGCATCCGGACCTTCGAGCCCTCCACCCGGAACACCCTGGACCTGTCCGCCATTCCCATGCTGAAGCGCATGTCCCACCTGCCGGTCTTCGTGGATCCCAGCCATGCCACGGGCCACGCCTGGATGGTGGAGTCCCTCTCCCTGGCGGCCGTAGCCGCCGGGGCCGACGGCCTGGTCATCGAGGTCCACAACGACCCCCGCCACGCCCTGTCGGACGGACCCCAGTCCCTGACGCCCGACGCCTTTGACGGGCTCATGTCGCGGCTGCGGACCGTGGCCGCCGCGGTGGGCCGGGCAGTCCGCGGCCCGCAGCAGGCCTCCCAACCCGCTAGAAAAGACGAGAGGACGACCTCATGACCGATCCGGCCGCCCGCCGCGAGACCGCCTCCCGGGCCGAACCGGCCCCCGCCGGCCTCCGCCGCCAGGGCGACTGGATCCAGGCCCCGGGTCTCCTGGCCCAGGCCGGACCCCTGGTCCGGGAGCGGGTCGGCGGCCTCCGGACCTTGGTGGTGACCGACGCCCATGTGGCCCCCCTGTGGCTCGCTCCCCTGGAGCGAAGCCTCGCCGGGGCGGGCTACGCGGTTGCCGTCCATGTGATCGCCCCGGGGGAAGCGTCCAAGACCCCGGCCGTTCTGGCCGATCTCTATGCCGCCCTGGCAGCGGCGGGCGTGACCCGTTCCGACCCGGTCATCGCCCTGGGCGGCGGTGTCGTGGGGGATCTGGCGGGATACGCCGCGGCTACCTGGCTCCGGGGTGTCCCGGTCATCCAGGTGCCCACCTCCCTCCTGGCCCAGGTGGACTCGGCCATCGGCGGGAAGACCGGCCTGGACCTGCCCCAGGGCAAGAATCTGGTGGGGGCCTTCCACCAGCCGACCCTTATCCTGTCGGACCCGGCGGTCCTGTCGACCCTGCCCGACCGGGAACGCCGCAACGGCATGGCGGAAGTCCTGAAAACCGCCGCCGTGCTGTCCGAGGACCTCTGGGAGGGCCTGGAATCCGATTCCCTGCCCGAGCCCGAGTGGCTGGCCCGCTGCGCCCTCCTGAAACTCGACCTGACCGGCCGGGACTTCCGGGACGGGGGCGACCGGATGCTCCTGAATTACGGCCATACGGCGGGCCATGCCCTGGAGACCGCCGGCGGGTACGCCGGGCTGCTCCACGGCGAGGCCGTGTCCATCGGCATGGTCCTGGCCGCCCGGATCGGCGAATCCCTGGGCCTGACCGAACCCGGCACCGGGGACCGGATCGCCTCGCTCCTCCGGCGCCACGGCCTGCCCGACCGGATTCCGGCCGAACTCCGGGGTCGTGAGGCAACCATCCGGGATGCCATGGCCCTGGACAAGAAGCGCAGCGGCGACCGGCTGACCTTCATCCTGCTGCGCCGCATCGGGGAGGGCTTTCTCCATCCGGTGCCGGTAGACGCGATCCGGGACCGGGTCCTGGAGGCGATGGCATGACCGGGCAGCCGGAGCAAGCCCCGCAGGCCGCCGCGCAGGCTACCCCGCAGGCCGCCCCAGTGCAGGCCGCCGCGCAAGCCCCAGTGCAGGCCGCCGCGCAGGCCCTGCAGGTCCTGCCGAGCCGCCTGTCCGGCCGGGTGGAAGTCCCGCCCTCCAAGTCCATGGGCCACCGGGCCCTTATCGCCGCCGCCCTGGCCGCGGGGACAGAGGGTCTCCGGGACGTCCGGGGCGCTTCCCCCGATACCTCCCGGGACATCCGGGCCACCTGGAACGCCCTGGTCCGGATGGTGCCCGAAGGCGTCGCCGCCCTCCGGTCCGGCCACAGGACCCGGGAAGGGTCCGAACCCGCCTCCCCTGGCGGCCGGATCGAGTGCGACTGCGACGAATCCGGCTCCACCCTCCGGTTCCTGGTCCCCCTGGCGGCCGCCCTGGGCCTCAGCGTTGACTTTACCGGCCGGGGCCGGCTTCCCCTACGGCCCCTGGACGCCTACTTCCAGCTCTTCGCCGACAAGGGCGTCACGCTCTCGGCGCCGCCGGGACGCTCCCTGCCGCTGCAGGTGTCCGGAACGCTCCGGCCGGGCGTCTTCGAGCTGCCCGGGGACATCAGCTCCCAGTACGTATCGGGGCTTCTCATGGCCCTGCCCCTGCTGTCCGGGCCCTCCCGGATCCGGCTGCTGTCGCCCCTGGAGTCGGCGCCCTACGTGGACATGACCCTGGCGGTCCTGCGGGAATTCGGCGTCTTCGCGGAGCGCCTGACCGACGGGTACGACGTGCCCGGGAACCAGCGCTACCTGCGGGTTCCCTACGCTGTGGAAGGGGATTACTCCCAGGCCGCCTTCTGGCTGGCAGCCCGCCACCTGGGCTCCGACCTGGAGGTACTGGGGCTGGAGCCCGCCTCCTTCCAGGGGGACCGGGCGATCCTGGGCCTCCTCCGGGCGTATCGGGAGGCCGCAGGCGCCCCGGGCGCCGGGTCCCGGGACCTGGTCCTCGACGCGTCCCAGATCCCCGACCTGGTGCCCATCCTGGCGGTGGTGGCCGCGTACCATCCCGGCCGAACCCGGATCGAGAAGGCCGCCCGGCTCCGCCTCAAGGAAAGCGACCGGCTGTCCGCCATCCGGGACGCCCTGGCTGCCATCGGGGCCGAGATCCGGGAGACGGAAGACGGCCTGGTGGTGGAGGGGGGACGGCCCCTTCGGGGCGGCGTCGTGGACACGAGACAGGACCACCGGATTGCCATGGCCATGGCCGTGGCGGCCCTGGGGACCCGGGAGGGCGTCGTCCTCCGGGATCCGGGCTGCGTGGCCAAGTCCTATCCGGATTTCTTCGACGAATGGCGTCGGCTGGGAGGGAGTCTCCATGGGATCAATCTGGGGTGAGCGACTGCGGCTCTCGCTGTTCGGCGAGTCCCACGGACCCGGGGTGGGCATGGTCCTGGACGGACTGCCCGCCGGTATTCCGGTGGACCTGGAGCGGGTCCGGGCCTTCCTGGACCGCCGGGCTCCCGGCCGGGATCCCTGGTCCACACCCCGGAAGGAGACGGACCAGCCCGAGATTCTCTCCGGCCTTTACCAGGGCCGCACGACGGGGACCCCCCTGGCGGCCCTGATCCGCAACGCCGACACCCGCTCTGCCGATTACGCCCGCCTGGCGGCGACGCCCCGCCCCGGCCACGCCGACCGGGCCGGCGCCGTCCGCTATGGCGGCTTCGCCGATCCCCGGGGCGGCGGCCATTTCTCGGGGCGGCTGACCGCGCCGCTGACCCTGGCCGGGGCCCTGTGCCGCGAGGGACTGCGGCCCCTGGGGATTCGGGTGGTGGGCCATGCGGCCGCCATCGCCGGCATCGCCGACGACCCGCTGTTTCCCGATGCCGGCGATATGGGCCGGCCGGCGGTGGATCCCGAGGCCTGGCCCGGCGGCCGCTTCCCGGCGATTTTGGAAGCGGCGGGGGCCGCCATGGAGGCGGCCATCGGCGCCGCCCGGGCGGCGGGGGATTCGGTGGGGGGACGGGTGGAGGCGGCGGTGCTGGGGCTGCCGGAGGGGATCGGGGATCCCATGTTCGGCGGCGTCGAGTCCCGGGCGGCCTCCCTGCTGTACGGCATCCCGGGGGTCAAGGCCGTGGGCTTCGGCCTGGCGGAGGGGTTCGCCGACGTCCGGGGGTCTTTTGCCAATGACGCCTTCCACGACACGCCCCAGGGCCTCCGACCCCGGACCAACCACAACGGCGGCC
>JAKPNJ010000106.1 GCA_029548445.1 Bacillota bacterium | reverse complement strand
GGCGTGCATCGAGAGGGCCCGCCGCTATCCGGCCGGTATCCTGGTCCAGTGGATCCAGCCCCTGGAGGATTCCCTGGACATCGACGGCATGGAAGCGGGCCGCCTGCATCTTGACGAGATCGTCCGCTCCGTCCGGGACCTGGTGATCCGGGAGACGGGCCGATCCGATGTCCTGGCCCTGGGCGCCGGCGGATGCACCCTGTGCGACCCCTGTACCTTCCTCGCCGGTGAGCCCTGCCGCCATCCCGACCAGGCCCTGTCTTCCCTGGAGGCCTACGGCATGGATGTGGCAGCCCTGATGAAGCAGTCCGGCTTCGAGTACGGATGGGGCGGGGACCGGGTCTTCTATGCGGGGCTGGTTCTGTTCCACGAAGCCTGACTGCGCCGGCCATCCCGCTTCCCCTGCATGGTGCGCGAAACGATGAATCCCGGTCCGGTCCGCCAGGACCCGGCCGGGATTCCATTGTAACCGGAAAATCCGGATATCGGGCGGGGAAAACGGATCAGGCCTTGCCGTCGCACCCCAGGACGTCCACCAGCTTGTGCCGGACCAGGTCCCGGATGGCGGTGCGGGCCGGCGCGAGGTACTGCCGGGGATCGAAATGGTCGGGGTGCAGGCCGAAGTACTCCCGGACCGAGGCGGTCATGGCCAGCCGCAGGTCCGAGTCGATGTTGATCTTGCAGACCGCCATTCGGGCGGCCTTCCGAAGCATCTCTTCCGGTATGCCGATGGCGTCGGGCATCTTGCCGCCGTAGTTGTTGATCTTGGCCACGAGCTCCGGGATCACGGACGATGCCCCGTGGAGGACGATGGGGAAACCGGGAAGCCGCTGCTGGATTTCCTCCAGGATGTCGAACCGCAGCTGGGGTTTCTGGCCGGGCTTGAACTTGTAGGCGCCATGGCTTGTGCCGATGGCGATGGCCAGGGAATCGACGCCGGTCTTCGTCACGAATTCCTCTACCTGGGCGGGATTGGTGTACGAGGCGTCTTCGTCGGACACATTGACGTCATCCTCGATGCCGGCCAGCTTCCCGAGTTCCCCTTCCACCACCACGCCCCTGGCGTGGGCATACGCCACGACCTGCCTGGTCAGGGTGATATTGTCGGCGAAGGCATGCTTGGACCCGTCGATCATCACGGAGGTAAATCCGCCGTCGATGCAGCTCCGGCAGATCTCGAAGTCGTCCCCGTGGTCCAGGTGGACGCAGATGGGCAGCCCCGTGTCCTCGATGGCGGCTTCGATGAGCTTCATCAGGTACACATGCTTCGCATATTTCCGGGCGCCGGCCGACACCTGCAGGATCAGGGGCGCGGACACTTCCTTCGCGGCCTCCGTAATGCCCTGGACGATCTCCATATTGTTGACGTTGAACGCGCCGATGGCATATCCGCCCTCATAGGCTTTCCGGAACATTTCCTTCGAGGTGACGAGTGGCATGGTTCGCACTTCCTTTCGCAACTGGCTCCGGCAGGAGCGTCGCCATGCCGGGCTGTCTTTTTCGCGTTTCCATTCTATGGGTCTTCCCCGGATGCGTCAACTTCCATCCCGAAGCGCGTCGAGGCGGTCCCGCACGGTCCGGAGCATATCCCCGTACCGGGCCAGCTTGTCCCGTTCCGCCTCCACCACCCGGGTTGGGGCGCGGCCCACAAAGTCGGGATTGTCGAGCTTGGTCCGTACCCGGCTGCATTCCTGCTCCAGGTGGTCCGCCTCCCGGGACAGCCGGGTCCGTTCGGCTTCCAGGTCGATGAGGCCGCCCAGGGGAATATAGGCCTCGCCTCCCGGAAAGACACACGATACGGCCGTGGGGGGAATCCCGGATGCATCCGCCTGCGTCGCGACTTCCGACACGGAGGCCATGCGCTGCAGGAACCCTGCCCCCTCCCCGAACATGGCGCGGATCTCGGGATCGGCGGAGACGACGAGGATCGGGGCCTTGCGGGACGGCGGCACGTCCAGGCCGACCCGCAGGTTGCGGATGCCCCGGACGGCCTCCATGAGGATCTCCATCCGGCGCTCGCCTTCGGGGTCGTCCCGGCCAGGCCGGTATTCCGGCCAGGCAGCGGTCATGATGGACGCCTCGCCCCCCGGGAGACCCCGGTGGACAGCCTCGGTCAGGAACGGCATGAACGGATGGAGCAGCCGCATGCTGGCATCGAGCACCTCGCAGAGCACCGCCAGGGCCTCGGTGCGGGTACCGCACTGCCGGTCGAACAGCCGGGGCTTGACCATCTCGATGTACCAGTCGCAGTAGGTGTCGCGAATCAGGGACACGACCTTCGCCAGGGCGACGCCCATCTCGAACCGTTCCAGGTTCCGGGTCACGTCGTCGGCAGTCCGGTTGAGCCGTGACAGGATCCATCGGTCCTCCGCCGTGTACCTGGACGGATCCGCGCCGGCCAGGTCGGGATCGTCCCCGAGGTTCATCAGGACGAACCGGTAGGCATTCCAGATCTTGTTGGCCAGGTTGCGGCCGGCCTCCGCCTTTTCCTCGGAAAAGCGCAGGTCATTGCCCGGGGCGGTGCCGGAGACCAGGGAGAACCGCAGGGCATCGGCGCCGAACCGGTCGATGATGTCCAGGGGGTCGATGCCGTTGCCCAGGGACTTGGACATCTTCCGTCCCTCGGCGTCCCGGACGATGCCGTGGATCAGGACGGTATGGAACGGGCGCTCCCCCATGTGGGCCAGTCCGGAGAAGATCATCCGGGCCACCCAGAAGAAGATGATGTCGTACCCCGTCACCAGGACATCGGTGGGATAGAAATAGTCCAGGTCGGGGGTCCGCTCCGGCCACCCCAGGGTCGAGAAGGGCCACAGGGCGGAACTGAACCAGGTGTCCAGGGTGTCGGGATCCTGCTCGAACCGGTCCGAGCCGCAATCCGGGCAGCGATCCGGGGCTTCCCGGCCCACATGGATCCGGCCGCAGGACTGGCAATGCCAGGCGGGGATCCGGTGTCCCCACCAGAGCTGCCGGGAGATGCACCAGTCCCGGATGTTCTCCATCCAGTTGAAGTAGGTTTTTTCGAACCGCTCGGGCACGAACCGGACCGTTCCATTCCGAACGGCCTCGATGGCGGGCTCGGCCAGGGGCTTCATCCGGACAAACCACTGGAAGGAGACCCGGGGTTCCACGGTGGTGTCGCAGCGGTAACAGGATCCCACATTGTGGCGATGGGGCCGGGTCCGGACCAGGAGGCCCGCCTCGGCCAGGTCCCGGACCACCCGTTCCCTTGCCTCCAGCCGGTCCAGGCCGGCATAGCGGGGGCCTGCCGCCTCGCTCATCCGCGCGTCCGGGGTCATGACGTCGACCACGGGCAACCCGTGCCGGAGACCGATTTCGAAGTCGTTCGGATCGTGGGCCGGCGTGATTTTCACGGCGCCCGTCCCGAAATCCATCTCCACATAGTCATCTGCGATCACGGGGATCACCCGGTTCGTCAGGGGAAGCCGGATCGACCGCCCCACCAGGTGCCGATACCGTTCGTCCTCCGGATGGACCGCCACTGCGGTATCGCCCAGCATCGTCTCGGGACGGGTCGTGGCCACCTCGAGAAACCCGTCGCCGTCCGCCAACGGGTACCGGATATGCCAGAAGGAGCCATCCCGTTCCTCGTACTCGACTTCGGCATCGGAAATCGAGGTCAGGCATCGGGGGCACCAGTTGATGATCCGCTCGCCACGATAGACCAGCCCCTCCCGGTACAGGCGGATGAACACCTCGGTTACTGCGTTGGATAGCCCCTCGTCCATGGTGAAGCGTTCCCGCTCCCAGTCGCAGGAACTGCCCAACCGGCGGAGCTGTTCCGTGATCCGTCCACCATAGATCCGCTTCCATTCCCAGGCCCGCTCCAGGAAGGCGTCCCGTCCGATGGCGTCCTTGGTCAGCCCCTCTTTGGCCATGGCCTCCACAATCCGGGCTTCCGTCGCGATGGAGGCGTGGTCGGTACCCGGCAGCCAGAGGGCCGAGTACCCCTGCATCCTGCGCCAGCGGACCAGCAGGTCCTGCAGGGTGTTGTCCAGGGCATGGCCCATGTGCAGCTGCCCGGTAATGTTGGGGGGCGGCATGACGATGCAGTAGGGCGTCCGGTCCGGATCCGGTCCGGCCCGGAACAGGCCCGCTGATTCCCACTCCCGATACAGGCGGGTTTCGATGTCTGCGGGTTCGAATGTCCTTGGGGTGTCCTCGATCCTGACCATGGGGTGCCTCCTTGCAGGGCCGGCTGGTGGCCCGGAATTGAAACGGTGCTGTCTAGGTGCGGAAAAAGACCAGGACCAGGAGAAAGCCCGGAATGGCGAACAGGAGCCCCCGGAGCTTGATCGACAGGATGCGCCGCTCCCGCTCTCCTTCCCCGAAGGAGGTCCCTGTCCGGTCCACGATCCGCGGCGCGGCGATTACGACAAGACAACCCGAAACAGACAGCAGGACGGACAGGATCCTGCCCGCGATCGACAACCAGTCCGGCATGACGACTCCCCCTTTCCCGAACGTTTCCATCGATGTCTTCTCTCCGGCCACCGGGGCCGGAACGACAAGGAGCGCCTCCATCCATCCACTGGACGAAGGCGCCCCGGCGCGCTTCGCGGTACCACCAGTTTTCCCGGACGACAGTCCGGACGCTCAATCCGGCTGTATCCGCAACCGGCTCGGGTGCTCCCGGACGACCTTCCATCGGGGGGTTCGGAGCCCTTCCAGCCTTTGGAGCTCCTCTCTGGGGAACCTGGTCCGATGTACTCTTCCCGTTCAACGCACATGTTTCAAATGAGTATATTCGCATCCCGCAGGCCAGTCAAGAATTGGGATTCTCCGTGTCATTGGGATTTTCCCGTTCGGATCCGGCCGGGTCGCGACGATCCGAGCCGCCGGGCGTTGCGGCGGAGGAACCGGTCGCATCAGGCGACGGTCCATCCGCTTCCCGTCCCCGCGTGTCTGCAAGGATCCGGCGATTGGCCACAACAGCGGGTACCGAGCACACGACCAACCCCAGCAACTGCGCCCAATAGGGCAACGGCGACAGGAAGCCCACATACACGGCTGCCCCGATGGCCGTGTATTTCACGATCCGGGCGATGCGGAGACCCCGGGGCCCTTCGGGAAACCAGGGGGTCATGCCGCCCCGGTTTTCCGGCCCCTTCCGGCCTTCCGGCGGTTCTTCAGGGTCCGGATGCCCACGTGAGACGCATAGGCCACCGCGGCAAAAGCGGCGGCGCCGACATATTTCATGGGTTCCTGGGAGCCGATGGATTCCATGCTCTCCTTGCTCTGGAAAAAGAACATGGCGGCCAGGAGGGCACCGGCCGCCCGGCCGGCCTGGAGGAGTCCCTCCACGATCCGTTCCTTGAGCGGAATCGGTTCCGTCGGTTCCGGGGCCGGCATGTCCACAAGGGGGGGGCGGGCTGCGGCTGCAGGCGCAGACGGGGCCGCAGACTGGGGCCTGGCCGCCGGGACGGACTGGGCGGAACGGGACGCGGCGGACTTGGCGGTGGCGGTGGGACCGGCAGCGCCGGAGGAGTCGGACTCGTCGGCGGAGGCCCCCGGAGGCGGTGCCACGACGACGGCGTTCCGGAGATCGACTTCCGCCCTGCAGAACAGGCAAACCGCCCGGTCCTTCCCGGGCTGGCCCTGGATCAGGGATCCGCAGTTTGGGCAGATGGCATCGTCGGTCATGGAGACTCCTCCTTTGTGCGTCGGGGCACAGGGCATATGGTACCGGATTCCGCCCCGCGGCACAAGGGCGGCTCAGTCCACCGGAAATCCCAGGGTGGTCATGAGTCCCATTTCGGACTGGGAGGTGTCCATCCGGCTGTATTGGACCACTACGGGAATGTCGCTCTCCAGGACGATGGCATAGGGTATGTCGGTGGGAACCGGCCGCCCGCGGTCGTCCAGCAGGCGGTCCAGCCGGATGTGCAGGCATCGCTCGGCCGGCACGTCCACATGGAAACCGTCCTGCTTGTCCCGATCCTCGAAAAACAGGACCAGGTCGATTCGGGCGGGGGTCCGGGCGGCATTCAGCACGCAGACCGATTCATGGCTCGGAAAGCGGCCGTTGCTCCTGGAATTCCAGAAGCCGTCGGGAATCATCCAGCGGCGGGCACCATACGACATGGTCACGCTCCTTGCCTGTTCAGGCTTTTCCTGTACTTTTCGCTCTCCCAGCCCGCGATGAAGGACCGGCCGGCTTCGGACAGCGTGGAGACCTGGTATCCCCCGGCTTCCAGGGTCCCGACGATGAAGTGGATGGCACAGAGGGTCTCCTCGATCGTCATCGCCTCCCGCTCGCCGCACCGGTACAGGATGTCCCCGGTCTCCCGAAACAGGTTGGCCCTGGCCGGCAGGCCGGCCTCCCCGACCGACCGCGGCGGTGCGCCGTCCAGGACCGCCAGGCTCCCGGCGAGAAACACCAGCTGGTCCGGATACAGGGCCTCTTCCACATAGAAGGACAGGGGCCGGGGCTTGGCGCGGAGCCGCTCGGCCAGCCAGGGGGTGGCGGACCGGAACCCGTCGCCGTCCCTTTCCAGGACCGGCTGCGGGAAATCCTCCCTCCGGACGCCGAAGAACCGGGCGCAGCGATGGTTCGCGTCCCAATGGATCCGCTCGCACGCATCCCCGTCGTCAGCGGTGGCGATGAGGCCGTGGTTCTGCATGAGCAGGACCGAGGGGGAGCGGCCGTCGGCCAGCAGGACCCGTTCCATTTCGTCCCGGATGGCGAAGGTCAGGCTGGCGCCGGGGTTGATGTAGGGCACGAAGGCGACAGAATAGGGGGCGTCCGCGAAAATCCGGTCCACCAGGTCCCGGCCGCCGGCGGCGCAGGCCGGCAGGTTGCCGTAGACCGGGTGGGTGTGGAGGACAAAGCGGTCCAGAAGCGAATGGAACCCGGCCTCGACGGAGGGACGAAGCGCCGGGAGGCCGTCCACGGCCACGGCATTCGCCTTGGCGCAGGCACTGCCGGCGGCTTCCACGTCGTCCAGCCCGGCCGGGTCGGTCGTCCGGTAAAAGGCCCGGATGGCGGCGGCATCCAGGACGGCATACCCATCCCGGTCGGTCACCTGGGAGAGCCGGAATCCGGAGGCCTTGATGGCCATGAGGCCGTCCCGGAGCTTGACCGAGGTGTTGCCTCCCCCTCCCTGGACATAGTCCGGCCTGTCGCCGGCGACGCACGACAGGGCCGCATATCGCCGGAGGTCATCCCCGTTCCGTTCGAGAAACTCATCCAGGGTCATGGTCTTCGCATCCTGGCCCATTCCGCCGACCCGCCTCCCTTCCCGTCCGGTCACGCCCGGCAGGACAGCACGTCCCGTTCATAGGCCGCCACATCCGCCAGCCAGTCGGCGGCCGCGGGCACGCCGCTGCGCAGGCAATAGGCATTCCAGACCGCCGCCACGGGCAGGGTCCGGAATTCATCCATCAGGGCCAGCCGGTCGCCGTATCGTCCGTCCGACTCGGCCTTGCGGAGAAGGTGGGTCGGCTCCAGGAGGGCCGCCAGCATCGCCTTTTTCGCGGCCCGGGACCCGGTCACCCAGGCGGTGACGCGGTTGATGGAGGCGTCGAAGAAATCCAGGGCCAGGTGGACCCGGTCGAAGGCTTCCGCCCTCCGGATTTCCCGGATGGCTTCCAGCAGGTCATCGGTATACAGGACGACATG
>JAKPNJ010000100.1 GCA_029548445.1 Bacillota bacterium | reverse complement strand
CCCGCCGCCCGGGGCGCCGCCACCCGGGTCGAGCTCCGGAGCCCCGACCCGTCCACCAATCCCTACCTGGCCCTGGCCTGCATGCTGGCCGCCGGCCTGGACGGCATCCGTCGCGGCCTCGTGCCCCCGGCTCCCACCGAGCGCAACATTTTCGCCATGTCTCCCGCCGAGCGGGACGCTGCCGGCATCGGGAGCCTGCCGGGCTCCCTCCTGGAGGCCGTGGAGGCCATGAAGGGAAGCGACCTGGTCCGGAAGACCCTGGGCGACGCCATGATGGAGAAGTACCTTTCGGCCAAGACCCGGGAGTATATGGATTACACCACCCGGGTCCACGGCTGGGAGATCGACTCGTACCTGGGCGTGTACTGACACGCCCCGGGGCCAACAGAGGAGGAAGGCATGGACGGCCCGGACATCCTGCTTGTCTTCCGGAACCCGGATACCCTCGACCGCATCCGGCGGCTGCTCACGAGCCGGGCCTTCCGGGTCACGGACGCGGCCCTGTCCGGGGGCCAGGCCCTCCGGATCGCCGGATCCCGGAACATCGACATCGCCCTGGTGGGCGCCGATCTCCGGGACATGCCGCTGTCGGACCTTTGCCAGGAACTCCACGACCGGTGCGGCTGTGACGTGCTGCTGCTGGGAGAGTCCCCCGGCGGGGCCGGGAGTCCCTTCCCGGGACCTGAATCGGGCATCGTCCGGGTCCCCAGGCCGGTGACCCCGGCCTCCCTCCTCTCGGCCCTGGAGGCGGCGTCAGCCTTCCGCCAGCGGCTGAAGTACCTGGACGGGGAAGTCCGCCGGGTCCGGGAGACCCTGGAGAGAAGGGTGGTGGCCGAAAAAGCCAAGGGCCGCCTCATGGCCGTCCTGGGACTGTCGGAGCCCGACGCCTGGCGGCGGATGCAGAAACAGAGCATGGATACGGGACGGCCGCTGACGGAGGTCGCCCGGGACATTCTCGACCGTTACGGCGACGATGGCGCGCCGGACCGTCCCGTTCCGTCGGGAGGATCGTAGCGCCCGCCTGCCGGAGGCCAGGACAGGAGGACCACGGAATGGGAAGACACGGCCGGACGACGGACGAACGCGCCCAGGCGGGGACGGGAGGACTGTACCTGCCCGGTTTCGAGCACGACGCCTGCGGAACCGGCTGGATTGCCGACCGATGGAACCGGCCATCCCGCAGGATTGTCGACATGGCCCTGACGGCCCTGGCGCGGCTGGAGCACCGGGGCGCCACCGGTGCCGACCCGGACACCGGGGACGGCGCCGGTGTCCTGTTTTCCATCCCGGATCCGTTCTTCCGCAGGCTGGCCCTGGAGGCGGGCGTCGACCTGCCGCCCCCCGGCGGGTACCTGGTGGCCACCCTCTTCCTCCCGTTGCCCGAAGAGGAGGCCGCACGAGGGCTTGACGTGTTCGGGGAGGCCGCCCGGGAAGCCGGCGCCCCCCCGGCCCTGGTCCGCCGGGTGCCCTGCGACCGCTACGCCTGCGGTGAAACCGCCCGCCGGCACATGCCCTCCATCTGGCAGGCCATCCTGGTCCCGACCAACGGTCCGGACACCCGCCCGGCCGACAATCCCGCCACGGCCTACGGCCTCCGGCGAACCCTGGAGAAGGCCCTGGACCGGGAATTCGACGGGGACGCCGCCATCCATTCCCTGTCGGCCCGGACCGTCACCTACAAGGGGATGCTGCGGGCCTGCCAGGTGGCGGACTTCTTCCGGGACTTTGCCGATCCGGATTTCGTGTCCGCCATCGCCCTCTTCCATTCCCGCTTCTCGACCAACACCTTCCCCAGCTGGGACCGGGCCCAGCCCGGCCGGTTCATCGCCCACAACGGCGAGATCAATACCCTCCGCTGCGTGGAAAATGCCATGCGGGGCCGGGAGAGGGACCTGTCCCTTGCGGTCCCGGGTGCCGCGGCCCTGGAGAAGGAAAGCCTGGTGCCGGTCCTGGATCCCGACGGCAGCGACTCCCAGAAGTTCGACAACTGCGTGGAGCTGCTGGTGGCCGCCGGGCGGTCCCTGCCCCGGGCCGTGGCCATGATGGTGCCCGGGCCCTGGTCCGCCGACCCGTCGCTGCCGGAGACCCACCGGGATTTTTTCGAGTATTCGGCCTGCGTCATGCCCCCCTGGGACGGTCCTGCCGCCCTCTGCTTCACGGACGGACTCCTGGTGGGCGCGGCCCTGGACCGGAATGGCCTGCGGCCGGCCCGTTTTTCCGTGACCCGGGACGGACTCGTGATCCTGGCCTCGGAAGCCGGCGTGGCGGACCTGCCGCCGTCGGAGGTCATCCGGAAGGGCAAGCTGGGGCCCGGCGGCTGGCTGGTGCTGGACCCCTCAACCGGGGAGATCCTGCAGGACGGCGAGGTCCTGGACCGATACCTCCTGCCGGCATGTTCCGGCTGGCTTGCGGCTCACAGGACGATCCTGCCCCGGTCCGGGGACGACGCCCTGGACGACGGGATCGACGCGCCTGCCGCCGACCGGGCGGACGCCCTCCAGGCCGCCTACGGCTACACCTTCGAAGACCAGCAGGACTTCCTCATCCCCATGGCCCGGACCGGGGAGGACCCGGTGGGATCCATGGGCACGGACATCCCCCTGGCCTTCCTTTCCGACAAGCCCCAGCCCCTGTTCAACTATGTCAAGCAGATGTTCGCCCAGGTGACGAACCCGCCCATCGACGCCATCCGGGAGCGGATTGTCGTCGGGACCGAGGTCTTCCTGGGCGCTGCCCATGACTTGCTCCGGGACGACGCCCTCCATTGCCGCAAGGTCCGGATTCCCTCCCCCGTCCTGGACGGCGGCCAATTCGAGTCCCTGCGGTCGGGCGCCGGCGGATTCCTGTCCCGGACCCTCCCCATCGTTTTTCCCGCCGGCACCGGCGGGGGGGCCTGGAAGAAGCCCTCCGGGTCCTGGTGGAGCGGGCCGTGGGCGCCATCCGGGACGGAGTGGCGGTTCTCGTCCTGTCGGACCGGAGCGTGGACGCCGCCCGGATCCCAATCCCGTCCCTGCTGGCCGTATCGGCCCTGCACCAGGCCCTGGTGGCCCGGTCCCTCCGCAGCCGCGTCAGCCTGGTCCTCGATTCCTTTGAGCCCAGGGAAGTGCACCACATCGCCTGCCTGACCGGGTTCGGCTGCGACGCGGTCTTTCCGCGGGGCGCCCTGGTGGCCGTCCGATCCCTCTGCCGCTCGGGCCGGATCCCCGGTTCCCAGGGGAAAGCCCTTGCCAACCTGGTCCACGCCATGGAATACGGCCTGGTGAAGGTCATGTCCCGGATGGGCATCTCCACGGTCCAGGGGTATATGGGCGCCCAGGTGTTCGAGATCCTGGGCCTTGGCCGGGAGACCTGCGACCGGTTTTTCGCCGGCACTCCTTCCAGGATCGGGGGGATCGGCCTGGCCGAGATTGCCGAAGATGCCGAGGCGATGCATGCCCGGGGATTCGGGCCGGCCTCGGGGACCACGGGATCGGAGGGTCCGGGGGAGCCCGTGCGGGTCCTGCCGTCGGGCGGTCGTCTTCGGGTCCGGGCCGACGGGGAAACCCACCTGTACGATCCGCAGACGATCCACCTGCTCCAGGAGGCGGTCCGGACCGGGAACTATGACCTGTACCGACGATACGCCGACCTGCTGGACGGCGATCGCCGGAACACCCTTCGGTCCCTGCTGGCTTTCCGGGAGGGCCGGCCGGTCCCCCTGGAGGAGGTCGAGCCCGAATCCGCCATTTTCCGCCGGTTCAAGACCGGCGCCATGTCCTTCGGGTCCATCTCCCGGGAGGCCCACGAGTGCCTGGCCGTGGCCATGAACCGGCTGGGCGGGAAGAGCAACAGCGGCGAGGGCGGCGAATCCCCGGACCGGCTGGGCACCTCCCGGTCCAGCGCCATCAAGCAGGTGGCGTCGGGCCGCTTCGGCGTGACCTGCGACTACCTGGTCTCCGCCCGGGAACTCCAGATCAAGATCGCCCAGGGGGCGAAACCCGGCGAGGGCGGCCAGCTGCCGGCCCTGAAGGTCTGGCCGGAGATCGCGAGGACCCGCCATTCGACGCCGGGCGTGGGGCTCATTTCCCCGCCGCCCCACCATGACATATACAGCATCGAGGACCTGGCCCAGCTGATCTATGACCTGCGGGCCGTGAATCCGGATGCGGCCATCAGCGTCAAGCTCGTGTCGGGCACCGGCGTGGGCACCGTCGCTGCGGGGGTGGCCAAGGGCGGGGCCGACGTGATCCTCGTCAGCGGGTATGACGGCGGCACGGGCGCCTCCCCCCGGACCGCCATCCAGCATGCGGGACTGCCCTTCGAGCTGGGCCTCGCGGAGACCCACCAGACCCTGGTCCAGAACGGCCTCCGGTCCTGGGTCCGCCTCGAGACCGACGGGAAGCTCATGACCGGCCGCGACATCGCCATGGCGGCGCTGCTGGGCGCCGAGGAGTTCGGGTTCGCCACCCTGCCCCTGGTGGCCATGGGCTGCGTCATGATGCGGGTGTGCAACCTCGACACCTGCCCCGTCGGCGTGGCGACCCAGGATCCCCGGCTCCGGGCCCGGTTCAAGGGCCGTCCGGAGCATGTGGAGACCCTGTTCCGATTCTTGGCCCGGGACCTGCGGGAGACCATGGCCCGGATGGGTTTCCGGACCGTGGACGAGATGGTGGGGCGGACAGACCGGCTGGCCCGCCGGGAGGTTCCGGGCCGCCCGGCCCTGGCCGATTTGGGTCCCTTGCTGCACTACATGCCCTGGACCCGGACGATGCGGCGGAAGAACCGCCAGGGGGACGAGTGGCAGCTCTTCCTCGATACCGTGGAACAGATGCTGGAGCAGGGGCCGGTCCGGCTGCGCAGGACCATCTCCAACACCAGCCGGACCCAGGGGACCCGGGTGGGGTACTTCCTGCGCAAACGGCACCTGGATCTCCCGGACGACTCCCTGGACTTCCGCTTCGAGGGATCCGCCGGCCAGTCCTTCGGCGCCTTCCTGCCCGCCGGCATGACCCTGCGGCTCTCGGGCGAGGCCAACGATTACGTAGGCAAGGGCCTGTCGGGCGGCCGCCTCCTGGTCCGTCCCCCCGTGGATGCGGCCTGGGAGGCGGCCCACAACCTCCTGGTCGGGAACGTGGCGCTCTACGGCGCCACTTCGGGAGAACTGCTCCTGGCCGGACGGGCCGGGGAGCGGTTCGCGGTCCGGAACAGCGGCGCCACGGCGGTCTGCGAGGGAACCGGCGACCATGGCTGCGAATACATGACCGGCGGCGTGGTGGTGGTCCTGGGTCCCGTCGGCCGCAATTTCGCGGCGGGGATGTCCGGCGGCGTCGCCTATCTCCTGGACGGGGAAACCCAGCGGAACCGGGTGAACCCGGAAAGCGTCGACCTGGAGCCCCTGGACGGGGAGGACCGGCGCCTGGTGTCCGACTTGCTGGCGCGCCATGTCCGGGAAACGGGGAGCCCCCTGGCCGCGGGGCTGCTGGCCGACCCGGACGGAACCCTGTCCCGGTTCCGGAAGGTCATGCCCCACGATTTCCGGGCCATGCGGGAAGCCGCGGCCCGGGCCGCCGCGGAGGGGCTCGGGGGAGACGCCATGATGGAGCGGGCCTTCCTGCTCCGGACGGAAAGGAGGGGAGCCTGATGGGTCATCCCAGGGGATTTCTCGAGTACGAGCGGGAGGCCGTGCCTTCCCGTCCGCCGCTGGAGCGGACGGGGGATTTCGCGGAACTGCACGGGCCGCCGCCGGCGGACGGCATCCGGCTCCAGGCCTCCCGGTGCATGAACTGCGGCGTGCCCTTCTGCCACGGGATTTTCACGGGCTGCACCCTGTGCAACAAGATTCCGGAGTGGAACGACCTCGTCTATCTCGGCCACGACCGGGAAGCCTACCTGCGGCTGGCGGAGACCAACCCGTTTCCGGAATTCACGGGGCGGGTCTGCCCCGCCCTGTGCGAGGGGTCCTGCACCTGTGGACTGGACGGGAAGGCGGTCACCATCCGGGACATCGAGCTGTACCTGGCCGAGACGGCCTTCGAGCGGGGATGGGTCCGGCCGGAGCCGCCCCCGGTCCGGTCGGCCTTCCACGTGGCTGTGGTGGGCAGCGGGCCCGCGGGCCTGGCGGCCGCATACCGGCTGAACCGCCTGGGCCACCGGGTGACGGTGTACGAGCGGGCGGACCGCCCCGGCGGCCTGCTGGAGTATGGCATCCCCAACATGAAGCTGGACAAGGCCGTCGTGGCCCGGCGGATCCGGGTCCTCCAGGCCGAGGGCATCGTCTTCGAATCCGGCGTCGAGGTGGGACGGGACCTGCCGGTGGAGCGGCTGGTGCAGGAGAACCATGCCGTCCTGCTGGCCCAGGGCGCCACCATACCCCGGGACCTGCCGGTGCCCGGCCGGGACCTGGAGGGGATCCGGTTTGCGGTTCCGTTCCTGTGGGAGACCACGGCCGCCCTGCTGGAGGCGCGGCGGAAGGCTGTCCCCGGAACCCGGCCCGACTGGCTGCCGCCCCTGCTGGAGGGCAAACGGGTGGTGGTCATCGGCGGCGGCGATACGGGCAATGACTGCGTGGCCACGGCCCTTCGGCTGGGAGCCGCCTCGGTCCGGCAGCTGGAGCTGCTGCCCCGGCCCGCCGTGGAGCGCCGGCCGGGCAACCCCTGGCCCCTCTGGCCCTTTACCCTGAAGACCGACTACGGCCAGGAGGAGGCGGC
>JAKPNJ010000083.1 GCA_029548445.1 Bacillota bacterium | reverse complement strand
TGAAGGGGTTGTCGTCGGGGGCGTTGGCGAACACCACCAGCTTGCAGCACCCGATGGCGGACCGGTCGGCCGTCCGGGCGGCGGTGTCCAGGAGGATCCCGCCCATGCGGGCCACGGCGTCCATGTTGATTCCCGTCCGGGTGGAGGCCAGGTTCACGGAGGCGCAGACGCTTTCCGTCGTGGACAGGGCTTCGGGGATGGCGTCGATCAGCCGCCGGTCGCTGTCCGTCATGCCCTTCTGGACCAGGGCCGAAAACCCGCCGATAAAGTGGACGCCCACCTCGTCCGCCGCCCGCTGCAGGGTCCGGGCGAACCGGCCCAGGTCGGCGGCCCCGGAGGCGGCTGCCACCAGGGCGATGGGGGTCACGGAGACTCGCTGGTTGATAATGGGAATGCCGAACTCCCGGGAGATATCCCCGGCGACCCGGACCAGGTCCCGGGCCCGGCGGCAGATCTTGTCGTAGATCCGCCGGCAGGCTGCCTCCGGATCCGCCGCGGCGCAGTCCAGCAGGGAGATGCCCATGGTCACGGTCCGGACATCGAGGCACTCCTCCTCGAACATCCGGCGGGTTTCGAGTATTTCCAGCGCGTCAAACACGATGCGCCTCAGATCCGGTGCATGGCCCGGAACACGTCCGAATGCCGCACCAGGATCGACAGCCCCATCTCCCGGCCTGCGGCTTCCATCCGGTCGGCCAGCTCCTTGATGTCCATGGCCATGCGGGAGTAGTCCACCAGCATGATCATGGTAAACGTATCCTGCATCAGGGTCTGGGAAATGTCCCGGATGTTCACGTTGGCGTCGGCCAGGAGGCGGGTCACGTCGGCGATGATCCCGATCCGGTCGCGGCCCACGACCGTAATGACCGCGGTATGGGCGGTTCCGTCCATGTCAGGCCTCCCTGCCGGTCCGGTCGATCCGGGACAGGGGCGCATAGGCCAGGACGGCCACCAGGGCGCCGGCCGCTCCCTGGAGCAGGTTCCAGGGGAACGCGCCCAGGGCCGCCAGCCATCCGTAGCCCCCCGCAGGCTCCAGGTATCGGATCAGGAACGCTTCGGACAGGAGATATCCGACGGCCATCAGCAACCCGCCGGCCGCGGCGCCCAGGACGACGCCCAGGAAGCGGCGGCCCAGGGCCCGGAACAGGCAGGCGGCCAGGAGGCCTTCCGCCAGCTTGATCAGGAAGGTAAACGGCATGTACACGACATAGCCGGCCGCCAGGTCGGCCATGGCGCTCCCCAGGGCAGCGCCCAGGGGTCCCAGGGGCAGGGGGGCGAACAGGCCGGACAGGAGGACGGCGGTATCGCCCAGGTTCAGGTAGCCGATCCCGATGGGAATCTTCGTCAGGTAGGTCAGAAGGAAGGCCAGGGCGGCGAACAGGGCGCCGAAGGCCAGGGCGCGGGGCAGGGCCCGGCGGGGCGGGGCGGGGTTCGCAGGCTTTGTCATCTCATCCGATCCTTCCGGTTGGCTTCCGGTTTCCCGGTTCAAATATTATACCCGATTTCCCCCGCCAGGGGGCGGGTCGGCGTGGAAGTCCCAGTAACCGGCCGGGTTCCGGAAGGTGTGGGCCGACACCTGGAAGGCATAGGCGATGTGCCCCTCGTGGAGGACCTCCTCGGGATCCCCCGCCGCCACGATGGCGCCGTCCCGCATGAGCAGAAGCCGGTGGCAGAACCGGGCCGCGGCCCGCAGGTCATGGAGGACCGCCACCACCGCCCGTCCCTCGGCGGTCAGTTCCCGGGCCAGCCCGTACACCGACAGGGCGTGGTGGATGTCCAGGCTGGCCGTGGGTTCGTCCAGCAGGAGAATCGGGGTATCCTGGGCCAGGACCCTGGCCAGCATGACCCGCTGCCGCTCGCCGCCGGACAGGGCCGTCACGGGCTTCATCGCGTGCTCCGTGCAGCCGGCGCGGTCCATGGCGTCCCGGACGATCCGCAGGTCCCGCTCCGAATCCGCCGTACCGAAGGCGTCGGCGTGGGGATGGCGGCCCATCCGGACCACCTCCTCCGCCGTGAAGGCGAAGGACATGTGGGTGTCCTGGGCCATGAACGCCAGTTCCCGGGCCATGTCCCGGGGTTTCCACGCGGAGAGGGGGCGGCCGTCCAGCAGGACGTCGCCCGAAAATGGGACGAGGCCGCCCAGGGCCCGGAGGAGGGTGGATTTACCCGCCCCGTTGGGCCCCACGATCCCGAGGAACTCGCCCGGCAGGACCTCGAGGCTCGCGTTTCGCAGGATTGTGACCCGGTGGTCCCACCGGCGGCCGGAAGGCCCGACGGTCACGGAGACGCCCGCCGCCACCAGGCGCGGGACGTTCGGCACGCTCGGCATGTTCGGCACGCCGGAAGCCGGAGTCCCGTGGGACGTCGCTGTCATCCCATCCCCCCCTTTCCCCGGACGCTGCGAAGCAGCAGGTAGAGGAAGAACGGCGCACCCAGCAGGGCGGTCA
>JAKPNJ010000075.1 GCA_029548445.1 Bacillota bacterium | reverse complement strand
CCGCCGGCGGGCCATGGCGCTCCGGCCCGCCCTGGCTGCGACGCTGCGGAACGGCCTCGACCGGTTCCACCAGGCGGAACGGATGGCCGGCGACGCCGGGGCGGACCGGCAGGACGAGCCCGCCGCCCGGTTCGGGGATGTGCTGGGATCCCTGTTCCGGCTTTCGGCCGACGGCCGGATGCCGGAGCGCGAAGCAGCCGGGCTGGAGATGCTCGGAAGGGCCCTGGGCGCCTGGATCCACCGAATCGATGCATTTGACGACCTGGAGCGGGACAAGCATAATGGGACCTGGAATCCGTACCGTGCCCTGGCGCCGGAAGAGGCCAGGCTGGTGGCGGAGACCGGTCTCCGGGAAGCCGAGGATGAGGCGGACCGGATCGCGGCGATCCTGCCCTATCGGCAGGATGCCGCCATCATCGAGAACATCGTCCGCCAGGGGCTGCCCGCCGTGCGGGCGGTCGTCCTCTCGGGAGGACGGCTGGCCCGTTTGTAGGCGGGACGGAAGGAGCCGATACGGTCATGCCGAAGGATCCGTATGAAGTGCTGGGGGTCCGGCGAGGCGCCACGGAGGCCGAAATCAAGAAGGCCTACCGGACCCTTGTCAAGAAATACCACCCGGACAGTTACAAGAACCACCCACTGGAAGACCTGGCCAAGGAAAAAATGCAGGAGGTCAACGAGGCCTACGACACCCTGGTGACCCGGGGCGGGGCCGCCGGCCAGGGAACGGGCACCGGTCCCCGGAGCGGTCCGTACGAAGGACCCGCCTCCGGCTCGTACAATCCGGGCGGAGGCCCGTATGGCGGCTACCAGGGCCAGCAGGGCCAGGGCCGGCCTCCCTATGGCAGCCAGGATCCCCGGGATCCGGCCTGGGGCCAGGGCCCCTATTACCGGAACACCGGCGCCGGCCCCTCGGTCTGCGACACCCTGACCTGTGTCTGTTGTGCCGACTCCTGCTGCGAATGCATGGGAGGGGACTTCTGTGCCTGCTGCTAGCCGCCGGGCCGCATACGGCGGCCTGGCCGCCGCCCTGGCCCTCCTGGCCCTCCTGGCCGTCCACCTGTCCCCCACCGCCGACCTGGCCCTGTATGCCTTCGCTTCCCTCTGCATGGCCGCGGTCCTGCTTGAAACAGGCCCCTGGAACGCCGCCCTGGCCTGGCTGGCCGCAACCGGCATCGCCCTGTTCTATCCCGGTTTCCAGGTCGCTGTCCCCTTTGGCCTGTTCTTCGGTCCCTGGCCCCTGGCCAAGGCCGCCATCGAACGCAGGGTTCCCCGAAAAATCGGCCTGGCCGTCAAGGCCGGGCTGTTCTCCGTCGTCCTGGCTGCGGGATATGGATTCTATACATGGATCGACGACCTGCCGCAGGTGCCCGATACCCTAACGAGCCTACCCCTGGCGGTCGCCGGGCTGCTGGCCCTGGCTGTCCTGCTGGTGTACGACTATGCCCTGACCTTGCTGATCCACCTGTACATCAGCCGGATTCGTCCGGGTCTCCGCTAGGGGTTGCGGCCGGCCGGCCATCCGCCGGCGTACCATACGGGCGCCCACCTGGACAACAGCCAGGAGGACCAGGAGGCCGGACAGCACCAGGAGGGTCATCGACAGGTCCTGGTTCTGCCGGAACCGTTCAATCAGCCGGGCGAACAGCCGGTTGTCGTCCCAAATTGTACGGGTGGGAAACAGCTCCGCAATGATCGTGGAGCCGTCCTGGAGGGTAAAGACCAGGCGGCCCACCGGGTTCGAGGCCAGGAGGGGCAGCGTGTGGGGCCCCAGGCTTTCGTAGCGGGTGGACGCCACATGGCTTTGCCCGACGGGACGGACATAAAACACGTTTTGGTTGAACCGGACCTCGACGGGAATCCCTTCCACTTCCTCGTCCACGGGCCAGGCCTGGCCGGCCTGGACCAGGAGGGCATACTCGTAGGCCCGGAAGCATCCCTGGACGAGGGCGCCCTGGTCCGCCGTGGAGGAGGCTTCCCGGGAGTCCCCCACGACGCTGAGCAGGTTAATGCCCCCGGACGAGGCGGTGATCGCGGAGTTCTGGAAACCGGTCGGCAAGCCGGCCCGCAGCGCTCCGTCCGTACCGTCCACCAGGGACCAGGCGGAACTGAACCGGTTTGTCAGGAGGCGGCTGCTGCCGTCCTGGAAAAAGTAGGGTGTATCCCGGGTCCTGAACAGGGTCCGGAATGTTCCGTTGGCCAGGGCATATCGCAGCAGCCGGGACAGGTCGCCTACCGTGGACGCCTGGCCGTCGGCCGGATTTCCCGTGGCGTTCGAGAAGGTAGTCATCGTCATCTGGAAAGCCGACGCCCGGGTGTTCATTTCCTGTACGAACAGCGGTTCCTCTCCGCTGACCTGCTCGGCCAGGGCAATGGCTGCGGCGTCGGAATCCCGGAGCAGCATGCCGAGCAGCAGGTATTCCATCCTGACTTTCATGCCCGCTTCCAGGTTCAGCTGGTCGTCGGCTCCGGCGGCTTCCTGGCTGATCGTGACCTGTGTATCGAGGGAGAACATTTCGATGGCGATCAGGGCGGTCATGACCCGGTTTGCCAGGGGCAGGGGCATGGGGACATCGGCATTCTGGGAGAACAGGACCATGCCGCGTCCCAACTCCGTCACCAAAAGGGCCGTCGCCGTCGCAGAGACCTCGAAGGGGCGGACCGGCGCCGGCGTCGGGGACAGGTCCGGTGAATCGGGCAAGGCCGGCGATACGGCAGCGGCCCGCGTCCCGGCCGGAACGGGCCAGCCCGGCAGCGAACCGCCCCCCGTCAGGACGGCGGCAGCCAACAGCCACATGGCAAGGAGACGGCGGAAGGCCTTCATGGGGCGGGAGCCCCTCCTTTCGGGCGGGGTGGAGCATTCACGGATTGATTGTAGCAGAGTCCGACCGGTTCCGGTATCGGCTGGGCGGAAGTCCCTTGACCTGCCGAAATACCCTCGAGAAGGAGAGCGGATCCTCGTATCCTACCGACCGGCCGATCTCGGCGATGGAGAGGGGACCGGCCAGCAGGCCGCAGGCCCGTTCCACCCGGAAGCGGACCAGGTACTCCTTGGGGGTCATCCGGAGCTGTTCCCGGAACAGCGCATACAGATAGCTGCGGTCCAGCCCCACGTGGTGGGCCACGTCCCGGATCGTCAGGGGGCCCGCGTAATTGCGGGCGATATACTCGACGGCCTGCCGGACATACAGCTCCTGTCGCGCCGCCCGGGACTCGTCGCCGGGGGCGGGAGCCGGCCCCAGGACCAGGGACAGCTGCGCGAGGATGCCATACAGGCCGGATAGAAGCCGGGCTTCCCGACCACGCCGTTCGCCGGCTGCCGTTTCGGGCAGGCGACGCAGGGCCACGGCCAGGGCCTGCCCTTCAGGCGAATCCGCATCCAGGTGGAACGTGGGGCGGCGGGGCGACAGGCCGGCTTCGTGCAGGAGCGCCTCCGCCTTCAGGCCGTTGAACCCGACCCAGGCATAGGACCAGGGGTCCGAATCGTCGGCCCGGTACAGGGTGCGCCGGCCAGGCACGATCAGGAACCCGTCCCCCGCGGCCAGGCGGACCGGAACGGACATTGGGTCCATGGCCACGATCCCGCGGCCGGATAGGATATAGTGGATGACATGGTGATCCCGGACGCCCGGACCCCACTGGTGGCCGGGCTCGCAATCCTCGATCCCACATTTGTATAGGTTCAGGTCCGTATTGCCGGGATCCGGGAAAGTTGCCTTGAGAAGCATCGTCACCAACCCCTTCGCGAACGCCTGACAACATTCTACCATGTTTGCCCGACAAAGCCGGGCTCCCGGACGGACCCCGCGATTCGGTAGAATCAGGAAAAAGGAGGCAAGAGGACTATGGCCGAAATTCGTTACCATCCCATGATCCGGGACTGGGTGATGATCGCGTCCCATCGGCAGGAGCGTCCCCAGATGCCGAAGGACTGGTGCCCGTTCTGCCCCGGGTCCGGCAAGGTGCCGGACCACTTCGACGTGCTGGCGTACGACAACGATTTCCCGGCCCTGTCGCCGCACCCGCCCCAGCCGGACGACGTGGAAACCTGGCTCTACCGGGCGGCACCCGCCTACGGCAAGTGCGAGGTCATCCTGTATTCCCCCCTCCATGACACGACCCTGCCGCAGTTGTCCCCGGCCCATGTCCGACGACTGGTGGACCTCTGGATCCAGCGGTACGAAGCCCTGGCGGCCGACCCCGCCATCCGGTATGTCTTCGTCTTTGAAAACCGCGGCGAGGTGGTGGGCGTGACCATGCCCCATCCCCACGGCCAGGTGTATGCCTATCCCTTCGTCCCGAAGAAACTGGAACAGGAAGCCCTGGCCCTGGCGTCCCATCGGCACGAGACCGGCCGGTGCCTCGTCTGCGACATGAACCGCAGTGAAGTCGAGGACGGCCGCCGGATCGTCTACCAAAACGGGTCCTTCCTGGTCTACCTGCCTTTCTTCAGCGAGTACCCCTTCGGCATCTATATCGCGGCGAAGCGGCATGCAGCCGCCCTGCCGGACCTGTCCGACCCCGAACGGGACGACCTGGCCGATGCGGTCCGAACCGCCGCCGGCACCCTGGACGCCCTGTACGGAAAGCCATTTCCGTACATGATGTGCATGCACAATCCCCCGATTCACGGGGAGACCGATCCGGACTGGCATTTCCACATCGAGTTCTTCCCGCCCATGCGCTCCGATGTCAAGCAAAAGTTCAACGCTTCCAGCGAAACCGGCGCCTGGGCCCACTGCAACCCGACCTGTCCGGAAGAGAAGGCACAGGAATTGCGGGAGGCATGCGCCCGCTTTCGCGGGACCGGGGGGTAACATCGTCCCGCCCTTCTGGTAGAATGGGAAGCGGTCGAGGGAGGGACGCCCATGTGGATCGCCGACCGATGGCAGGAATTCGAGCTGCTGGACGCGGGGGACGGGGAAAAGCTGGAGCGCTGGGGTGAGATCCGGCTGCGCCGGCCGGATCCCCAGGCCATCTGGCCGCGGCGGGACGACCCGGACGCAGCCGGTCGCTTCCCTGCGGGAAGCCCCTGGGAGAATGTCCATGCGGTGTACGAGCGCAGCAGCCAGGGCGGCGGCCGATGGGAGCGGAACCTCCCCATGCCCGCCCGATGGCCCGTCTCCTATCCCGGCCCCGCCGGTCCGCTCCGGTTCTGGATCGAACCGTTGGGCTTCAAACATACCGGCCTCTTTCCGGAACAGGCCGTCAACTGGGATTTTTGTGCCCGCCGGATCGCCGGCGCCAGGGCGGACGGACGGACCATCCGGATCCTGAACCTGTTCGCCTATACCGGGGGCGCCACCCTGGCCTGCGCCCTGGCCGGCGCCGACGAGGTCGTCCATGTGGACGCCGCCCGGGGCATGATCCTGCGGGCCCGGGAGAACCTGGAGCTGTCCGGCCTCGGGGACCGGCGGGTCCGGTGGATCGCCGACGACGTGAACAAGTTCGTGGAGCGGGAACTCCGCCGGGGCCGGCGGTACGACGGCATTCTCATGGATCCGCCCGCCTACGGGCGCGGTCCCTCCGGCGAACTCTGGAAGCTGGAGGATGCCGTATTTGACCTGGTGGAACGGTGCGCCGGCCTGCTGTCGGATACGCCGCTCTTCTTCATCCTGAACGCATACACGACGGGCCTGTCTCCCTCCGTCCTGAAGACCCTGCTGGATTTGTCGATCCTGCCGGGGAGGGGAGGCGTGAGCGACGCCGCGGAAATCGGGCTGCCCGCCACCCTGCGCCCTCTTGTCCTGCCCTGCGGTGCCACGGGGCGCTGGATCCCGGAACGGGCCTGCGCGAAAGAACCGGGCCACCGCCGTCCGGAACCGGACGGCCCGGTATGACCGGGACACGGCCTGCCGGCCCGATCGACACATCGGGCATCGTGATCCTGTATGAAGACAACCATGTCCTGGTGGCCCGAAAGCCGCCGGGAATCCTGTCCCAATCCGACGGGGGAGCCGGCGCCGACATGCTCACGATCCTGAAGGACGATCTCGCGAACCGGTACCGGAAGCCCGGAAACGTCTTTCTCGGGCTGGTCCACAGGCTGGACCGCCCCGTCGGCGGGCTCATGGTATTCGCCCGGACCTCCAAGGCCGCCGCCCGGTTGTCGTCCCAGTTCCGGGAACGTGAAACCGAAAAGGGGTACCTGGCGGTTGTCTCGGTACCGCCGGCCGCATTCGAGGGCACCCTGCGGAACCGGCTGGTACGGGATACCGGTTCCAGGACGACCCGGGTCCTGTCCGGCAACCGGGAGTCGGATCCGGAAGGGAATCCGTCGGAGGGGATGGCCCGGGAGGCGGAACTCGCCTACCGGACGCTGGAAGTGGTGTCCGGGAGCGCCCTGGTCGCCGTTCGTCTGGGGACGGGGCGGGGACACCAGATCCGGGCGCAGTTCCAGGCAGCAGGGTATCCCCTGCTGGGAGACCGGAAATATGGCCGACCGCCCGCGGGGGCCGATGGCGGAGGGACCCGGACGGCCTTCGATTCGCTGTCGACAGTGGCCCTCTGGGCCGCATCGCTTGCCTTTCGCCATCCTGTCCGGCACGAGTGGATGGCGTTCCTCGATCCGCCGCCGGATACGCCTCCCTGGAGTTGGTTTTCAAGGGACATCCTGGAGCAGGGCGCCATCGGGTTCTGGAAGGGCCGCCCCGAGGCTGCCTTGGGAGGCGATTCATGACCCGTGGATCCGGACGAACCGGCGTCCGGCTGACCGCCCGGGAGAAGACCCGCCGGCTCCTCGCCGTTGGCCTGTGCGCAGTCCTGGCCCTGGCCGCTTCCATCGCCGCCGTCCAGGTCCGGATCGAGCGACTGGGCAGCCGGTCCGTCGTCCCGGCATCGGACGCACCGAAAGGGGTCGACTGTATCCTGGTGCCGGGGGCCCTGGTGTATGGCACGACGCCCAGCACCATGCTGGCCGACCGGCTCCAGGTCGCCCTGGACCTCTATCGCGAGGGTGTCAGCGATCGAATCCTGGTGTCCGGGGACCACGGCCGGACCGAGTATGACGAAGTGGCCGCCATGAAGCGATGGCTCACGGACCGGGGCGTGCCGTCCTCGGCGGTCTTCATGGACCATGCCGGATTCGACACCTACGATTCCCTGTACCGGGCCCGGGACGTGTTCCTGGTCCGGAGCGCCGTGGTGGCGACCCAGCGGTTCCACCTGGTCCGGGCCCTGTATATCGGGGACCGGCTGGGACTGGACCTGTCCGGCGTCGACGCCGCCGTCCGTCCCTACGTCAAGGATGATTGGTACCGGATCCGGGAGTTCTTCGCCCGGATCAAGGCCTTCCTGGAGACCGAGATTCTCCAGGTCTCCCCGACCTATCTCGGCGACCCGATTCCCATTTCGGGCGATGGAAACCAAACCGGCGGATAGCGCGGACAAGCGCTTCCTGTTATAATTTTTTCATTACAGAACCCTCCAGGGGGAACGGAAGGAGCGTAAACATGAAGGATCTGAAGGGAACCAAGACATTGGAGTGCCTGATGAAGGGATTCGCCGGCGAGTCCCAGGCCCGCAACCGGTACACGTTCTTCGCGTCCATCGCCAACAAGGAAGGGTATCGGCAGATCGAGGAGATCTTCGCCGAGACCGCCGACAACGAGAAGGAGCATGCCAAGCTGTTCTACAAGCACATGGCGGCCGGCCTGGCCGGCCAGCTTCCTGCCGCCGTGGAGATTACCGCCATGTTCCCCGTGGCCTATGCCACGACGCTGGACAACCTCCTGGCCGCCGCCGCAGGCGAGAACGAGGAGTGGTCCGACCTGTATCCCGCGTTCGCGAAGATCGCCGACGCGGAGGGATTTCCCGAAGTGGCCAGCACATTCCGCCAGGTCGCCCGGGTGGAGAAGGAGCATGAGGCCCGCTATCGCAAGCTCGCGGACAACGTGGCCAACGGCCTGGTCTTCAAGCGCCCCACCCTCGTCAAGTGGCACTGCCGGAACTGCGGGTATGTCATCGAGTCCGCCGAGGCGCCGGTCGAATGCCCCGCCTGCCACCACCCCAGGGCCTACTTCCAGCTGATGCCCGCCAATTACTGATTTCCTGCGATTCGCCGGACGACCGGTCCGGACCGCCGCATCGAACGAAACGGCCGCATGTCCCTCCGGGGCATGCGGCCGTGACATGATGGTCGGGGAGGTCCGGGCAGCGGGGCGGCGGCGAACCGGGCCTCCAATCAGGCCGGGGCCTCGACGGACAGATGAAGGCGGTGGGTGTCGCCCTCGAAATCGTCATCCCAGATTTCCTTGAACACGACGACGAATTCCGACACATCGGCCGGAACGACAAACACCAGGTCCCCGGACCTGCTCTCGTTCCGGAACAGGCTGTACTCGTCGGGGAACTGGCTATCGGCGAAATTGGATTCGGCCAGGACCGAGGTGTCCCCCAACGCGTCCCAGGTCAGCTCGAAATCGCTGCCGAACATGGGGATTTCCCCGCTGTCCTCGAAGGTATTGGTCACGGTTGCGTCCAGGATTAGGAACAGGCGGTTCTCCCCGTCGGGGATATAGTCCCCGTAGTCCTTCGCGAGCCGGGCCGAATGGACCTCGAACCGGAAAAACGCCGTTTCCATGGCTTCGTCCTGGCGATAGTCGAGGGTGTGTCCGCCGCTTCGCCCCTGGTTCCGAAGCGTTGCCAGCCGTTCCCGGATGCTTTCCGGCAGGCCGCACCCGGCACAGAGAGTCAGGAAACAGGGGATGAGCAGTGTCGCGACGATCCGCTTCCAGGCCATGGCTTCCTCCACAGGGATGTCCGGACCGGGCAGGAGGGTCGGCATTCCGGCCCCCTGCCTCCGGAAATGGTCGAGGTGACAGGATTTGAACCTGCGACATCCTGCTCCCAAAGCAGGCGCTCTACCAAGCTGAGCCACACCTCGAAGACCGGCCCGATTCTACCATATTCCCCGTCCGGGCGCTACCCGGGGCGTGGGTGCGGGCGCTTTCCCGGAGGGATTCGGCGTTTCCATCCGGTGCGGTTTCATGTACAATATCGTGGCATACAAAACGGAATCCCTTGCGGAGAACCATTTGCCGACTGGAGGCTTCCCATGGACGTCCGAACGGACATCGCCGGCTTGCTGGCCGGACCCACCGGCCTCGATCCCGCGGCCATCCGCGACCTCCTGGAAACACCGCCGGACTCCCGGATGGGCGATTATGCCTTTCCCTGCTTCCCGCTGGCGAAAACGATGAGAAAAGCGCCTTCGGCCATCGCCGCAGCCCTCCAGGACTTGATCCCCGCCGGTGTATCCTGGCTGGACCGGACGGTTGCCGTGGGCGGGTACCTGAATTTCTACCTGGATCGCCCGGCCTTCGTCCGGAGACAGGCGGAGGAAGCCCGGCAGGCCGGCGATCGGTTCGGCGCATCCGATGAGGGCCGGGGCCGCACCATCGTGGTGGAATTTTCGTCCCCCAATATCGCCAAGCCTTTTCATGTGGGCCATGCCTTCTCCACCGCCCTGGGCCAGTCCCTGTATCGGATCCATGCGCATCTCGGCTATCACGTGGTCCGGATGAACCACCTGGGCGATTACGGTACCCAGTTCGGCAAGCTGATTTCGGCCTACCGCCGGTGGGGCGACGAGGCGGCCCTGGAGGCAGCCCCCATCGCAGAGTTGCTGCGGATTTACGTCCGGTTCCACGAAGCCGCCAGGGAGGACCCGGCCCTGGAGGACGAGGCCCGAACCCTGTTCCGGCGCCTGGAGGACGGGGCTCCGGAGGAGATCGCCCTCTGGAAGCGGTTCCGGGACCTGAGCCTGAAGGAGTTCGGCCGGGTCTACGACCGGCTGGATGTGGCTTTCGACAACGACAACGGGGAGAGCTTCTATGGTCCCATGATCCCGGCCGTGGTCGAACGGCTGCGGGAACGGGGCCTGCTGGAGGAAAGCGAGGGGGCTTTCGTGGTGCGCCTGGACGACCTGGGCCTTCCGCCCTGCATCGTCCTCAAGTCCGACGGCGCCACGATCTACGCATCCCGTGACCTGGCCGCCGCCATCTGGCGGAAGGAGCAATACGACTTCGACCGGAACCTGTATGTGGTCGGCAACCCCCAGTCCCTCCATTTCCAGCAGGTTTTCGCCGTCCTGGAGAAGGCGGGATACGCATGGGCCTCCACCTGCCGCCACGTGGGCTTCGGCCTGGTCCGGTTCCCCGACCGGAAGCTGTCCACCCGGAGCGGCGATGTCGTCCTGCTCGACGACCTGCTCCAGGAATGTCGGGCCGCCACCCGGGAGATCATCGACCGGAATGCCGCCGAGAGGGGCATGAACTGGGACAACGACCTGAAGGACGACCTCTCGGAGCGGATCGGCATCGGGGCGGTGATCTATACGTTCCTGAAGAACAGCCGGGACCGGGACATCGTCTTCTCCTGGGACGACATGCTGGATTTCGACGGCGAAACCGCCCCCTATGTCCTGTACACGTATGCGCGGGCCCGCAGCATCCTGCGGAAGGGGGAGGCGGCCGGCGTCCTTCCGGCCTGGTCCGACCACCCCTCCGCGGCCCTGGCCGCCGATGACGAGATGGCCCTGGCCCGCATGCTGGAAGGGTTTCCCGACATGGTCCGCCGGGCGGCGGAGAGCTGCGAGCCCTACCTGCTGACCCGCCATGTCACGGCGATGGCCAGGAGCTTCAACAAGTACTACAACAACGAATCCATCCTGGGCGCCGCGTCGCCGGAGCTGGTCCGGGCCCGTCTCTGCCTGGTGGACGCCGTGAGCCTGTCGCTCCGGGTGGGGCTCCACCTGCTCGGCATTTCCGCCGTGGAGCGGATGTAGGCCGCCGGGAGCCTGTGGCGGAGACGGACATGGAGTGGCCCGACCCGTTCGTCCGGCGGATGGAGGCCCAGTTCCGGGAATCCGGTACCCCGGATGCGTTCCGGGCGTTCCTCGACAGCCTGGACGCGCCTCCCTCCCGGGGCATCCGCGCCAATCCCCTGAAGGTCGACCCGGCCGCGGACTTCCTGACCCTCCTGCTGCGCATGGCGGCGGACCAGTCCCTTGCGGCGGACCCGGCCTCCTTTCCCCGGGTCCCCTGGTCACCGGACGGATTTTTCCTGCCGCCCGGGCTCATGCCGGGACGCCATCCCCTCCAGGCGACCGGGATCTTCTATATCCAGGAACCCAGCGCCATGCTGCCCGCCGCCGTCCTGGACCCGCAGCCGGGCGAACGGATCCTGGACCTCTGCGCAGCGCCGGGCGGCAAGACCGGCCGAATCGCCGCCGCCATGTCGAACTGGGGCCTCCTGGTGGCCAACGACCTCCATGCCGACCGGGTCCGGGCCCTGGTCCGCAACCTCGAACTGCTGGGCGTGTCCAATACGGTTGTCCTGAACGAATCGCCGGACCGGATCGCCCGGTTCCTTCCGGATCGGTTCGACCGGGTCCTGGTGGACGCCCCCTGTTCGGGGGAGGGCATGTTCCGCCGGGACCCCGACGCCGTCCGCAGTTGGAAGGCGTACGGGCCCGCTGCCTGCGTCCCCCTCCAGCGCGGTATCCTGGACGCGGCCTGGTCCGCCCTGCGCCCCGGCGGCGTCCTGGTGTATTCCACCTGTACCTTTTCAGAGGAGGAGAACGAGGACCAGGTCCTCTCGTTTCTCGACCGCCATCCGGACGCCCGGCTGGACAACCTGGGCGCCTTCGCCCCGGGAGGGCCTCCCGACGGCATGGGGCCCGTGGCCTCGCGCAGGCTGCCCGAAACCCTCCGGATCTGGCCCCACCATCGGCAGGACGAGAGGCGCCAGGGCGGGGACGGCCATTTCTGCGCCCGGCTGGTCCGGCTCCCCGAGGGGCCTTCCCCCCGGCCGACGGATCCCCCCGGATCGGGCCAAAAGCCGCAACGGCCGTCACCAGCTGTCCTGGGGGTGGTCCGGGCCCGGCTGGCGGAGGTCCTGGCCCCGTCGTCCCTGTCGTCCCTTCTGGAGGAACGCGTCCCTGCCCTGTCGATCCACGGCGACCATCTCCACGGGCTTCCCGAAGACGCGCCGGACCTCCGGGGCCTTCGGATCGCAAAGCATGGCCTGCATCTCGGCCAGGTCCGGACGGTGCGGAACGGGCTCCGGTTCGACCCGGCCCATTCCCTGGCCCTGGCGCTGCGGGGGACCGACCTGGTCCGGCGGGTGGACCTGGCCTCCGGCGATCCAGCGGTTCGTGCCCTGCTCCGGGGGGAAACCCTGTGCCTGGACACCGACGGACCGGGATACACCGTCCTCTGCCTGGACGGATTCCCGGTGGCCTGGGGGCTGGCCGACGGCCGGGGACTCGTCAAGAACCTGCTGCCGCCGGGATGGAGGCGCGAACGATGAGACACCAGGATCTCGACAAGGTCAAAACCCTGTTGGCCGCCCTGCGGCCCCGGCTCCAGGATCCGACGGATTTCGCGGAGATCATGCTGGACCTGCGGTCCGGCACCCGGGCATCCCGGGGACGGGTCCGGCTGCTGGGGACGGATCCGCCCGCCTACTGCCTGGACGCCCCGGGACTGCATGTGGAGGGCGGAGCGGACGAGATGGAGGCCGCGCTGCTGCGGCTCCTGTCGCCCATGGACGCAGCCCGGGTGGATTTCCGGGAACGGGGGGGCGGATGGCGCATCGAGGCCGATGGCCGGACGGTGCGGTCCTCCAGGATCACCCCGGACACCCAGCCGCCGGAGGGGCCGTCCCGGAGCGCGGGGGAACGGCGCTATCGGATCCGGATCGGGGAGGCCGACGCCTTGCTGGAAACCCTCGGCTTCCTGGACGGGGCAGGGAAGATCCGGAACGACCGACGCCGCAAGTACGAGCAGGTGGACCATTTTGTGGAGCGCCTGGAACCGGTTCTGGAGGAGCTGGCGGCGACCCGGGACGAAATCCGGGTGCTGGACTGCGCCTGCGGCAAGTCCGCCCTGTCCTTCGTCCTCAATTACCATATCCGGGAGCGGATGGGGACGCGATGCCGTTTTCTGGGCCTCGACCTGGCCCCGGGGGTGATCCGGTCGTCCAGGGAGATGGCCGACGCCCTGGGGTATCGCAACATGACCTTCCGTGTCCAGGATCTCCGTTCCTGGGAACCCGACCCGGCCTTCCCGGTGGACCTCTGCATGAGCCTCCATGCCTGCGATGCCGCCACTGACTACGGCCTCCATGCCGGCATCCGGTCCGGGGCCGCCGCCATTGTCTGCGTGCCCTGCTGCCAGCGCGAACTGCTGCGGCAGTCCTACCGGTTCCCCGAGCTCGAGCGGGGCGTCCTGCGCCACGGGGTGCTCCGGGCCCGGCTGGCCGACATCCTGACCGATGCCATGCGCTTCCAGCTCCTGCTGGCGTCCGGCTACGACCCGGTGCTGATCGAGTATGTCTCGCCTGTCGAGACCCCGAAGAACCTGATGCTCCTGGCCCGGAGAACCGGGCACAGGGACATCGCGGCCCAGGAGGAGTACATGGCGCTGGTGGAGCGGCTGGGAGCGGACATCGCCCTGGGACGCCTGCTGGGCCTCTCCGATCGCGGGAAGGGAGATTGGAATGATGCGGATGATCGCGGCCACGAACAACCCGGATAAGGTTCGGGAAATCCGGGAGATCCTCGCGGGGACCGGCCTGGAAGTCATTTCCCAGCGGGAGGCCGGCATCGCGATGGACGTCGAGGAAACCGGCACGTCTTTCGAGGAGAATGCGCTGCTCAAGGCCCGATCGATCCACGCCCGGACCGGCGGACTGGTCATGGCCGACGACTCCGGCCTGGCCATCGACGCCCTGGGAGGAGCACCCGGCATCCATTCGGCCCGGTTCGCCGGCGAAGGGGCGGGATATCCCGAAAAGATCGCCCGGATCCACGCCATGCTCGAAGGGGTGCCCGAATCCGAATGGACCGCCCGATTCATTTGCGTCGTGGCCGTGGTCCGGCCCGACGGCAGCGCCTTTACGGTTCGGGGCACCTGCGAGGGCCGCATCGCCAGGGAGGCTGCCGGTACCAACGGGTTCGGCTACGATCCGGTCTTTTACCTGCCCGAATTCGGCCGGACCTGCGCCCAGCTGGACCCGGACGAGAAGCACCGGGTCAGCCATCGGGGCCACGCCCTCCGGGCCATGCTGACACGCTTCCGATGCGAGGGGCTGGTGACGGCGTGACCCGGTGGCTTGTCCTGTCGGACACCCACGGCGACCTGGGACCCGCCCTGGAATGGCTGGCCTCCGACCCCCGCCTGGCCCCGGCATCCGGCCTGGCGGGCATCTTCCACCTGGGCGACCGCTGCGAGGATGCCGTCCGCCTGCAGTCCCTGGTGCGGGTTCCCGTCCTGTCGGTTGCGGGGAACAACGACGCCTTCTGCCGCCACGAATGCCCGCTCCTCCTGGTGGAATCCCTGGCAGGCCACCGGGTCCTCCTGGTCCACGGCCACCGGCAGCAGGTCAAGCAGGGGACCGAGCGGCTGGCGGAATTGGCCTGGTCCATGGCACCGCCGGTGGACGCCGTCCTCTTCGGGCATACGCACTCGCCGGCGGACCGGACCCTGGTGCGGGACGGCCGCACCCTGCGGCTGCTGAATCCCGGCTGCGCCCACCGGGCCCTGTCGGCCTCGGGCCCCCGGGCCCTGGTCCTGGAGGCCGACCCTGGCCATCCCCTGGAAGCCTTCTCCCTGTTCATGCGGTGATCCCTTCGCCGTTTGACGCCCTGCGCGGTTCATGCTAGAGTATCTCACGCGGACAGATGTACTCGCGTCGCGGACACTCTCGCAGGCCCCGGACAACCGTGCCGGGAAGGAGGATCCCATGGCCACCGGCGAATTCTATCTCGTCAAGGCCGACATGCTGCCCGATGTCTTCCAGAAAGTCATGGAGGTCAAGCACCTGCTGAGCTCCGGCCGGGCCGAGTCGGTGAATGCCGCGGTGGCGATGGTCGGGTTGTCCCGAAGTGCCTACTACAAGTACAAGGACTCGGTGTTTCCCTTTTATGAGACTTCCCGGGGCCGGATCGTGACCCTGTTCTTTACCGTCGAGGATTTCCCGGGCATCCTGTCGGGCATCATCAACTGCCTGGCATCGGCCCGGGCCAACATCCTGACTATCAACCAGAACATCCCCATCAACGGCCTGGCGGACGTGACCATCGCCCTGGAGACCGATCGGATGAAGGAGGGCCTGGAGGACCTGATGACGGACCTGGGCCGCATCCCGGGCGTCCGGAGCCACCGGGTCATGGCCCGGGAATGACCGGCCGGCGTGTCGCAGCGGAAGACATCGGAAACAGGAGCGGAGGCAGGACATGATCGACATCGCCATTCTCGGGTATGGTGTGGTGGGTTCCGGCGTCGCCGAAGTGGTGGAAATGAACCAGGAGGCCATTCGCCGGCGGACCGGCCGAGGCCTGCGGATCAAGCGCATTCTCGATATCCGGGATTTCCCCGGGGATCCGTTCGCCGACCGGATTGTCCACGATCCGGAGACCATCTTCAATGACCCGGACATCGCGGTGGTCGTGGAGACCATCGGCGGAACCGGCGCCGCCTACGCCATGACCCGGCGGGCCCTGGAGGCCGGGAAGCACGTGGTGACCTCCAACAAGGAGCTGGTGGCCCTCCACGGTCCCGAGCTCATGTCGCTGGCCTACCGCATGCAGCTCAATTACCTGTTCGAGGCCAGCGTGGGCGGCGGCATCCCGATCATCCGGCCGCTGCACAAGTGCCTGGCCGCCAACGAGATCGACCGGATCTCGGGCATCCTGAACGGGACAACCAACTACATCCTGACGCGTATGGAAAAAACCGGCCTCTCCTTCGGGGAAGCCCTGGCGGAAGCCCAGTCGAAGGGATACGCCGAGCAGGACCCCACCGCCGATGTGGAGGGCACCGACGCCGCCCGGAAGATCGCGATCCTGTCTTCCATCGCATACGAGGAGTATGTCGATGCCCGGCAGGTCCGGTGCGAGGGCATATCACGGCTGTCCCGGGAGGACATGGCCTGCGCCGGGGCCCTGGACTGCCGGCTGAAGCTCCTGGCGTCCAGCCGGCGCACCGGCGACGGCCGCTACGACATCCGGGTGGCGCCGACCCTGGTACCGAAGGACCATCCCCTGGCGGTGGCAGAGGACGTGTACAATGCCATCCTGGTGGAGGGAAACGCCCTGGGCCAGGCCATGTTCTACGGCCGCGGAGCGGGACGCCTGCCGACGGCCAGCGCCGTGGTGGCGGATGTCGTGGAGAGCGTGCTCCATATCGGCCGGATTCCGCATTTCCATCTCTGGCGGAAAACGGACCGGGACTGTCTCGTGCCGCCGGACGAAGCCCCTGTATCCGCCTGTCTTCGCGTCACCGGGAGCCCCGGTTCCCCGGAGGCGAGCGAGGTCGCGCTGCGGGCGGCCCTGGACCGGCTGGGGGAAACCTGTTCGGTCGAGCGGATTTCCGGGTTCGTCGCAGATCCGGGGACCTGCGTCGCGGTCC
>JAKPNJ010000061.1 GCA_029548445.1 Bacillota bacterium | reverse complement strand
TACCGAAGCAACAGGATGACCGCTTTGACCGATCGCTTGTCCGATCTTGACTTTGTGCATCCGGGATGTTGCTGCAACGGGCGGGACGGGATACCCTGTCCTTGATGATACCACGATTTCGTGGGGACCCAAGGGAGGATCCTGCATGACACACGTACCGGTTCAGCCATTGTCCTGCGAACGGTTCCAGCGCTACGGCCAGTTCCGCGACCTCGCTTCCCTTGAGGGGAACGAATGCATCGGGGCGTCGCCCATCACGTTCTACCGCGACATGCTCCGCATTGCCGGTCCCGGCAACGGGCCGGTCTCGGCTTCCATCTGTCTCGTCGAACCCCGGGAGAGGCTCGTGGACGTCCTGGAATGCCACGACCACACGGACGAAACCATCCTCCCCCTGGACGGCGACCTGCTCGTCCACTTCGCCCCCGCCACCGCCGACGGCCGGCCTCCCATGGACCGGCTGGAAGCCTTCCTCGTCCCCATGGGCACCCTGGTCGTCATCCGTCCGGGGGTCTGGCATCACGCGGGCTTCTGCCGGGGCGACAAGCCGGTCCGCTTTCTCGTGATCCTGCCGGAGCGGACCTATCGGAACGACTGTACCGTCTGCCCCGTGCCGGCGGACGAGCAGGTCCGGGTCGGCGAGGACACGGCGGAGTAAGCCGGGCGCGGTCGGCAGCGCACGGCGCCCTCCCGGGCGTCAGCAAGCCCGGGCGTCAGCCGGCCTCCACCCGAATCCCGAACCCCCGGAACATGGCCAGCAGGTTCTCCACCGGGGTCGGCCCCTGGACGTTGTGGATGGGATTCGCCACATACCCGCCGCCGGCACCCAGGATCCGGATCCGTTCCCGGACCTCGGCCTCCACCTCCTCCGGCGTCCCGAAGGGCAGGGTCTTCTGGGTGTCCGCCACCCCGCCCCAGAACACCAGCCGATCGCCGTACTTCGCCTTGAGCGCCGCCGGCTCCATCCCCGTGGCCGAGCACTGGACCGGGTTCAGGATATCCACTCCCATCCCCACGAAGTCGTCCAGCAGGTTCCGGATGGACCCGCAGCTGTGGTAGAAGGTCTTCCAGGTGGTGTGGTCGTGGATCCACCGGTTGATCCGCTCGAAGTGGGGCCTGTAGAACTCCCGGAACATGTCCGGGGACATGAACTCGCTCCGCTGGGTGCCGAAGTCTGTCCCGCTGACGAAGACCGCCTCCGCCCGGCTCCCCACCGCCTCCCACAGCAGCGCGAGGCTTTGGATCGACGCCGCCTCCTGCATCGAGTAGACATCGTGGATGTACTCGGGATGCAGCACATGGGCCATGTACCAGTCTTCCACACTCCGGATCCCCGGCGTCCGGGCCAGGGCCGTCCCCGGCAGAAAGGCCACGTCACCCAGGCCGGCCCCCCCGAAGTTCAGGATTAGCCCGCAGTCCGTCTCCCGGTACAACCGCTCGGCCTGGACCCGGTAGTGCTCGATGTCGCCCGCCTCCAGGACCTTGAACTGCTCGGCGAAATCCGCCCGGCCGTCCAGCCGGTCCTCGTCCACCGGCTCCTGCCGGACGATCCCGTCGAAGTACCAGCCGCCTTTCGGCAGCCGTCCGCTGGGCGGCAGGGTCCGATCCCCCTTGGGATATATGAGGGTGTCCCCCTTCTCGTCCACCGTCACTTCGAAGCCCGAGCCCACCAGGACCGGCGTGGGCCCCGGCGCCATCCAGGGCTTCCAGCCCTTCGTCTCGTACCCGAAAAAGTTCCCGGGCCCGAAGATCCCGGCCACGTCGATGCCCAGGGCTGTCCGGTCCGCGTCCTCCACCATCCCGAGGATCTGGAAGGGTTCATGGACCCGGACGGGTCGGTCGCCCAACCCGATGGCTGCCCGCAGCCTATAGAGGGCTGCCGCGGCAATGCCGGTGACGGCGGTGGCGCCCAGGTCCACCGGGGGCCGGTCCGTTGCCTTGTGGTTCAGGGCCGCCTGCAGTCGATCGCGTGACGTCATGGGGGGAGGCCTCCTTTCGGGGACGGGGATCCAGACATGGCTTGTATGGTTTCATTGTACACCGAGGAGCCTCAGGTTGCGCAACGCAGCCCCCCTGCCTGTGCAAGGTTGACACCTTCGCGACAAAGGACTAGACTCCAATTGTGAACGTTCACATCTCCATGTATTTTCCTTTCAGGTCGAGGTTTCAATGCCATTGAGCGGACGCATCACCATCGTCGATGTTGCCAGGCGCGCCGCGGTCTCCCGCCAGACCGTCTCGAGAGTTCTCAACGGGAACCCTTCGGTGGCGGCCGATACCCGTGCGCGCGTTCAGTGTGCAATCGATGAACTCCACTTCGTACCCAATCGTGCAGCGCGCTGCCTCCATGGCAAGCCGGTCATGGCCGTCGGGCTCTTCGTCCCGTTTTCATCCGGCCAGATCGCGGCCAACAATTTTTTCAGCGAGGTGATCGCTTCCATCAGCGAGACGTGTTCCCGCAATGGCACCTACCTCAACCTCCTCTGCTTCGAAGACGCGAATCCCGATCCGGAGCGGATCATCCGGCTCTATCGGGAGAAATCGATCCGCGGCCTGATTGTCACATGCCCGGGGGAGGATGACCCCTTGCTGCAGTCGCTGGTTCGTTACAGGATTCCCTGTGTCGTGATCGGGCGTCCCCCTGTCCCGGACCACACGATTCGGGTGGATTTCGATGTCGGGAAGATCGCCCGCGACTGCACCCGCCATCTCCTCGACCTGGGCCATCGCAGGATCGCGTTCCTGAACGGTCCCAGCTTCATGACCTACAGCAGTGACCTGCTGGACGGGTACCGGAGGGAATTGGAAGCGGAAGGCATCCCCTACGATCCGATGCTGGTACGGGAGACGAACCTGCTGGAAGCGAGCGGAGACGAAATGGCCGCGGCCCTGTTCGAAGAAGCGCCTGGTTTTTCGGCAATCTTTTCGGCCAATGACCACTTGGCCCTGGGGGCCATGAAAGCCGCCGCAAGGGCGGGACGCTCCATTCCCCGTGACCTTTCCCTGGTCTCGGGCTCATGGAGCACCTGGAATGCCCTGCTTGCGCCGGCCCTGACGGCCATGCGCTCGAATTACGGCGAACTTGGACGCGTCGCCATCCGCCAGCTTCTCCGGTTGATCTCCGAGAAGCCGGATCGGATCCCGAACGAGGAATCGGAGGAGGCATCGAAAGCGGACGGAATCCCGGTCTCGTTCATCCTGGAATCCTGTCTCGAGCCGGGGGAATCCTGCGCACGATACGGGGGGATGTGAGCCGAATGAAGACGCTGCTTCTCGTCGACGACAGCGTGTTTGACCGCGAGGGGTTGGCAAGGCGGGTTGACTGGGGTTCCCTGGATATCGAGCTGGTCGGGACTGCGGAGAACGGGGAGGAAGGCGCGTCCCTGGCCCGGGCCCTGCACCCCGATATTGTCCTGACGGACATCGTCATGCCGCGGATGGACGGGCTCGAGATGGCGGAACGGATCCGGATGGATCAGCCGGACGTTCGCCTGGTCTTCATGAGCAGCTATGACGAGTTCGAGTATGCGAGAACTGCGGTGGATCTCGGTGCGGATTCCTACATCATGAAACCTGTTGTCCCGGAGGAGCTCGCGCTTGTGCTTCGAAGGACCTGCGATGCCATTGAGAGCCGGGCCCGCGCCCGTCGGCACCAGGACGAATTGAGAGAGAAGCTTCGGCAATCCATGCCCGTCCTGCGCGAGAACTTCCTGCGGGAACTGGCCTATGGTCGAGTCGTCGTGGAGCATACCCTTGCATCCCAGGCTTCCTACCTGGGCATTCCGCTGGAGAAACCCTTCGTCGCCATTCTGGCCCAGCCGGATTCAGGGCCGTCGATGGACCCGGGAGAGGCGGCAGCCCCTGGAAGCGCCGCTGCAGCCGGGCTGGAGGAAACCGGACTGGCGGAAAGCCGGCAAGTCGATGTCCGCCTGCTGCAGGAAGCCCTGGCCGTCGAGTTTGCGTCGCCTGTCAACGACTTTACCGTGGTGCTGGGCGGGACTTCCCTGTTGCTGGTCCATTTCTGCGAAACCGGATCGGATCCGAAGGCGGAGCGAGAGCGGACCATCGAAGCCTGCGAGCGGGCCCGGGAGGCCTTCGCCAAGGCGATCCCGAGGACCGCGACCATCGGGATCGGTCGGTTCGAGTCGCCGGGAACAAGCCTGCGAAGGGCATATCGCGATGCCGAACGCGCGGTCGGATCCCGTTTCTTCTCGAATGGCAATCGGCTGGTCCTGTCCGAAGAGGTGCCTTCGGAACCGGAACGCGCAACGTTCTCCCCGGATGAAATCGGGGACGGAATCGGTGCGATCCTGGACGGAGTCCAACTGGATCCCCACGCCTTTCTCCTGGACTTCCTGCCGGAGGGGCGTCTCCTGGAGGAGAGCTTTGTCAGGAGTTTCGGCTTCGTGTTCCTCGTCAGCCTCCACCAGCAGTTGGAGTCCCGGGGGATCCATCTTCGGGATGTCGTGCCCGACGAGCGTCGGTTATGGGAGAGGATGATCCGGTCCGAGACCCTCCCGAACATCCGATCCTGGCTGACAAACCTGCTCGAAATCGCCCGGAGGAAAGCCGGGGAGCGATCCTCCAGCCGAACGGCCGCCATTGTCCGGGACATCCGGAAAATTCTGGATACGGAGTACGCCGGCATCCAGGAGATCGCCCAGGTGACCGATCGCCTTTATATCAGCGTCCGTTATGCCAATTCGATCTTTCGCAAGGAAACGGGGATCACCATCGGGGATTACCTGTTCCAGCAGCGGATGAGAGCGGCGAAGCGGCTGCTGGCGGATCCCTACTGCCGGATCGGCGAAGTATCGGAACAGGTCGGATACGGAAGTCCATCCTATTTCACATCTGTTTTCAGGGAGCACACAGGCATGACCCCGCGGGAATACCGGGAGACCCATTGTGGCCAGGCATCGGGCTGACCGGCGGCAGGGCCGGATTCTCGCCCGGATCTTCCGGAAGCGGATGCTGTTCCGGTTCGTGGCGGTGTCGACCCTGGCCGCAGCCATTCCGTTCGCCATCCTGTTCGCGTATATCGTGCTCTCCTTCCGGGCGGACACGGCCCGGGATGTGCTGGACCAGGCGGAAGGCAGCATCGGGGCCCTGGTCGAGAATGGCAACCGGGTTCTTCTTCAGCATGCCCAGAAGAGCCAGTACATCGCCACGAGCCGTGTCCTCGGAGAGAACCTGGGGAAGGATTTCGGGGATGACCTCCTGGACAAGGTGCTCTTCTACAGCGAAGTCAACCAGCTGATCGCCAATGTCGAGTTCTACGAGAATCCCAGCCGAAGCCGGTATACCATCTACCTCTCGAACCTGTCCCTGTATGAAAGCAAGCACTTCCGGCCCTTGACCCTCCTGGCGGACGGGTCCGGGATCCGGGAAGGCCTTTCGGCCCTGCCCGTGACCCAGGTCCTATGGCATGGAACGGTCGTCCAGGATCCTTCCGGCCAGGACTGTGTCGGACTGTATCGGTCAATCCCGGTCAGCGGCGCCGGAACGTCCCTGTTGGAAGTGCTGATCCCACTGAGCGAGCTGGAGGATGCCCTGTACGCCATTGCCCTTCCGAATGAATGCCAGGTCGAATTCCTGGACAGCCGCCCCGCCGTGATCGGACGGTTCCTTGTCCGGGACGGCCGACTGATGGAGGCTCCGGCGGAAGAACCGCCACTGGCCACGGAACAGGCCGCTCTGGTCCAAAAGTCGTTCATGAACGGCTACGCCGTTCGGTTCCACATTCCGGAATCCGCGCTCACACGGGGGGTCGGCCAGTATCTCGGGGCCATGATCGCCCTCTTTTTCCTGATGCTTCTTCTCATCGCCCTGGTGGCGTACCTGTCCACCCGGCGCGTGGTCTGGAGACTGGAGCGATTCGTTGACGGCCTGGATCGGGGGGATGCCTTGCCGGTCCTCCCGACCGGCCAGGACCGTGGGAATGAGGACGAAGTGGCGACGATCCAGAGGAAGTTTGCGGACTTGATCCGGAAAAACGACGCGTTGTACCGGGAAAACATGGATGCGGTTCGGAGTCGAAGAAATCTCGAAACGTCGCTGCTCCAGATGAAGCTGAATCCTCACCTCCTGTACAACTCCCTGGCCGTGCTCCGATGGAAAGCCCTGGAGAAGGAGGAGTCGGAAATCGTCTCCCTCCTGGACCGGATGACCCGGTATTACCGGGCTGTCCTGGGCCGGGGAAGCGACATTGTCCAGGTCGTGGACGAGATCGCCCTGGTGGAGGACTATATCCGGATTTGCGAGGCAACCCAGGCTGCGCCGATCCATTTGGAGGTCGATATGGGGGAGGCGGTCGGAAAGCTGTCCGTGTTCAAGCTGATCCTCCAGCCCCTGGTCGAAAACGCCGTCCTGCACGGACTCGCCGGGAAACCGGCGGATCGGACGATTCGAATCACCGGGCGGCAGGAGGACAGCAACCTGGTCCTGTCGGTGGAAGACAACGGCGTTGGGATTCCCCCGAAGACGCTCGACCGGATTCGCGCGGGGGAGAATGTCCGGCGGATGGGAGGGTTCGGCATGAAAAACCTGCGGGAGCGGCTGAGTGCCTACTATGGGGACGATCATGGCTTCTGCCTGGAGAGCGAAGCGGGTCGGTTCACACGGGTCACCCTCCGGATTCCGGTCCTGGATTCGGCTTCCCTGTCCGACCGATATCGATTGGAGGAGGGTGGGACACCATGAACAAGTGGAGGGGCCTGGTCGCGTCGATCCTGGTGATCGCATGTCTGCCTGCCGGATGTGGGGTGGGCAAGGGAACGCCGGCTCCTTCCCCGACACCGACGGATGCCCCGAAAGTCCGTTCCCTCAGCGTGTCCCATTGCCAAGGGGAAAACCGTCCCGGCGGCGGTTGGATCGAGCTGGAGGCCATGGCCTCGGCATATGAAGCGCGGACCGGCGTCCTGGTCGAGCTGCTGTATGTGCCGGTCACGACCTATCCGACCTGGTTGGATATCCGGTTTGCCGCCGGCCTCGAGCCGGATATCGTCTTCACGGCCACGACCGAATCGGCCCGCTACTACCTGAGCGACTGGATCGTCGACATGGGGCCCTGGCTTGATGCAGCGAGTCCCTATACCGGGAAGCCCTGGAAGGAATCCTTTTACCCCGGCATCCTGTCCGGGTGCCGGTTGAGCCCCCAGCAGGATGTGTGGCTCGGGGTTCCCCTGACCTACAGCACGGTGGCTTTCTTTTCCAATGCAACGGCTTTCGGGAAGGTCGGCATCGACAAGGCTCCTGCCAACTGGAGCGGGGTCCTGGAGGCCGCGGAAAAAATCCAGGCTGCGGACCCCGACGCCATCCCGTTCAGCGTGATGAATTCGGTTCCCTGGAACCTGTACTGGATCATGAACCACTTCATGGCCCAGGTCTGGTACGACCAGGTCCCGGCGATGGATGTCATCACGAAAGACGGGATCGTCGACCTGGAGGAACAGGCACTGGCGGTCATGACCGGTGTCATGGACCCGGCCGACAGGCGGTTTGTCGACTTTTTCCGCTTCCTCAAGCGCCTGGCCGCCTATTTCAACCGCGGGTTCAATGTGGTCGAGATGGAGTATGAAACGCTCTTCAACCAGGGACGGGCCGCCATGACCGTCAACGGTTACTGGTTCGTCAACCAGTCCATGGCGGAGGATTTCCCCGTGACCTATGACATCGCACCCCTCCCGTATGTAGACAAAGGAATTTCGGAGTTTGGTATCGACCGACCCGTGAAATATGCCATCGGTCCCCAGACACCAGCCCTGCTCGTCACCAGTGCCGCCGAGTCCGCCGGACACCTGGAACAGGCGGTCGACCTGCTGCGCTTCTGGACCGATCCCGATTCCGGCGGGAAGGAATTCTTCGCTTCCGGACTCTATCTCCCCGCCATCCGGGACATTGCACTGTCTCCCTCCCAGGAGGTCGTCCTGGACACCATTGGCGACGAGGTCATGTGGATCGCGTTCGGTATCCACAGCTTCACTTCGGAGGAGATGCAGACGTTCCATGTCATGCTGCAGACCTTCCTGGAAGACGAAACCACCGCCGAGGACTTCGTGGCCCAATGGAAACCGCTTGTGCTGGACGCCTGCCTGGACGCCATCGAGCAGAACCCCCAGTGGAGAATTCGGGAATATCTTCCCTCCTAAGCGCCCTTTCCCAACAGAAACCCAGTCCTTTTCCGATAGTTTCTTCCGTCCGGCCTCCTGTCGCCGCTCCGGCCATCGGCCTATGCTGGGCCTATGGGTTGATCCCATGACGCCCGGCCGGTGTCAGCTGGAACGAATCGCAGAAAATGCCGATAAGGGAGGAAGTATCCGATGAAGAAAATTCCGATCCTGATTCTCGCATGTCTCCTGGCCCTGTCGTTCCTTTCGGGATGCCAGCAGGCTACAACATCGTCTCCGTCCCCGTCCCAGGCGCCGGATGCCACCGCTACCCCGGAGGTGACCAAAGCCCCGCCGCAGACAATTTCCTTTGCACATG
>JAKPNJ010000034.1 GCA_029548445.1 Bacillota bacterium | reverse complement strand
GGCCAGGACGATGGCCCCGCACCGTCCCAGCCTGAACGCCAGTTCCGGGGTCAGTTCCCGGTTGGCGACCCCCCTGACCCCATCCGTTCCAAACAGTCGTGGCATTTCGAAACAAGCTCCTTTCCATCCCCGGCTGCCACCTTGCGGAAACGGCCCCCCGTTTCTTCCAGGTCGCCCCGGGATTCTGTCCTCGCCATTCCGTCAGTCCGACGGGATGTCTTCCTCGACGGTTACCAGCACCTGCCTGGGATCAGTCACCATGCGCAGGGACCGGCCGGCGCGCCCCGCGTCCACCTGGACCGGACGCAGCATTGTACCGGGTCCATCTTCGGCAGTCATCAGGATGTACGCTTCCGCATCCGCATTCACGAACCCGTCGAAGGTCTTCCTCCGCCCCGTCAGGGTCACGGACACGGCGGTCGACGACAGGGTGACACTGTATCCGGACGCTTCCAGCACCTCGCCGCCCCGGATCTCCAAAGCGAGGTCCAGGGTTCGGATTTCCACGGGATTGAGGGTCACCTGGACATAGAGCCACAGGAGCATGGACAGCACCAGGGACGAAATCTGCATCAGGATCCGGCGCTTCCGGATGCGTCGGGGACGGATGGCGATCTCTTCCGGCGCCTCGGTGGCGTCGCTGTTGCCCGGAGGGGAGGCGCTGCGGACCGAAGGGCCGGCACCGCTTTCGGACGGGCGGCCCGGTGTCGCGGAAGCCGGCTTCCGGGACCGAAGGAGGCTGGTCAGGACATTGGGGCTCCGTTCCTGGGCCAGCAGTCGATGGAGCAGGGTCCGGAGGGCGTCGCCGTTTTCCATGGCATACAGGCGGCCTTCCAGGCTGACCGAGATCATGCCCCGTTCCTCGGACACCACGATGGCAATGGCGTCCCCCATCTCGCTGGCCCCCACCGCGGCCCGGTGGCGGGTTCCGTACTCCTTGCGGAGATGGTAATTGTCCGACAGGGGGATGTGGACCCGGGCGGCCAGGATCCGGTCGTCCCGGATCAGCACGGCGCCGTCATGAAGCGGCGACCCCTTGTAGAAGATTTGCTGGAGCATCGAGGCGGACACGGCGGCATCCAGCAGGACCGCGTTCTCCTGCTGGGCCAGTTCCCCCAGCTTGGTCTGCCTTTCGATCACGATCAGGGCGCCGGTCTGGGTTTCCACCATTCGGTCGCAGGCACGGACAATGGCCTCGATCCGGTTGTGGAGCATGCGCCGGGCTTCCTGGGTCTCCTCCTGGATCAGGCCGGAAGCCAGGAACTGGAACGAGCTGCGGCCGACGGTCTCCAGCGCCCGGCGGAGTTCGGGCTGGAAGATGATCACGAAGGCAATGGCCAGGACGGACAGGGTATTACCCAGGACAAAGCCCACGGTCTGGAGACCCAGGAGGATGCAGACCTGGGAGAAGACCACGATGAGCACGATGCCCTTGAGCAGCTGCCAGGCCCGGGAATCGGACAGCAGCCGCATGACATAGTAGATCACCAGGGCTGTGACCAGGATGTCGACGCCGGTCCAGACGAGCTCCAGGGGGGTTCCGAAAAACAGGAACCCGTTGGCCAGGTCTTCCAGGAGATTCTCGATGAACTCCCTGGCTTCTTCCAGGATCCCCATGCCGGACAGCATGCGCCGCACCTCCTTTCCCCAGGTTTTCGCCCGCCGGGACGACCCCGGACGATGATCCCATTATAGCCGAATCCGGGCGCCGAAATCCGAATGCGCCGCCTAGCGCTCCTCCCGGAAATACGGAAGGCCCAGGGCGCCGGGCCCCCGCCAGCCCCCCTTCTTCCTGGCGGAATTCGCCACCAGGACAATAACCGTAATGATGTAGGGGTACATGCCGATGATGTACTGGGAGAACAGGGGATTCCCGGCCAGTTGGGGAAATCCCTGCAGCTTGAAGCCGATGATCTCCAGGGCGCCGAACAGGAGGGCGCCCAGCATGGCCCGGAGGGGGCTCCAGCGGACAAAGATCACCAGGGCCACCACGATCCAGCCTCGGCCGCCGGTGATGTTCTCCACCCAGGTGCCATTGTGGACCAATGGCAGGTAGAGGCCGGCCAGGCCGCAGAGGGCGCCCCCGACCAGGATGGCGCCGTATCGGGTCGCCGCCACCCGGATGCCGGAGGCGTCGGCGGAGGCGGGGTTTTCCCCCACCACCCGGAGATGGAGGCCCAGGCGGGTCCGGTGGAGGAGCAGGGACAGGACGACGGCCAGCAGGACCGCCATGTAAACGTATATGTTGTACTCCAGCAATACGGTTCGGAGAAACACCGCCGCCGGTCCCAGGACCGGAACGCTCTCGATGGCCGACAGGTCCGGCCGGAGCGGCTGCCAGGCAAAGAATGCCTGGATGTGGGGCGGCGTGGAGGCGTGGACCGCCCCCTTCCCCACCGTATTGGCGACCCCGGCGCCAAAAAGGGTCAGGGCCAGGCCGGTGACGACCTGGTTGGCCCGGAAGGTCACGGTCAGCACGGCATAGAACAGGGCGCCGGCGATGGCGCCTCCCATGGCGGCCAGCAGGGACAGGACCAGGCTGTCGGTCCGGATGGCGGTGACGAAGCCGGCGGCACCGCCCATGAGCATCATGCCCTCCACCCCGAGGTTCAGGTGGCCGGATCGTTCGGTGACGGTCTCACCCAGGGTTCCGACCAGGAGGGGCATGCTGTAGCGGACAGCGCTGGCCAGGAAGACCGCCAGGACCATGAGCGGCGTCGTATCGGTCACGGATGGGCCTCCTTCCGCTCTGTCCGGTGCCGGGACTCGAGGATGATCCGATACCGGATGAAGAACTCGCTGCCCAGGGCGAAAAACAGGATCAGGCCCTGGACCGTGTCGGCCAGGGCCGACGGAATGCCGGCGAGGCCCTCCATCCAGCCGGCGCCCTGCTTCATGGCGGCGAAGAGGAAGGCCACGACGAGGATCACCGGGGCGGACAGGTTGGACAGCCAGGCGATGATGATGGCGGTGAACCCGTCGCCGCCGGCCAGCCGCTCGGCCAGGACAAAGGCGGTGCCGTTCAGCTTCACCATGCCGGTCAGTCCTGCCAGGGCGCCGGACAGCAGCACGCCGAACAGCAGGACCCGTCCCACGGTCATCCCGGCGTAGCGTGCGGTCTTCTCGCTCTCCCCCACCACCCGGACCTCGAACCCCTTCTTCGTCCGGCGCAGGAACACCCACTGGAGGAAGGCCAGGACCAGGACCAGGATCCACCCGATATGGACACCCAGCAGTTGGGGCAGGTGGGCCGATTCCGGGATCGGTGCGATCTGGGGGAATCCCATGGCGGCGGGATCCTTCCAGAGCTGGCAGCGGAGGTATTCCACCCAGCGGATGGCGATATAGTTGAACATGAGGGTCAGGAGGGTCTCGTTGGTCCGGAAGGCAGCCCGGAACAGGGCTGGCGGAAGGGCCCAGAGAGCGCCGCCGGCCAGGCCGGCCAGGGCCATCAGGAGGATCCGGAGGGCGCCCGGGGTCCCCTCGGGCAGGACCGAGGAGATGGCTGTGGCGGCGAAGGCGCCCATGAGGATCTGGCCCTCGGCGCCGATGTTCCAGAATTTCATGGTGAAGGCGATGGAGACCGCCAGGGCGGCCATGGCCAGCGGGATGGCGATCCGGATCATGGAGGCCAGGGCCTTGAGGGTTCGCATGCCGCTCCACATGACCCGGACCACTTCGCGGGGATCGTACCCCATGGCCAGGATCAGGAGGCCGGACGCCAGCAGCGCCAGCAGGACGGCGGCGATGCGGACGCCCACGGCCCGAAGGCCGGTCATGTCCTCCTTGCGGGCGATTCTCAGCATGGCCCGCCCCCCTTCCCGTCCGGTCCGGCCGGCATCGTCCGGTCGGAATCGGGCGACAGGAGCCGGTCCGCCACCGGGCAGGCGTTGGATGCCGGCAGGGGCGGCACGGGCAGGGGAACCTGCCATCCCTCGGCCCGCGGCGTCTCGCCGGTCATCATGAGCCCGATCCGCTCCTTCGTGGAGGAGCGGGCGTCCACGATGCCCGTCACGCGGCCGTTGAACAGCACCAGGATCCGGTCGCACAGTTCCAGGAGCACATCCAGGTCCTCGCCGATGTAGAGGACCGCAACGCCCTTGACCTTCTGGTCGTTCAACAATCGATAGATGGTGTAGGACGAATGGATGTCCAGGCCCCGGACGGCGTAGGCCGTAATCAGGAGCTTGGGATTGAGGTCGATCTCGCGTCCCAGGATGACCTTCTGGATGTTCCCGCCGGAGAGCTTCCGGACCGGATGGAAAATGCCCGGCGTGTCGATGGACAGGCGGGAAACGATCTCCCGGGCCTTCTTCCTGGCCGCCGTCCTGTCGAGGAAGAGTCCGGGCCGGAAGGCATAATCCTTCAGCATGACATTGTCGGCGATGTCCATGCCCGCCACCAGGCCCATCCCCAGGCGATCCTCCGGGATGAAGCTCATGCTGATGCCCAGGCGGATGATGTCCCGGGGACTCCTGCCCAGGATGTCGTTGCCGTGGAAGGCGATTCGGCCGCCTTCCGCCGCCTGGAGGCCGGCGATGGTCTCGCACAGCTCCTTCTGTCCGCTGCCGGCCAGTCCGGCCACGCCGAGAATCTCGCCGTGGTGGAGGTCGAAGGAGACGTCATCCAGCTTCCGGATTCCTTCCTCGTCCCGGACGGACAGGTTCCGGACCGACAGGCAGAGTCCCGACGACTGGACCCGGGGACGGTCGATGGACAGGTCCACAACCCGCCCCACCATCATCTCGACCAGCCGGGACGTGGTACAGTCGGCGACGGCGACGGTCCCGACGGTTTCCCCCCTGCGGAGAACCGTGACCCGGTCGCAAAGGGACATGACCTCGTTCAGCTTGTGGCTGATGAAGATGACGGAGTGGCCTTCCTGGCGCATGAGCCGGAGAATGCCGAACAGGCGGCCGATTTCCTGGGGGGTCAGGACGGCGGTGGGCTCGTCCAGCACCAGGATGTCCGCTCCCCGATACAGGACCTTGAGGATCTCCACGGTCTGTTTTTCGCCCACGGACATGTCATGGACCCGCTTGTCCGGGTCCAGGCCCATCTCGAAACGGCGGGAGAACGCCCGGATCCGTTCCCGGGCCTGCTGACGGTCCAGACGGAGGCCCCGGCCCGTGCCGGCCACAATGTTTTCCATGGCCGTCATGGATTCCACCAGCTTGAAATGCTGGTGGACCATCCCGATGCCGATGGCGATGGCATCCCGGGGAGACCGGAAGGCCACGTGGCGGCCCCGGACAGCGACGGACCCCGCATCCGGCAGGTAGATGCCGGACAGGATGTTCATCAGCGTGCTCTTGCCGGAACCGTTCTCGCCCAGGAGCGCGTGTATCTCCCCCGACCGCACGGAGAACCCGACGTTGTGGTTCGCCCGGACATGGCCGAAGGATTTGCAGATGCCCGCCATTTCGATGGCGGGGCATTCGGCGGAAGGGACCGGCCCGCCCATTTCGGGGCGGGCGGCGGTCCCTTCGCCGGGTTCCGATTTCAGGTGGGGGGGGTCTTGTACGGTTCCTGGTACCACGTCACCCCACAGAGCCGACCACGCCCTCGACAAACCAGTCCATCCCCATCTGGTCGGCCTTGGACAGCGACGTGCCCGCAGCGACCTTCTCGTTGCCCTGGTTGTCCTTGATGGGTCCCTTGAAGACATAATCGTTGCCCTGTTCGAGGATCATGGGCTCGATTTCGGCGACCTTCTCCTTGGCGGCTTGGGGAACCAGGTCGGTCAGGGTGTCGAGGCCCACCATGCCTTCCTTCATGCCGCCCCAGTACTGCTCCACCGACCAGGTGCCGTCCATGACGGCCTTGATCTTCTTGGTGTAGTAGGCGCCCCAGTTCCAGATCGGGGCGGTCAGGTAGGCCTTCGGGGCCGCATCGCCCATGGGGTTGTCGTAGCCGATGCCGAAGACGCCCTTCGCCTCCGCTGCCTTCAGTGTGGCCGCGGAATCCTGGTGCTGGGACGTGACGTCGCACCCCAGGTTCAGGAGCTCGTTGGCGGCGGCGCTCTCCAGCGACAGGTCGAACCAGGTGTTGGTCCAGCGGACATGGACTTCCGCATCCGGATTGACGGACCGGACACCCAGGGTAAACGCGTTAATGCCGCGGACCACTTCCGGAATCGGGATGGCGGCCACATATCCGATCTTGTTCGACTTCGTGGTCAGTCCCGCCACGATGCCGGAAAGGAACCTGGGCTGTTCGATCTGGCCGAAGTAGTTGTCCATGTTGTCCGCGGTCTTGTAGCCCGAGCAGTGTTCGAACTTGATTTCCGGATACTCCTTGGCCAGCTTCTCGACGGTATCCATGTAGTTGTAGCTGGTAGCGAAGATGATCTGGCAGCCCGCATCCGCCATGATCCGAAGGGCCGTTTCCGTGGCGGCGGCGTCGGTGTCCGGGATATTCTCCTTCGTGACCCATTCGATCTTGTCCTTGCCAATTTCATTCTCCGCCATCACAAATCCCCGGTTGTGGGCCGTGGACCAGCCGCCGTCATCGATGGGGGAAATGTACAGGACGCCAACCTTGACCTTTTCGGCGGGGGCATTGGTCGGGGTGCCGGACTGGCAGCCCGCGGCCAGCATCACGCCGGCCAGAAGCGTCATCAGGAGCAGGGTCGAGAGAATCTTGCGGATGTGCATGGATCGTTCTCCTCCTTCATTCCTTGAACCGGATGGTTCCCTGGGAAAGGTCCGATATCGTGACAAGAGCCTCGACTCTTATCCCCATGTCGCGGGCCAGGCTGCCGCCTTCCTGGAACCCCTTCTCAATGACGACCCCGGCGCCCACCAGGGCGGCTCCCGCCTGGGCGACGATTTCGGCGAGACCCAGCAGGGCCTGGCCGTTTGCCAGGAAATCGTCGATCAGCAGCACCCGGTCGCCGGACGAAAGGAAGCGGCGGCTGACCCGGATCACCGAATCGCTGTGGCGGGTAAAGGAATGGACAAGGGCCTGGTAACAGGATTCGTCCTGGTTGCGGGAGGGGGTTTTCTTGGCGAAGACCACCGGAACCGACAGGGCCAGGCCGGTAAACAGGGCGGGTGCGATGCCCGACGCCTCGATGGTCAGGATACGGGTGACGCGGTCCGCGGCGAACCGGTTGGCGAACTCCCGGCCGATGGCGGCCAGCAGCGCGGGATCCACCTGGTGGTTGAGGAAGCTGTCGACCCGGACGCAGTCGGTTCCCGTTATGCGGCCTTCTGCCAGAATCCGCTCCTTCAGCTGGTCCATCGATTCCCCCTGCACATCCTGAAACAAAAAACGGACCGCCCGGCCTGCGCCGGACCGGCGTCAACATCGATATGCCGATTATACCCATTCGAAGAACGGTTGTGAATAGCGCAGCGACAGGGAGTCGGGGTCATTCGCCGATGATCTTCACCAGCACCCGCTTCTTCCTGCGTCCGTCGAACTCGCCGTAGAAGACCTGCTCCCAGGGACCCAGGTCCAGGCGGCCTTCCGTAATGGCCACCACCACGTCCCGTCCCATGACCTGGCGCTTGAGGTGGGCGTCGGCATTGTCCTCGTACCCGTTGTGCCGATAGCGGCTGTGGGGCTTTTCGGGCGCCAGTCCCTCGAGCCAGGTTTCAAAGTCGGCGTGGAGGCCGGGTTCGTCGTCGTTGATAAAGACGCTGGCAGTAATGTGCATGGCATTGCACAGGAGGAGCCCGTCCCGGATGCCGCTCTCCACCACGGCCTGTTCCAGCAGGCGCGTCAGGTTTCGGTATTCCCGCCGGGCGGGGGTCTCGATCCAGATCTCCTTGCGGTACGATTTCATGCGGCTTGCCTCTTCGCGTCCCGTTCCGCTTTCAACGGTTCCCGTTCCTGTCCGGTATCCGCATCCGCTCCGGACTACTCGTCGTCGTGGATCCGGAACCCTTCCACCACGCCCTTCTCCAGGGCGGGGACATCCACGAGCCAGATCACCCGGCCGGACACCTTGATCAAGCCGTCCGTTTCCATGGCAATCAGCTCCCGGGACAGGGACGGCCGGGGCATGGACAGCAGCCGGGCCACCACTTCCTTGGAAACCGGGAGCTCCACCGCAGGCGTTGCCAGGGCGCGGCTCACCGGACGGCCCGGTACCGGGGCCGGCGGCGTATAGGGCGGGACATCGGGGTCCATGGAGCAGACCGGCTCCCGGATGCCCTTCTCGGCCCGGACCTGCTCCTGCCAGAGATCGAGCAAATAGAACGCGATTTTTTGTCGCAGGGTCTTTTGGGACAGCATCGAGATCCGGCGGTTCATGGAGCAGACCCGGTCGGACAGGATGGACAGGAAATTCCGCATCAGGGCGGGATTGGTTTCCAGCAGGTGCTGGAGCGTGTCGCGGGGAATCATCAGGACCTTGGAATGGGTCACGGCCTCGATGGTTACGGGATAATGCCGGGCATGGCCGTAGATCATGGACTCCCCGATCATGTCGCCGGGTCCCAGGATGCCGAGGGTGGCGCACTCGCCGCTGCTGGTATACTTCTGCATCGCCAGCTGGCCCTCGATCACGGTGCCGACACCGGTGCACTCGTCCCCTTCCACCGCGATCATCTCACCTTTCCAGACGAGCCGCAGGCTGGTTTTTGTACAGGAATCGTGGAAGGTACCGTGGTCCAGGCCCTCGAAGAGAGGGGTGGACGCCAGCACTTCGCAGATCTTTTTCATGCTGTCCTCCTTGGCGCAGGCCCACCGGGACGGATGGTGCGGACGAAGGGACTCGAACCCCCACATGTTTCCATAGCGGAACCTAAATCCGCCGCGTCTGCCAATTCCGCCACGTCCGCGCGGCTTCCGGCACCGACTTCATTATACGGATCGTCACCTGCGGGGTAAAGCCATGGACCTCAGGTTTTCCGTTCGACCCCTTCCCTTTCGCGCGCCTCCCCTTCCGGGCCATCCGCTTTCCCGGCACCGTCCTCCCCGGAATCCGCCGGACTCTCCGACGGCCTTTCGCCTTTCGCGACCTTCGCGGTCCGGATCCGTGCGTCCAGCCATCTGCCGACAACCCGGGATACGGCCATGGCGGTCCCCAGGATCAGGAAGGCGCCCAGGAGCACGAGAATGGGCCGGACCAGGGGCAGGAGGTCCGGAGACGCCGCCGGTCCGCCCATCCTACTCGTCCAGCCGCAGGACGCTCATGAAGGCCTCCTGGGGCACTTCCACGCTGCCGACCTGGCGCATGCGCTTCTTTCCTTCCTTCTGTTTCTCGAGGAGCTTTTTCTTCCGCGTGATGTCGCCGCCGTAGCACTTGGCGAGAACATCCTTCCGGAAGGCCCGGACCGTCTCCCGGGCGATGACCTTGCCGCCGATGCAGGCCTGGATCGGGATCTCGAACTGCTGGCGAGGAATGTTGTCCCGGAGTTTTTCCGCCATGCGCCGGGCCCTGGGGTAGGCCTTCTCCTCGTGGACCACGAAGGACAGGGCGTCGACAATCTCGTTGTTCAGTCGGATGTCGAGCTTCACCAGTTCCGACGTCCGGTACTCGAGAAACTCGTAATCCAGGGAGGCGTATCCCCGGGTCCTGGACTTCAGGGCGTCGAAGAAGTCGTAGATGATCTCGTTGAGCGGCAACTCGTACAGGAGCATCACCCGTCGGGCATCCAGGTATTTCATGTCCCGGAACACGCCCCGCCGGTCCTGGCAGAGTTCCATGATATTGCCGGTGTAGTCGGTGGGTGTCAGGATCGAGGCCTTGACGATGGGCTCCTCCATCCGCTCGATGAGGCTCGGGTCAGGCAGGTGGGTGGGGTTGTCGAGCCACAGGTCCGTGCCGTCCTTCATCAGGACCCGGTAGACGACGCTGGGCGCCGTGGTCACCAGGTCCAGGTCGAATTCCCGCTCCAGCCGCTCCTGGACGATCTCGTAATGGAGCAGCCCCAGGAAGCCGCATCGGAAGCCGAAGCCCAGGGCGCTGGAGGTCTCGGGCTCGAAGGACAGGGCGGCGTCGTTCAGCTGCAGCTTTTCCAGGGATTCGCGGAGGGCCGGGTAATCCGCCCCGTCGGCCGGATAGATGCCGCAATAGACCATGGGATGGACCTTCTTGTATCCCGGAAGGGTTTGGGTTGCCGGACGGTCGGCCAGGGTCACCGTGTCGCCGACCTGGGTGTCCCGGACATTCTTGATGCTGGCGGCCAGGTAGCCGACATCCCCGGCCCGCAGCTCGTCGCAGGGGGTAAACTGGCCGGGGCGGAAGAAGCCGAGCTCCGTCACCAGGAATTCCTTTCCGGTGTTCATCATCCGGATGCGCTGGCCCACGGCCACCCGGCCGTCCTTGATCCGGAGGTGGATAATAACGCCCTTGTAGGGATCGTACTTCGAATCGAAGATCAGGGCCCGGAGAGGGGCTTCCTCGTCGCCCAGGGGCGGCGGGACAAACCGGACGATGGCCGACAGCAGCCCGTCGATATTCTGGTCGTTCTTCGCGGACACCATGGGCGCTTCGGAGGCGTCGAGACCGATGACCTCCTCGATTTCGTGCCGGACTTCGTCGGGCCGGGCCGAGGGCAGGTCGATCTTGTTAATGACCGGCAGGACCTCCAG
>JAKPNJ010000001.1 GCA_029548445.1 Bacillota bacterium | reverse complement strand
GGGATTCGCCCTGTCCGATACGCACGCCTGCAGGGTTATATCCCCAGGCGCCCTGGGTGGAGCGCCCGCCGGTGCCGATGGCGCGGTTGCCTCCGACATGGCCCTTGAAATGGCCCTGGCGAAGCTGCTCCTCGAAGTTGCGAAGAATCTCGTCGAGGTCGCGGCCCCGATCCGGTTCCATCCGTGACACCTCCGGTCCGGTCAGTCGGCGCCGCGTCCCTGTGGCTTCAGGAGTTGGTTCAGTTCCTCCAGGAAGGAATTGACATCCCGGAACTGGCGATAGACCGATGCAAACCGGACGTAGGCCACCTCGTCGATGACCTTGAGCCGCTCCATCACCATCTCCCCGACCTCCCGGGAACTGATCTCCCGCTTGAGGGAATTGGCGACGGAAGTTTCAATGGAGTCGACGATCTGGTCGATCTGGTCCGTGGAGACCGGCCGCTTCTCGCAGGCTTTCTGGATCCCGGCGATGAGCTTGTCCCGATGGAACGGCTCCCGGGTTCCGTCCTTCTTGATTACGAGGAGGGGAACCGTTTCCACCTTTTCATAGGTTGTAAACCGGGCGCCGCAGGACAGGCATTCCCGACGGCGGCGAATGGCGGACCCTTCTTCCGACGGGCGGGAATCGATGACCTTGTCCTCGTCATGGGCGCAGAAGGGACAGCGCATTCGATTCCTCCGCCGCGTCAGTCCTGGAACCGGTCCTGGTTCTGGAGGAACCAGGGCAGGATCCGTCCCGGTTTCTTCTCATGGGCCTTGGTCGCGGGCGGGGCTTCCCGGGTATCGGGTTCCGGTGGCTGGGGCCGCGGCCGCGGCGGATTCCGGTCGGCGGCGGACAGGCCCGGCTGGGAAGGGCCGGGGACGCTCCGGGTCGGGACGGAACCGCTGGATCCGGGTTGGGAAGGAGTCGGGGGCTTGGCCTGGGGCGAAAAGGACGACGGGGGGGTCGACCGGGAGGGCGCCGCCGGAACCGGGTCCTCCGCCCCGATCGTATGGAATCCCCCTGCATCACTGGTACGGGCGGAAGGCCGGGGCCTCACCTCTTCGGCCGGCTCCTCCTGGCTGGGGCGCTGCATGTCCGCGTCCCCGGCGCCGGACAGGAAGCCGGGCACCGCGTTGAGGTCGGGATCCAGCCGGCTCCGGAGGGTATCCGGCGTCGGGGAGGAAGCGGTCGGCGCAGGCGCCTGGGCTCCGGCCTGCGGGGCCGTGGAGGATGCTGCGGACAAGCCGGCCGTTCCGGGCTTGGTCGCGCCCCGGGGTTGATTCTCGCGGTCGAAGCCGCTGGCGATCACCGTGATCAGGATTTCGTCGGACATGGCTTCGTCGATGACGGCGCCGAAAATGATATCTGCATCGGGGGACACGGCATCCCGGACCACGGAAGCGGCTTCGTCCACCTCGCGGATCCGCAGGTCGCGGCCGCCGGTGAAGTTGATGATGACCCCCCGGGCCCCCTCGATGGTCGTGTCGAGGAGCGGGCTGTTGATCGCCTGCCGGATGGCGACGCTGGCCCGGCCTTCGCCGGACGCCCGGCCGATGCCCATGTGGCAGACCCCGGCACTGGTCATCACCCGGCGGACATCCGCCAGGTCCAGGTTGATCAGGCCCGGGATCGCGACCAGGTCGGTAATGCCCTGGACACCGTAGCGCAGCACCTGGTCGGCCATCAGGAACGCATCCTCAATGGAGGTGTCCTCCGTGGCGATCTCCAGGAGCTTGTCGTTGGGGACGACAATCAGCGAATCGACATATTTCTCCAGTTCCCGGATTCCCTTTTCCGCGTTCATCATCCTGCGGGCGCCCTCGAACCGGAAGGGCCTGGTCACGACCCCCACGGTCAGGATGCCCAGTTCCCTGGCGAGCTGGGCGATGACCGGCGCGCCGCCCGTGCCGGTTCCGCCGCCCATGCCGGCGGTAATGAACAGCATGTCGGTTCCGCGGATCAGGGACCCGATCTCGTCCCTGGACTCGTCCGCGGCCCGCTCGCCGATATCGGGATTGGCGCCGGCGCCCAGGCCACGGGTAATCTTTTCGCCGATCTGGATCCTGTTGGGGGCCTTGGTCCGCGACAGGGCCTGCTTGTCCGTATTGATCGAGATGAACTCGATGCCCTGGATGCTGCCGGAGATCATCCGATCCACCGCGTTGCAGCCGCCGCCGCCGATCCCGATGACCTTGATGGTGGCGTACGGTTCATTCTCGACAAGGAACCCCATGCGCATATCCGACAAGGAGATTCCCCCTTTCTGCCAAGTCCTGTTGGAATCGGAAACGGAATCCTTCATTGATTCTACCCGATTGACCGGGGATCTACAACAAGCTTTTGTGGATTCAAGTGCGACGGACACAAGATATGGGCCATCAGAAGGGATCCGGACAGCGAATCATCCGGACGTTCCGGAATCGGGACTCCGGCCGGTTTCCGCGTCCGCCTGCGGCGCTGACCCCCGGAGGGACAGCCGTTCCAGCAGGGAGCGCCGGATCGTGGAGAAATTCATGAAAATCCGGTTGCCGAAAGCGAACACGGCGGCCAGGTAAATCGGGATGCCCAGCTGGTCCCCCAGGGCCGCCAGGGCCACGGCGATGAACCCGTTGCCCAGGAGGCCGGTCAGGAAGAGCTTCACGTCGAACCGGTCCTTCATGCTGGCGGAAACGGCCCCGACGATGGAATCCAGGGCGGCGAGGATGCCGACGGCCACATAGGTCGAATAGGCCTGGGGAATGTCCACATCGAGGAACAGCCCGATGAGGAGGCCGAGAATCAATCCGATCAGGGCGATCATGCATACCCCTCCTTGCCGCGGTCCACACCAGCATTGTGCGCATTCCGGCGCGAAACCGCAAGGGGCCCCCCGGTCGGGCGGGGTCCTGTCATCCGGGATCGGGCCTGAACACCCGCTGTCCTTCCGATAGTTCCAGGACGCCGGGGCCCAGGCCGTCGAGCCGTCCCTGCATCAGGGCGAACCGGAGCCACTCCATGTCCTCCGGCGCCTTCCGCACCCCGTGCAGCCGGACCATGAGCTCCTCGCCGCCCGAAGGGAGCAGGACCGTCAGGTACACCGCGTCCCGGGCCACCGGCCGGACGGAACGGATCCGGCCGATGAGCTTCATGTCCCCCCGGAGGTCGGTGTCGGCCCGCAGGACGGCATCCAGGACCACCATGGCGTCCTGGAGCGCCTCCGGATCGTTGACTTCCAGGGGGCGGCCCAGGGCATAGGTGCCGGGCACCAGGCCGGCGATGACCGGAATGCCCTGCGGATATGAACCGGTCAGGATGTCGAGGGTGATGCCTTCCGCGTCGATGAGGGCGCACCCGTCCGGGATGGCGATGTACCCCACCTCGACCCGCTCCGCCAGGAGGATCCGGATCCGGCCGGGGAATTCCATCCTGGCTTCCACCTCCCGAAGGTAGGGAAAGGCCGACAGGAGCCGGTCTTCCGCCGCCCCGTACCGAAGGGAGAAAAAGCGGGCGACGCCGCCCCCGATGCCCGACAGGAGATGCTGCCCCTGCTTCAGGCCGGACACGGCCAGGACATCGCCGGGATCCAGGATCCGGGCTCCCTCGATGGCCACCTCCCCGGCCCGGAACTGCGGAAGCAGCGCCGACAGCAGCACCAGCACGGCGACAACCAGCAAAAGGAACAGGCCGCCACGGGACCTGGCGCGGCGGACCCTCACTCCGGGAGAGGGGCCGGTCCGGTTCATGGGCGGCCGTTCCCGGCTCGCCGGGACTCGAGGAACGCCAGGAGCCGGGCGGGATGGTCGGTGATGAGGGCGTCCGCTCCCCATTCGGCGTACCGGGCGGCATCCCCGGGTTCGTTGACGGTCCACAGGTTGATCCGGTACCCCATGTCATGGAGCCGCACCGCGTCGGGACGGGACAGGGCGGCATGATGCGGATGGACTGCGGAAAGGAGCCCGCGCCCCCGTTCGGCCCGCTCTTCCAGCAGCTCCCAGAGCCCCTCGTCCAGCGTTTCGGACAGGAGGCCGACGGGCAGTCCGTCCGGCCGGTCGTCGGCGGCCAGGAGGCAGCCGTGGTGGAAGGAGGACAGCAGGACAGCCCCGGTCATGCGGGCGTCCTGCACATCGCGGATCACGGCATCCACGAGGGATTCGGTCGGTTCCGGCTCGCCCTTGAGCTCGATGTTAACCCACAGTCCCGTCCGGCGGCAGAAGGCGAGGACCTCGGACAGCCGGGGAATCCGCTCGCCGGCGTACTGCGGCCCCTTCCAGGACCCGGCGTCCAGCCGCGACAGGTCGTCCCAGTCCATTTGGCCGATCCGGCCGTCCACCCCGGTGGTACGCAGGAGATGGCCATCATGGCAGACTGCGGCGATGCCGTCGGCTGTCAGGTGGACATCCAGTTCGATCCCGAAGGCCCCCTCCGATGCGGCCAGGCGGAATGCCGCCATGGTGTTTTCCGGGGCGGTGCCGGATGACCCGCGATGGGCGATGATCCGGGGACGGTCAGGCGCCATGGGCCGCCTCCAGGACCAGGTCCACGATCCGGTCCACGCTGTCGGTCCGGGCCAGGGTCCGGGCCGCGTGCCCCATGCGCTCGAACCGGTCCGGATCGGCCAGCAGGTCCCGCAGGGTGCCCGCCATCCGGTCCGCACCGAATTCGGCGTCCGGGACCAGGAGGGCCGCCCCGGCCCGCTCCATGGCCCGGGCATTGATGGTCTGGTGGTCCTGGGCCGCGTGGGGATAGGGCACCAGGACGGACGGACGCCTCGTGGCGGCCAGTTCGGCGCAGGTCACGGCGCCGGCCCGGCAGATCACCAGGTCGGCGGCCGCCATGGCCAGGTGGGGATCCCGGATGAAATCCCGGGCCTCGATGGCCGGATAGGCGGACAGCGGGCCGGCCAGGGACGCAAAATGGTCCCGGCCGGTGGACAGCAGCAGCCGGATGGAGGCGAAGGCGGGATCCCGGGCGAGCATCGGGGCGATATCCGCAACAGCCTGGTTCAGGGTCCTGGCTCCCAGGCTTCCGCCCATGACCAGGACCAGCCGTTGCCCCGGTGCCAGGCCCAGGGCGCTCCGACCCTCATCCCGGGAGGTGGCGAAGAACGGCGGGCGAACCGGGTTGCCGGTCACTTCGATCCGGGTGCCCCTCGGAAAGGACGCCGCGCTGTCGGGAAAGCTCACGCAGACCACCGCGGCCTTCCGGGACAGGAACCGGTTGGCCCGGCCGGGAAACGCGTTCTGTTCATGGAGGACGAGGGGAACGCCGGCGGCGGCGGCAGCGGACAGGACGGGGCCGCAGACATAGCCGCCGGTCCCGATGGCCACGTCGGGCCGGAAGGTTCGGACGAGCTCCCTCGATTCGCGCTTCCCTGCCTGGTACTCGACCAGGGCCCTGGCCATCCGGAGGGAGGGCCGCGACGGGAAGCCCATGGCGCGGATGGCGGAGAAGGCGAACCCCTCCCTGGGTACCACGTCGCTCTCCATGCCCCGGGCCGTGCCGGCGAACAGGATCCGGCAGCCCGGTTCCCGTTCCCGCAGGCCCCGGGCCACGGCCAGGGCCGGATGGATGTGCCCGGCGGTCCCCCCGGCGGCGATCAGGTAGCTGCCGGCTTTCACGGCCGTCTCCCGGCTGGCGTCCTGGCCCCGGCGGCGGGCAGGGTTCGGGATACGGCCAGGAGAAGGCCCATGGCCGCCAGGAAGAAGAGGTTCGATGTGCCGCCGTAGCTGAAGAACGGCAGCGAAATGCCGGTGGGCGGCAGCAGGTTCGTCGCCACGGCGACGTTCAGGTAGGCCTGCAGGACGATGAGAACGCTGGTGCCCGCCGCCAGGTGGAGACCCAGGGGAGACCGGGCGCGGCCCGCCACCGTCAGGCCCCTGGCCAGCAGGAACAGGAACAGGAGCAGGACCAGCATCGATCCGACGAATCCCAGCTCCTCCCCGATGACCGAAAAAATGTAATCGTTGTGGGACATGGGCAGGTACCCGTACTTCTGGCGCCCCAGCCCCAGCCCGACGCCGGTGAGGCCCCCGGAGCCGATGGCCCGGATGGATTGCTGGAGTTGGAGAAGCTCGTCCGGAGTGGCCTGGTCGGGCGTAAAGAAGATGCGGAGGCGATCCAGGGCATACTGGAAGTCCAGGTATTTCGCGAAGGAAGCCGGCAGGACCGGCAGGGCCGCCCGGATCGCGAGGAAGAGCCCGCCCCCCGCCAGCCCGGACAGGGTCAGGCCGGCCAGGAGCGAGGCGATCCGGATCCGGGTGGTCAGGGCCATGACCAGGGCGAGGCCAAGGAGAATGACCACACAGGAGAAGTGGGGCTCCAGGACGATGAGCCCGATCCAGAGGGCCAGGCAGGCCAGGGGGATGAACAGGTCCAGGATGCCGTCCAGGAACGCCTGGGCCACGGCACCCCTCCGGGTCCGGAAGCCCCCCGCGGTCCGGCGCTTTCGCAGCCAGGAACGATAGACCGCATAGCAGTAGATCATGGCCACCTTGGCCAGTTCCGTCGGCTGGAAGCCGAGCCCCATGGGCAGCTCGAACCAGCGGCGTCCGCCGTATCGGCCCTCTTCCGTGAAGAGGACCAGCACCAGCAGGAGGGTGGTCACGGCGAAAACCCCGGCAGCCAGGGCGATGCGATCGAGCCATCGGATCCCGAGAAAGGCGATGAGAAGGGCCACGGCCAGTCCCAGGGCGGAAAAGATGCCCTGGCGAAGGATATAGGAGGTGGGGTTCTCCGACAGGGCGTACCCCAGGTTCATGCTGGCGCTGAACAGCATGACCAGGCCGAAGGAGACCAGGATGAACAGGACGACCAGGAGACCTGCATCCATGCGGCCGCGGCCGGCCTGCCAGGGACCCCCGCCGGCTTCCGCGGGGATCCGGCGTTCGTCCTGCACCCGGGACATGGCCCGTTCCTGCAGTTCCCTCTTCATGTCGTCCCCCTCCCGCTCCGTCTTCCGGTCACCCGGACAGGGCCGGGGCCAGGACCAGCAGCAGCCCCAGCAGGCTGCCCGCCAGGGTGATCAGCGTAAAGACCCGGACGATCCGGACTTCGGACCAGCCGCCCAGCTCCAGGTGGTGGTGGAATGGCGACATCCGGAAGATCCTTTTCCCGCCGGTTTTCCTGAAATACGCCACCTGGATCATGACGGACAGGGATTCAAAAAGGTACATGCCGCCCACCGGCACCAGGACCCAGGGGATCCCCAGGGCCAGGGCCAGGACCGCCACGCCGGCGCCCAGGGCCTGGGAACCGGTGTCTCCCATGAACACCCGGGCCGGATGCCGGTTGTACAGAAGAAACCCGGCACATCCTCCCGCCAGGGCGAAGGCCAATGGGGCCGAGACCGAGGAGACGCCCCCGTCCGCATCGATCCATGGATTGCCGGGCTGCGGGGCGAGGGACAGGCCGAAGGCCATGGCCCCCAGGGCCAGGGCAGCGACCAGGGTGACGGAGGCAGCGAGGCCGTCGACACCATCCGTCAGGTTCACTGAGTTGCAGACGAAGTACAGGTACAGGACAACCGGGACGCCGTAGGCCAGGCGCCAGGCGCCATCCACCGGCACAACGGGATCCGGGAGGAAAGGAATGTACAGGAAGACCGGATGTCCGGACAGCATAAAGTCCCATAGAACGTACAGGATACAGGCGATGGCCATCAGGACGGTTTTCCCCCGGAAGGACAGGCCCTTCCGATTGATCCGGACCTTGATGTAGTCGTCCGCGAATCCCACGGCGGCGAAGGCGTCCACCAGCAGCAGCATGGGAAGCAGGCGGGATGCCGGCAGGCCGGCGAGAAGGGCCGCCACGGCGCCAAGGTTCAGGGGGATGAGGAACATCAGTCCGCCGAACGTCGGGGTGCCCGTCTTGGCGAAGTGGGTCCGGGGACCGTCGTCCCGGACGGTCTGTCCCACCCGCAGGCGGCGGAGCAACGGCAGGATCCACAGGCCCAGGAGGCCGGTCAGGCCGAACAGGGCGACAAAGGGCAGCAGCATCGAGAGAACGGCGGTCACGGGGCGGTCCCCAGGGCCGAGGCCACGATGGCCGCCACGACCTCTTCCATGGCGAATCCGCGGGATCCCTTGACCAGGATCGCGTCGTCCGGCCGAAGGTCCGGCAGAAGCGCCGACTCGAGGGAGCCCCGGTCCGGAAAGGCCATGGCGTCGCCAGGCCGGCCGGCTTCCAGGAGGGCCTCCCGGAAGCCCTGGGCCATCTCCTCGGCCCAGGGACCGCAGCAGTACAGGCGATCGATGGAACGGGCCGCGGCTGCGGCGCCGGTCACCCGGTGGAGGGGACCGGAAAACTCGCCCAGCTCCAGCATCCCGCCCAGGGCGGCGATCCGCCGTCCCGGCGAGGGCAGGGCCGCCAGGGCCGCAAAGGCCGCCACCATGGACTCCGGGCTGGCGTTGTAGGAGTCGTCGAGAAGGGTCATGTCGCCGACCGGCAGGACCCGCAGGCGATTGCCCGTCGGCACGTAGGCGGCGAGTCCCGCCACCGCGGCCGCGGGGTCGACACCAAGCCGGATGGCGACGGCCAGGGCGGCCAGGGCATTGGGCACGAGATGGGGGGACGGCAGGGGGACCCAGGCCGGCAGGGGCTCTTCCCCCGGCACCACCACGAGGAAGCTGACGCCGCCGTCCCGCGGCCGGATTTCGTGGGCTCGCAGGACAGGGAAATCCTCCCAGTCGGACCCGGCGTTCTCGGTCCGGACTCCCACCAGGGACACATGCCGTCCATCCGGCGTCCTCCCGCCTGCCGCCGCCAGCCGGCGGGCCGCCCGCGACAGAAGGGGGTCGTCCATGGACACCACCAGGGTGCCGCCATCCTGGAGGCCCTCGAGGATTTCCCACTTGGCCTCGAAGATGGCATCCAGGGAGCCGAGCCGCTCGATGTGCGAACTGCCGATGCGGGTAATGACCGCCACGTCGGGCCGGGCGATGCGGGACAGCCAGGCGATCTCCCCCCGGCCGCGCATGCCCATTTCCAGGACAACCACGTCCTGGCCGCGGTCGGCGGCCAGGAGGGTGGCGGGAAGCCCGATCTCGTTGTTCAGGTTGCCTTCGGTCCGCAGGACTCTCCGGGAACCGGCGGCGGCGGCGACCAGGTCCCGGGTGGAGGTCTTGCCGACGCTGCCCGTGACGCCGACAACCCGGGCCGGCAGGGTCGTCCGGTACCCGGCGGCGATCCGGCCATACGCGCTCCGCGTCTCCTCGACCAGGAGGGAGATGCCGGCATGGGGGGCGGACCTGTCCCGGTCCTGGACCAGGAGGGCGACGGCTCCCCGCCCCAGGGCGTCGTCCAGGTGGTCATGCCCGTCGAACCGCTCGCCCCGGAGGGCCACAAAAAGCTCGCCGGGCTTCAGGGTCCGGCTGTCCGTGGAGATGCCCCGGATTTCGAGATTCGGATCCAGTCCCGGCGGAACCGGGACTTCCAGCCATTGGGCCAGGGTGCTCAGGCGGACGGATTCCATGGCCTGCCTCCCGCTTCCCGGATCGCCACGGCCTCGGCCGCAACCTCCGCGTCATCGAAATGGATGGTCCTGTCGGCGAAAATTTGGTAATTCTCGTGGCCTTTTCCCGCCACCACCACCATGTCGCCGGGTTCCGCCATCCGGACGGCCTGGTGGATCGCCGTTTTTCGGTCGATCTCGGCCAGGAAGCGGCCGCCGGTCGGGGTGATGCCGGTGACGATGTCGGCCAGGATCGCGGCCGGGTCCTCGGTGCGGGGGTTGTCCGACGTCAGGATCGTCAGGTCCGACAGGCGGCCGGACACGGCTCCCATCTCGAACCGGCGGGACCGGGCCCGGTCGCCGCCGCATCCGAAGACCGTGATCAGGCGGCCCTTCACATATTCCCGCAAGGTGGACAGGAGGTTTTCCAGGCTGGCCGCGTTGTGGGCGTAGTCCACCACCACCTGGTAGGTCCCGTCGGTGGCGATGGGCTGCACCCGTCCCCGAACCGTCACGCCGGCCAGGCCGTCCCGAATCTCCCCTGCCCCGATCCCCGACAGGGCGCCGCAGGCCAGGGCCGCCAGCGCATTGTACACATTGAAGCGGCCCGGCATGCCCACGAAAAACGCCCCGTCCATCCAGGGGCTCCGGACCTGGAACGCGGTACCGATCCGGCCGTCGCGGACTTCCTGCCGCAGGTCGAAAGCCCGTACGTCCGCCTCCCGCTCCAGCGACAGGGTAACCAGCAGGCCGGTGACGGCGCCCAGGATCCGGTCCGCTCCCGCCGCGTCCAGGTTGACCAGGGCGGTCCGGCTCATGCCGAACAGGCGGCTCTTCATTTCCAGGTACTCCTCCATGGAGGCGTGCTCCCGGGGACCGATATGGTCATGGTACAGGTTGGTGTAGATCCCGATGTCGAATTCGCAGCCGTGGACCCGGCGCAGCATGAGGCCCTGGGAAGACACCTCCATCACGCAGGTGTCCATCCCGGCCCGGACCATGTCGGAGAGCAGGGACTGGAGATCCGGGGATTCCGGCGTCGTGCGGGACGCATAGACTTCCTCGTCCCCGATGATGTTCGCGATGGTGCCGATGAGCCCGGTCTTCCGGCCGGCGGCTTTCAGGACCGAGCGGATCATGTAGGTGGTGGTGGTCTTCCCTTTCGTGCCCGTGACCCCGATCAGGGACAGGTCGCCGGAGGGATGGCCGAAGAACCTGTCGCTGACATGGGCCAGGGCCGTCCGGGTATCGTCGGTCCGTAGAAAGGCCGCGGTGTCCGCGCCGTTCGCCCCCTCGACGGAATCCGGTACGGCGTCGGGCCGGGAAACCAGGATGGCGGCGGCCCCCTGGGCCAGGGCCTGGGGAATGAACCGGTGCCCGTCCGTCGCATACCCCTCGATGCAGACGAACAGGGTTCCGGGCAGGACCCGCCTGGAGTCGTAGGCGATGGCGGTGATGGGTCGTGCCGCCTGGCTCTCCGTCAGCGGAATCGAAAGCGGAAGTCCCGCCACCAGGTCGCCCAGATGCTTCATGCCGTTCTCGCCCCCCGATTCCATTGTACGATATCGCCCCTTTATTCGGCCGGTTCCCGGTGGAAGGTGACGGCCACCGGGGTCCTGCGGAGCACCTGTTCTCCCGCTGGGACCGCCTGGGCCACGGCGGTGCCGAAGCAGTCGCCGTCCAGCACCAGGTTGACCCCGGCTTCCGCGAAGGCCCGGATCGCCTCGTGGACCGTCTTGCCCGAGACATCGGGCACCGTGACGAAATCCTCCGGATCCGGGTCCCCCGGATACAGGGCCACCCGGGCATTCCGGTGAAGCGGGGTGCCGGCCGCCGGCCATTGTCCGCCGACCAGGCTGTCGTCTCCCAGGGCGGTCCGGCCGGCGTCCGCCTGGAATCCCTTCTCGGCCAGGAGGCGGCGGGCTTCCAGGTAGGTCATTCCGGCCAGGTCCGGCGCCGGGGTGGTCCTGATGAGCAGGCTCACATCCTTGTCGGTGTATTCCCGGGGAACCCCCAGGTATTCCAGGGAGCTGGACAGAATCCGGGCCGTCGTCTGGGCCGCCGCGGCCGATGTCAGGTCCCGGTCCGCCGCCGACAGCACCACCAGGATGCAGAGGACCGGCTGGTCCGCCGGTGCCAGGGCCGCGAACGAGATGATCTTCTCGTCGTCGTCCCGCTCGGACTTGGACGTCTTTCCGGCCACTCCGTATCCTTCCACATAGCCGGCGGAGCCTGTGCCGTGGAGAACCACGCCTTCCATCAGGTTCCGGATCCGGGTGGCGGTCTGTTCGGATACGACCCGACGGACGGTTTCCGTCCGGTATTCCTGCAGCACGGCGCCATTGGCGTCGGTTACGGCCTTGACGATCCGGGGGCGGACCAGGGCGCCGCCATTGGCGAAGGCGCAGTATGCGGTCAGCAGGGCGACGGGGGTGACCGTGGACTGTTCGCCGAAGGCCAGGCAAGCCATGTCGATAAGCCCGGGGGTTTCGTGCATCAGGCCTGTTCCCTCTCCCGGCAGGTCGATCCCGGTGGTGCCCATGAACCCGAACGACCGGACATAGCTGTAGAAGCGATCGATCCCGATGCGCCTCGACAACTCGACGAATACCGGGTTGCAGGAGTTCCAGAAAGCCTGGTCCAGGCGCTCCAGCCCATGATGCCCCGGCTTCTTCCAGCAATGGATCGTGTAGTCGGCGACCTGGACCGGACGGTCGTCGAAAATCTCGTCCTCCCGGGCCAGGTTCTCCTCCAGGGCGATGGCGGCGGTAAAGGCCTTGAAGGTGGACCCCGGCTCGTAGGTGTCGGTAATGGCCCGGTTCCGCCAGAGAACCTCGCCGAGATACTTCTTCTCTTCCTTATCCGACGGATTCCACTTGTCGAGGCTCCATTCGATCGGACGGGCGGCCGGGGCGGCGGGATCGAAGTCGGGGTTCTGGGCCATGGCCAGGATGTCGCCGGTGTAGGGATCCATGACCAGGACCAGGCCGCCCTCCCGGACGCTGTAAATGTCCACGGACCGCTTGAGTTCGGCTTCGGCGATCCGTTGGAGCCCGATATCCAGGGTCAGGACGAGATTCGCCCCGTCCCGGGCCGCCAGGCTGACAGGGGAGGTGTCGGGAAGGCCGGTCCGGTAGGAGTAATTGTCGGTCAGGGCATAGACGAAGCCCGGCTCGCCGGTCAGCTGCCGGTTGTACTGGTACTCGATCCCCAGGGTCCCGATCCCGTCGTTTGTCACGAAGCCCAGGACCTGGGCCGCCAGGCGCCCTTCCGGATAGACCCGGCGATACTCCCGGTCAATGGAAATGCCGCCTACCTCGTGATCATCGAAGTAGGCTTTCATGGCATCGGCCTGTTCCTTGCCGACCCGCCGCTTCAGCTCGATCCAGGTGGCGTCTTCCCTGGCCATGTCCGCAAGGACGGTGTCCTCGGGGATATCCAGGATCCGGGCGATGGCCGCCGCAATCTCTTCCCTTTCGGCGGTCCCCGACCGGGATTTCACATCCCGCGGCGTCATGCCGAACGTCTCGACCACGCTGGAAAACACCAGCTCCTTGCCATTCCGGTCCACGATCTCGCCGCGCAGGGGGGGGACCGTGATTTGCCGATACTGGTTCTGCGCCGCCTCGACGGCATAACGGGCATGGTCCCGGACCTGGAGGGCATAGAGGCCCTGGACGATATAGGCGAACAGGGCCAGGACCAGGATCGCCACCAGGACCAGCCCGATGCGCCCTCCCGGGTGGGCGGGATCCGGGCGCTCCCCTTTCCGTCGGCCTGCTGTCCGTTCGCGTCGCGCCGGCGCCGCCGGGGGAGCCGATCCGTTCCGGTTCACCGGCCCTGTTTCGTTCCGGCGAGCCGGCTCCGGCGCAGGACGTTCACTGGGATGCTGTCGTTTCACGTCCTACT
>JAKPNJ010000343.1 GCA_029548445.1 Bacillota bacterium | reverse complement strand
CAACCTGGCCCTGGCGGTCTTCAACATGCTGCCTGTCCCGCCGCTGGACGGATACAAGGTCATCGGCGCCGTCCTGCCCAACCGCCTTTACTACGGCATCATGGCGTATGAGCGATATATCGGCATGGCGTTCCTGCTTCTTGTCCTCTTTGGCCGCGGCGTCATCGGGCAGGTCATGTCCGTCCTGTACTATCCCTTCTATTGGCTCATCACGACCCCCGTGGACTTCGTGTTCCGGTGGATCCAGCAGCTCGTCGGATAGACCCCGAAATACATCCGCAGACCCTGCTGTCCCCCTGCCCCGGTCCGCTCCCGGACCCCAACCAGTATGCATCCCGGAAGGAGATCCCCATGAACCAGCCTCCCCGCAAGAATGTGCTGTCCGGTGCCCGCCCCACCGGAAACCTCCATCTCGGCAACTATTTCGGGGCCATCGAGAACTGGGTGCGCCTCCAGGATGAATATGCATGCCACTTTTTCATTGCGGATTGGCATGCCTTGACAACCGGATATGCGGACACATCCGGCCTGGTCGACAACACATACAGCCTGGCAGCCGACTTCATCGCTTGCGGGCTGGACCCGGATCGCTGCACCCTGTTCGTCCAGTCCTCGATCCCCGAGCATGCGGAATTGTTTCTCCTGCTCGCCATGAACACACCCCTGTCCTGGCTCTACCGCTGTCCGACCTACAAGGACCAGCAGCAACAAATGACCGACCGGGACCTGTCCACGTACGGGTTCCTGGGATACCCCTGTCTCCAGGCCGCTGATATCCTCATGTACCGGGCCGATTTCGTCCCGGTGGGAGAAGACCAGCTGCCGCACCTGGAGCTGACCCGGGAGATGGCCCGCCGCTTCAACCACCTGTACAGTCCCGTCTTTCCGGAACCCCAGCCCCTGCTGACAGCGTCGAAAACGCTGCCGGGTACCGACGGGCGGAAAATGTCCAAGAGCTATGCCAATACCATCGCCTTCGCCGACACCCCGGACGAGGTTCGCCGGAAGGTCATGTCCATGGTCACGGATCCGGCCCGGATCCGGAAGGACGATCCCGGCCATCCCGAAGTCTGCTCGGTGTATGCCTTCCACAAGGTATTCTCCGCCGACGAGTCGGATGCCATCGCCGAGGACTGCCGGGCCGGCCGCATCGGGTGCGTCCAATGCAAGAAGAACCTGGCCGCCCGCCTGGAACGTTTCCATACCCCGATCCACGAGAGGCGAACCACCCTGCTCCGGGATCGGGAAACCCTCCGCGGCCTTCTCGACCGGGGGGCCGTCAAGGCGCGGAAACAGGCGAGGCCGGTCATGGACGCCGTCCGGTCGGCCATCGGGGTCGGCATCGCCGATGGCCGCTGACGGGGCGCCGGACATCCGGCTCCAGGCCTTCGAAGGTCCCCTGGACCTGCTCATCCACCTGATCGAGAGGAACCGCGTCTCCCTGTTCGATATCCCCGTGTCCGAGATCACGGACCAGTACCTCGACCACCTGGCCGCCATGGCCCGACTGGACATGGAAATCGCCAGCGAATTCCTGGTCATGGCCGCCACGCTGCTGCACCTGAAGAGCCGCCTGCTCCTGCCGGACCGGAACCCGGGAACGTCCAGGGATGAAGAGGATCCGAGGGAGGAACTGGTTCTGCGCCTGCTTCGGTACCGGCGCTGCAAGGCCCTGGCCCAGGAGCTCCGAACCCGGCAGGCCGCCTGGGCCGGGATGCGCCTTCGCGAGCCATCCCTGCCGGACCGCCTGGGCCTTCCCGCCGCCGGCCTGGCGGAGCCGCTCCGGATCGACACCTTCTACATGGCCTGTGAAGCCGTTTCCAACCGGAACCGCCTCCGGTTCCAGGACCTGTCCGGGCGCATTACCCACCTTCTCCAGCGGGAGAAGGTTTCGATCCGGGACAAGATGCGGGAGATCTGGCATCGGCTCCGCCGGGACGTCCGCCTGTTCTTCCACGAGATCTTTCCCCGGTCGTCATCGAACCGCGCCGAGCGGGTTGCGGGGTTCCTGGCCATGCTGGAACTGCTCCGGACCGAGCGAATCCGCGTGATCCAGGACCGCCCCTTTGACGTGATCCTCATTGAGGCGGATCCGTCGGCCCTGTCCGCCGGGACGGCGGCAGGCCACGGCGGGGGGTTCCCCGGAACAGACGAAATGGAGAAGGAGTACCGGTGACGATGGATATGGAACCTGCCGCGAGAAGGGACGAGGAGATCCGGGAAACGGGAACGGAGGGGTTTGTGCCGGTCGTGGAGGACGAGGCCCCGGCGGTCCTGGAAGCGCTGCTGTTCGCATCCGGCGACCCGGTGGACACAGCCCGGCTGTCCGCCGTCACGGGGCTATCCCAGGCCGTGCTGGTCCGGATACTCGAGGACATGGCGAACCGCATGGCGTCGGACCGGCGCCGCGGCCTCCGGCTGCGCCGGGAGGAAGATCGCTGGTACCTGTCGACCCGACCGGACCTGTCGTCCCCCCTGGCCCGGCTCTTCCACCCGAAAAACCGGCCGCCCCTCTCCCAGGCCGCGTACGAAACCCTGGCCATTATTGCGTACAACCAGCCGGTGACCCGGTCCCAGATCGAGTCCGTCCGGGGGGTCGCCAGCGACAGCGTCCTGCCCCGGCTCCTGGAGCGGGACCTGATCCGGGAATGCGGCACCCTGGACGCGCCGGGCCGTCCCATCCTGTTCGAGACAACCGACACGTTCCTGCGGGAATTCGGCCTGTCCTCCACCCGGGATCTCCCGCCGATGGAAATGATGATGTACGGCACCCTGCGGGACCTGCAGGCCAACCTGGAGACCGTTTCGGAGGGATCTGACCGCCAGATGACCCTGGACCAGATCCCTTCGGCGAATCGTCCGGATGCCGGGTCGGATATGCCGGACAGCCCCCGGGACCGGCCGCCCCGCACGGACGGCGAGGACGACCCGATCCTGCGGCTCTCGTCGGCCTTCTTCGGCGACGAGACCGAGTCGTCGCCATGAGGTTGGGTCGCTTCCTGGCCCACGCCGGCGCAGCCTCCCGCCGGGCTTCGGAAACCCTTGTGCGGGACGGCCGGGTCACGGTCAACGGCACCATTGTCCTGGACCCGGCGCGGGATGTGGCGGAATCCGACCGGATCCTGCTGGACGGCCGGCCGGTCCGGCTGCTGGAGAAGGCGGTCACGATCCTGCTGTACAAGCCGTTGGGCGTTCTTTCGACAGTCTCGGATCCCCAGGGTCGGCCGACGGTGGTCGACCTGGTCGGGCAGGGGAGAGGGGATCGGCTCTATCCTGTAGGACGCCTTGACCGGGACTCCGAGGGCCTGCTGCTGCTCTCCAACGACGGCGCCTTTACAAGGGCCATGACCCACCCGTCCCACCAGGTCCCGAAAACCTACGAGGCGTGGGTGGAAGGCCATCCCGGCCCGGCCGCCCTGGCCAGGATGAGAAACGGGCTGATGCTGGAGGGGGAGACCCGCCCCACGGCACCGGCCGATGTGGAGATCCTTCGGGCCGGTCCGGACGCCGCCCTGATCCGCATGACCCTGCGGGAAGGACGCAACCGCCAGGTGCGGCGCATGTGCGGCGCTGTCGGCCATCCCGTCCGGTCCCTCCGCCGGGTGGGATTCGGCTTCCTGACCCTGGACGGCCTCGCGCCCGGACAGTGGCGTCCGCTGGAACCGGAGGAAATCGAGGGACTTCTCGGCCTTGCGAGATGACACCATGCTCGTTTATACTTACACTCGGCGCAAAATGGTTTGTCCGGCGCCGATGCTTCCATATCCTGTCGGTTCCAGGGGAGACGGGAAACGGAAAGATCTGCGAGGTGAAACAGATGGGATCCAGGGAACGCATGGCGGGCTACCTTGAAGGAACAAACCCGCCGGCAGCCGGAGGGGGACACGGCGCATCGCCCGAGTCCGCCTGCAGAAAGCAACTGAAGGCCCTGCTGGACCAGGAGAGCCTGGTGGAACTGGACTCCCGGGTCCAGTCCAGGCCCGCCCCGTCAGGATTCTACCGCGAGCCGGTTCCCGGCGACGGCGTCGTGACGGGATACGGTACGATCGATGGCCGGCTGGTCTATGTCGCCGCCCAGGACAGCACGGTCTACGGTGGTTCCGTCGGAAGGACCCATGCCGAGAAGTTCACCAAGGCGATCCGAATGGCACGATCCGCCGGTGCACCCTTTATCGGTCTCTATGCCTCCGGCGGTGCCCGGATCGAGGAAGGAACCGCTGCCCTGGACGGCCTCGCGGCCATCCTGGGAGAACTGGAAGACGCCCGGGGAGAGATCCCGCTGCTGGCCGTCGTGACCGGCCCCTGTGCCGGCGGCATGGCCATGGCGCCCGCCCTGAGCGATTTCGTCCTGTTCTGCGGCCCCTCGGCCGGCCTGTATATGAACGGCCCCATGGTCATCGCCGCCACCGAGGGAAAGGAGATCACTCCCGAAGCCATCGGCGGCGCCGCCGTCCATGAGTCTTCCACGGGGCTCGCGTCCCTGTCTTTCCCCGTTCCGGACGAGTGCTGGCCGGCCCTGCGCCGGCTGCTCGAGTACCTGCCCGACAACAGCGAACAGCCGGCCCATGAAATCCAGGTCGGGGCGGACGATCCCAACCGGACCGACGCGGACCTGGATCGGTTGGCCGCCGGGATGGATGACGGATACGCCATGCGAACGGTGATCGAGTCCGTCGTGGACCGCGGCAGCTTCCTCGAGATCCGTCCGTCCTACGCCGAAGGCCTTGTGACCGGGTTCGCCCGTTTCGACGGCATCGCGGCGGGAATCCTGGCCAACGAACCGGCCGCAGGCGGCCGGCGCATGACCGCCGCCATGGCGGACAAGGCCGGATCCTTCGCGGCGTTTTGCGACGCCTTTGACCTGCCCCTGGTGACCCTTGTGGATCTGGAAGGATTTGCAATTTCCGTCGAACAGGAGAAGTCGAGCCTGGTGGGCCGCGCGGCCTCCATGATGGCCGCCTTCGCCCGGTCCGGGAATGTCCGGGTATCCGTGCTCGTCGGGAAGGCCGTCGGGTCGGGGGCCCTGGCCATGAACAGCAAGGCCGCCGGCGCCGACCTGGTGTACGCCTGGCCAACGGCGGAAATCTCGGCCGCGTCGCCGGATATGGCCGCCCACATCCTCTACCGGAAAGAAATCGCGGCTTCCCCGGATCCCGCAGCCGCCCGGTCCGAGTGGGCGGAACGATACGCGCGGGAGATCGCGAGCCCCGCCGCCGCCGCCGCCAGTGGACACGTGGACGAGATCATTTCCCCGTCCGCGACCCGTCCCCGGATTGTCAGCGCCCTGATGTCCCTGACCGGCCGCTGACCGACTGCCCGAACGAACGAAACCCACACGAGGAGGAACCTGGGATGAACAGATATCGGATTACCGTCGACGGCCAGACCTATGAAGTCCTGGTGGAGGAACTCCCCGGAGGATCCGCCCATGCTGCGGCCTCCGCCGCCCATGCGCCAGCCGCTCCTGCCATGCCGGCGCCCCAGGCGGCCCAGGCCGCACCGGCCCCCGTTCCGGCCGCACCGGTCGCGCCTGCGCCCGCACCCGCAAAGGCGGCCGCCCCTGCACCGGCTGCTTCACCCGCAGCTGGCGGGGAACCCCTGAAAGCTCCCATGCCGGGGACCATCCTCCGGGTCGACGTGACCGCCGGGCAGGCGGTCAGGAAGGGCCAGGTCCTCTGCATCCTCGAAGCCATGAAAATGGAGAACGAGATTGTCGCGCCCCGGGACGGCACCGTGACGGCGGTATCGGTCGTCAAGGGCGCCTCGGTGCATGCCGGCGATCCCATGATCTACCTGGCCTGACCGGAAGGAGAACGTCGCATGACAAAGGTACGGATCACCGAAACGATCCTGCGGGACGCCCACCAGTCCCTGATCGCCACCCGCATGACCCTCGAGGACATGAAACCGGCCCTGGCGGCCCTGGACGGCATCGGGTACAACGCCCTGGAATGCTGGGGCGGCGCAACGTTCGATTCCTGCGTCCGGTTTCTCAACGAGGACCCTTGGGAACGGTTGCGGAAGATCCGGACCGCCTGCCCGAAGACGAAGCTCCAGATGCTGCTGCGCGGGCAGAACCTGCTCGGGTACAAGCATTACGCCGACGATGTGGTGGAGCTGTTCGTCCGCAAGTCCATCGCCAACGGCATCGACATCATTCGGATCTTCGACGCCTTGAACGACTTCCGGAACATCGAGAAGGCCATGACAGCCTGCCGGGCCGAAGGCGGCCATGCGCAGGGCTGCATTTGCTACACCACGAGCCCTGTCCATTCCATCGAAAAATTCGTGGAGGACTGCAGGACCCTGGAGTCCATGGGAGCCGACTCGATCTGCATCAAGGACATGGCCGGCCTCCTGTTGCCCATGGACGCCTACCGGCTTGTCAAGGCCATCAAGGAGAACGTCTCGGTTCCCCTGGAAGTCCACACGCACTACACCAGCGGGGTGGGCTCCATGACCTACCTCAAGGCCATCGAGGCCGGCTGCGACATCGTGGATACTGCCCTCAGCCCCTTCGCCCTGGGAACCTCCCAGCCGCCGACGGAACCCCTGGTCGCGACCCTGCAGGGAACCGGGTACGATACCGGCCTGGACCTGGCCGCCCTGTCCGAAGTATCCGGCATGTTCCGCCCCATCCGGGAGAAATACCTGGCGTCGGGCCTCCTGGACGCCAAGGTCATGGGCGTCGACGTCAACGCCCTGCTGTACCAGGTGCCCGGCGGCATGCTGTC
>JAKPNJ010000325.1 GCA_029548445.1 Bacillota bacterium | reverse complement strand
AACCGGATGTCCCCGGTCCGAAGGATGGCTGCGGCGGTCAGGTCCAGGGCCCGGACGTCCTTCAGGATGCGATCGTATAGGGTCATGCGTTCCCTCCGCATTCGTTTTCTCGATTATAGCAGACCGGTCGGGACGGGGCATCCCCGGGTTGCGGTACAATGAAATGGAATGGATTTGAAGGGAGGCGCTCCCGCTGCCGGACCCATCCTGCCTTCTCCTGGGCATCAATGCCCGATACAGCCACGTGAACCTGGCCGTCCGCTGCCTGGAAGCCCATGTGCGGGACGAACTGCCGAAGGGGTTCCTGTCCGTGGCCGAGTGCCACATCAACGAGGACGCCGGCGCGGTCTGCGACCGCATCGCCGCCCTGGGACCGGCCCTCCTGGCCATGACCTGCCATATCTGGAGCCATGGGTTTGGCGAGTCCCTGGCTGTCGGCCTCAAGCGACGGCTCCCCGGTCTTGTCGTGGTCGTCGGGGGGCCGGAAATCCCCCCGGATCCGGAACCGCGGATCGCCCTGCTGCGCCGGCGCCCCGATGCCGACATCCTGGTGGCCGGGGAAGGGGAGATCCCGTTTCGCGACCTGCTTCGCCTGTTCCGGAAGGGATGGCCTCCCCCGGCCGCGTCCCTGGCCGCGGTTCCCTCCCTGGCGTATCGAATCCCGGGCGATCCCGACGGTGCCTGTGCCGCCACTCCCTGCGCACCCCCCCTGTCCCCGGCGGACTGGCGGGATCCCTATCCCGACGGATTTGGCGACCTCGCCGGAAGGACCCCCTACCTGGAAACCTCCCGGGGCTGTCCCTCCGCCTGCGCCTTTTGCCTTTCCTCCCGATCCGGGGGTGTCCGCCTGCTGCCGGCGGACGAAGCGATCCGGCGGATCGACCGGGCCTTCGACGCCGGCCTTCTGTGTATAAAGCTGGTGGACCGGACCTTCAACGCGGATCCGGACCGGGCCCGGATGATTTTCCGCCACCTGTCGGATCGTGCAGCGGCAGTCGAAGCCGGAACCCAGGTCCCCCGGTTTCATTTCGAGATGGATGGCGGCAGGATCGACGAGGGGACCCTGGAGATCCTGGCCGGTGTGCCTGTCGGTCTCCTGCAGTTCGAGATCGGGGTCCAGTCCGCCGATCCTGCCGTTCTTCGGGCCGTCGGCCGGCCGGATCGCATCGCCCGGATTGGTGAGGTGGCCCGGCGCCTGCGCCGGGACGGACGGGTCCTGTACAGCCTGGACCTGGTCGCCGGCCTGCCGGGGCAGGACGCAGCCTCCTTTCGCGATTCCTTCGACAGGGTCCATGGCCTGTCGCCCCACCGGCTCCAGGTCGAGTTCCTCAAGGTCTTGCCGGGAACCCGCCTGGAACAGCGGCCCGATCTCCGCCACGATCCCCGCCCCCCTTACGAGGTCCGTTCCACGGACTGGATGTCCGGGGAGGAGTTGGATCGGATCCGGTGCCTGGAAGCCGTGGTGGAGCGATTCTACAATGGTCGGGGACGCAGCGGCTGGGGAGGGGGAGGGGACGAGTTCCGCCGGACGATGGCCCTCCTGCAGGAGGCCCATCCGTCTCCCCATGACCTGTTCCTGGACCTGGGCCTGGCGATGGCCTCCCGGATCGACCGGCGGCGGGGCGTCCCCTTCGAAGACCGGTACAGGCTGGTTCTCGAGTACGCTGCATCCCTGGCCTGTCGGCCCGGGTTCCGCCTTCCGGCGGATTGGTTTCCGAGGGTTCGGGTGGCGCTCCGGGACGACTATGCGGCACAATGGCGGCCGGGACTCCCGCCTCCCGACAGGATCGGGTTGTGAGCCGGATCCCGCCGGTTGAAGTCCCGGCCGGCATCCGCTACTCTTGGCATGGGAGGCTGCCTCCCGGGAGGCCGGCATGGAAAGGACCCCGCTGATTCTCGTCTGCGACGACCAGCCCATGGTCCACGAAACCCTGGGTGTCTATCTCGACGCCGAGGGGTTCCGTCATGTGTCGGCCATGAACGGGGAAGAAGCCCTGGCCCGCTTCGAGTCGGATCGCCCCGATCTCGTGGTGCTGGACCTGATGATGCCTGGCAGGAACGGCATCGAGGTCTGCAGGGAAATCCGCAGGAAATCCCCGGTACCCATCATCATGCTGACCGCCCGGGGCGAAGAGGTGGACCGGATCCTCGGGCTCGAGCTGGGTGCAGACGACTACATTGTCAAGCCTTTCAGCCCCCGGGAGGTGGTTGCCCGGATCCGGGCGGTGCTCCGCCGAACCCTGGAGTCCCAGGAAGGGAGCCTTCCCCCTGTCCTCCGGTTCGACGACCTGGTCATCGACCTGGGCCGGTATGAGGTGGCCCATGCCGGCATCCGCCTGCCCTTTACCCCGAAGGAAGTGGAAATCCTGCATCTCCTGGCCTCCCATCCGGGCCAGGTGTTCGATCGGGAGAAGATCCTGGGGCGGGTATGGGGAGACCTGTTCCTTGGGGACTCCCGAGCCGTGGACACGCAGATCAAGCGCATCCGGAGGAAGCTGCCCCAGGAAGGGGTCCGGTTCGGGATCCGCACAATCTACGGAATCGGCTACAAGTTTGAGGCAATGGGTCCATGAGCGCCCGACGTCCTCGACCGGATCCCGCACCGGCCGCCAGGAAGGATCGGCTGCCGGGGCGCACGATGTTCTGGCGGATCCTGCTCCTGCTGGTCCTGGCTGTGCTCCTGACGGGTCTCTCCACTGCGGGAATTTTCTTCCTGACCTCCCGCGCCGCCTTCGCCAGGCTGAAGACCAACGAGATGATTCCCCGGGCCGTCGCCCTTGCCGCCCTGGTCCGGCAGAACCAGGCCGGTATTCTCGATACGCCCTCCTTCGTCAGGCTGGTCCAGGCGGATCGGTCGCTCTGGGACGCGTGGCTCCATATTTTCGACAGCCGGGGAGAGCTGGTCGCCTATACGGAGGTGACGGGAGAGGACCCTGGCGCCCCGGTCCGGGAGGACCTCCTCCGTACGATCGATCCGTACCTGGAAACGGTGCTCCAGGGCGGTACGCTTTCCGTGACGGTCCGCCCGGGGACCGGCAGCCTGCGGTACCTGATGGTGGCAGTCCCGGTCCGCGGCGAATCCGGCGCCACCGGCGCCGTCTTCCTGACCAAGCCCCTGACGGAGATCAACGCCGCCCTTGGGGGACTCTACAGGGCCCTGTTCATCAGCCTGGCCATCGTCATGGCGGCGCTGCTGGGCCCCGCCGCCTACTTCTCGATCCGCCTGTCGCGACCGATCCGGGACATGTCCCGGGTGGCCCTGTCCATGGCCGACGGGGATTTCTCCGTCCGCGCCCGGGAGGATGACCGCGGGGAATCCGGACAGCTGGGAAGGGCCCTCAATTATTTGTCCCGACGCCTGTCCTCTTCCATCTCGGCCCTGACCACCGAGCGGAACCGCCTGTCCCAGGTCCTGGACGGGCTGGCGGAGGGAATTGTCGCCATCGATGACGCCGGACGGGTCACCCACGCCAATCCGGCGCTCCGCCAGCTGTTCGGGGTGGGGGAGACCGTCGGCATCGCGGACCGTGACCGCCTGATTCCGGATCCCTCCATCTGGGAGGACCTGGACCGGATGATCGCGGATCCGACCGCCCTGATGCGGATCCTCCGTTCCGGCGACCGGGTGCTGCGGGTCACCCTGTCCCCCCTGATGAGCCCTGCCGGCCACGTTGAAGGCGCCGTGGGCCTGTTCCGTGACGTGACCGACACCGAGCGCCTGGAACAGACTCGCAGGGAGTATGTCGCCAATGTGTCCCACGAGTTGAGAACCCCGGTTTCGTCGATCCGGGGGCTCGTGGAAACCCTCCAGGACGGCCTCCTGCCGACGGAGTCCGACCGTGTTCGGTATTACGGATACATCCATCGGGAGACCCTTCGACTGACCCGCCTCATCGACGACCTGCTGGAGTTGTCCCGCCTCCAGTCGGGTGCGGTGGCCCTGGACATCGGCCCCGTGGATCCGCTGGGTCCATTGGCGGAAGGGATCGCAGCCATGGCACAGAGGGCCGGCGAGAAGGGGGTTCGGCTCGAATCCCGGCTGCCCGGCGACGGTCTCCCGACGGTCCTGGCCAATGCCGACCGGATCGAGCAGGTCCTGGTCATCCTCCTGGACAACGCCGTGAAATTCACGCCGGCCGGAGGTGCGGTGACGGTGGATGCCCGGGTGTCGGATGAGGAAGCCGCCGTGATCGTGGAGGTCCGGGACACGGGCCCCGGCATCGATCCGGCTGACCTGCCCCATGTCTTCGACCGGTTCTTCAAGGCCGACCGGGCCAGGACTGCGGAGGGCACCGGCCTCGGCCTGTCCATCGCCCGGGAACTCCTGTCCAGGATGGGCGGGGACCTGTCGGCGGAAAGCCCGGGACAAGGGGCCCTGTTCCGATTCAGCCTGCCATGCTGGCAGCCCGGACCCGCGTCCGGCGACCCGCCGATACAAGCGTAAAACCGGTCCGGTCCTGTCCGGAAAACGTCCCCTCCCTGCCATGATTCTGCCGCATTCCTCCGGTAGGATGAAACCAGGGAAGGGGGGATGGCCATGAAGAAGGAACACCAGGGCGGCCGGTCGGAAATGGATGTGCCGGGAAGCCCGGCCGAACCCAGCCTGGTCCTCGTCTGCGTGACCGACCAGAAGCAGTGCGAGCGGCTGATCCATGCCGGTGTTCTCGTCGCCAGGCGGGAATCCCTGGCGCCCCATGTTTTCAGCGTCCAGCCGAAGGCCCAGGCCGGCCGCAATTGCGGCATCGCCCTGGAGTATCTGTTCCGGATCGCCAAGGACTCGGGCGCCGACATGACCGTCTACTACAGCGACGATCCGATGGAAGTCACGTCGTCGTTCCTCGGTCGGAAACCGGTCCGCCATATCGTCACCGGGCTGCCCTCCACGGGCGGAAGGCGCCAGGATTCCGGCTTTGTCCGGGAACTCCGGAAGCGCTTCCCCGGCATCCCGATTTCCATGGTCGACCTGAACGGCAGCATCCATGCCGCTGAACCCGTACCGGGACGGGAGGCCCGTTCCGCTGATTCGAGAGAGAGGAGGCATCTCCATGAGCACGCAATATACACAAAATGACGGCAACCGCATCCCAACCGGGGAACCGGCGTACCGACAGGACGCCTATTCCCACGCCCCGCCGCCGCCCCCCCGAAAGCGACGGGTCTGGCCCTACGTCCTGGTGACCGGGTTCGGCGCCCTGGCCGTCGGCATCGCCCTGACCCTGGTGGTCGTCTTCCTGCCCATGAGCCTGGGCCTGGGCGGATGGAACTGGCCGTTCCCGATCCCCACCCAGGCGGCCGGCCCGACGCCTACGGCGGCGCCTACCGCCGGCGGCAATCCCACCCCGACGCTCACCCCCGGCGAAGTGCCGGAGCTGGGCGGCCGGACCCTGCCCTATATCAGTGACGATTCCCCTGTGGCGGACATTGCCGAGGGACTGGGCCCCTCCATTGTCGGCATCCTCAATTACCGCGTCGCAGGCGTGGGCCAGGACCAGCGACGGATCCTGAGCGGGTCCGGTTCCGGCATCATCCTGACGGAAGACGGCTATATCGTGACCAACTTCCACGTGGTGGAGGGAGCCGACGCCCTCTCGATCCTGTCCATCGGGGGCGAGGAGATCGAGGCCCGCCTGGTGGGCCGCGACAGCACCAACGACCTGGCGGTCCTCAAGGTTGAAGAAACGGGCCTCGTGCCCGCTCCCCTGGGGGACTCCACTAAGGTCCGCGTGGGCGAGCCCGCCATCGCCATGGGCAATCCCCTGGGCAGCGAGCTGGCCGGGACGGTGACGCTGGGCATCATCAGCGCCACCAACCGGGTCATCAACGTGGACGGGTTCAACCTGACCCTGCTGCAGACCGATGCGGCCATCAACCCCGGCAACAGCGGCGGCGCCCTGATCAACATCCGGGGGGAGGTCATCGGCATCAACACCCTGAAGACCTTCATCGCCGGGTTTGACGAAAGCGGCAACCAGATCCCCACCGAAGGCATCGGGTTCGCCATCCCCATGCACGTGGCCCGTCCCATCATCGAGACCATCATCTCCCAGGGCAGCATCGTCCGTCCCGGCATCGGCGTGACCCTGGCCCTGGTCGATGCCGACACGGCAGAGCAGTTCGAGATTCCCGAAGGCCTCCAGGTCATGTCCGTCGTCAGCGGCGGACCGGCCGCCCTGGCCGGAATCCGGGTCAATGACATCATTGTGTCGTTCGAGGGCAATCCTGCCGAGATGGAAACCTTCCGAAAGGCCATCACGGACCGCCGTCCGGGTGACACCCTGGCCATCCGGATCTGGCGGAACGGCCGCGAATCCGATGTGACCCTCGTCATCGGCGACATGAACGAATTCCTGGCTGACTGAGCCCACTTCCTCCTCCTCCTTCGATCGGGGAGCTTCCGGCGACGGGAGCTCCCCGGTCGTTCTTGCGCAGGCCGGACCCATGTTTTATAGTGGAACTTGCAGTGCCGGAAGACCGGCAGGGAAGGATGGCAGCGCATGGTCGGCTATGTGCTTTTCGGCCTGTTTCTTGTCCTGATGGTCGTGGTGGGGATCCTCTCCCGCCGGACGATCCGAAACCCCGATGACTTCATGATCGGCGGCCGCCGGATGGGCCCCTGGCTCACGGCCTTTTCGTATGGGACAACCTATTTTTCTGCCGTGATCTTCGTCGGGTACGCCGGCCGGTTCGGCTGGGACCTGGGCCTGTCCGCGGTCTGGATCGGCATCGGGAACGCCCTGGTCGGATCCCTGCTGGCCTGGCTGGTCCTGGGGGAGCGGACCCGCCGGATCTCCGGCCGCCTGGGGGTCGGCACCATGCCGGACTACTTCCGCCGCCGCTTCGACAGCCCTGGCCTGGAACGTCTCTCGGCCGTCATTATCTTCGTCTTCCTCGTTCCCTACTCCGCTTCCGTCTACCAGGGCCTCGGAGCCATCCTGCAGGTCTTCTTCAAGGAAACCTTCCTGGCCGATCCCCGGGCCGCCATGGCCCTGATGGCCGTCGTCACGGCCCTGTACCTTGTGTTCGGCGGCTATGTCTCCACCGCGGTCAACAGCCTGATCCAGGGAATCGTCATGGTCGCCGGCGTCGCCTATCTCGTAATCCGGGTCCTGGCGGCGGTGGGGGGCCTCCGGCAAGGAATCGCGGCCCTGGCCGAGGCCGGGGGGCCTGCGATGACGTCTCCCGTCGGGCCGGATCCCGCGACCCTGTGGATCCTGGTGGCCATGACCAGCTTCGGGACCTTCGGCCTTCCCCAGATGATCAACAAATACAGCGCCATCCGCGATACCGCCTCGGTCCGCCGGGGGGCCGCCATTTCCTTCGTCTTCGCGCTGATCATCGGCGGAGGCGCCTATTTCATGGGGGCCTTCGGCCGGGTCCTGGCCCCGGTCCTTGGCATTCCGTCCGATATCGCCCCCGACGCCCGGATGCCGGCCATCTTCGATGCCCTGCTGTCCCGGGAAATGATGGCGGTCCTGGTCCTCCTGATGCTGTCGGCCTCCATGTCGACCCTGGCCTCCGTCGTGCTGGCGTCCGCGCCGGCGGTTTCCCGGAACCTGCTCCGCAAGGAGGGGATCGGCTGGATGCGGGTCCTCTGCCTCGTCTTCATCCTCTTTTCCTACCTCGTCGCCGTCATCCCCAGCGCCATCGTGACCCTGATGGCCTTCTCCTGGGGAGCGGTATCCGGCGCCTTCATCGGCCCCTTCCTCTGGGGGCTGTATTCGAAAACCCTGACCAAGGCCGGGGCGACGGGCGGGATGATCGCCGGACTGTCCACCGTCCTGGTCGGCGCGGCGGCGGCCCTGTTGGCCAATCCGGCGGCTGCGCCGTCCTGGGCCCCCCGGCTGGCGGTCCTGGCCATGGTTGTATCCATGGTGGCGACCCCGGCATCCGGGTGGCTGTTCCGCAAGCGCTTCCCCATTCCGAAAGGAGCGGATGCCCTATGAACGCTGCCATCTGGAACCGGGAGGAAACCCTCGCACCGGAAGCCATGCGAACCCTGCAGCTGGAAAGGCTGAAGGCGACCCTGGCCAGGGCGTACGAAAACGTTCCGTTCTATGCCCGGCGCATGCAGGCGGCAGGCCTGGTGCCCGAATCCGTAGAACGGCTGGAAGACCTGGCCCGATTGCCTTTCGTGACCAAGACCGACTTGCGGGACCAGTACCCGAAGGGCCTCTTCGCCGTGCCCGACCGGGAGGTCGTCCGGATCCACGCATCGTCGGGCACCACGGGAAAACCGGTGGTGGCGGGATATACGCGGAACGACCTGGAGAACTGGACGGAATGCGTGGCGCGGATTGTCCGGATGGCCGGCGTCAGCGACGGGGATGTGGCCCAGGTGGCCTTCGGCTATGGCCTCTTTACCGGCGGTTTCGGGCTGCATTACGGCCTGGAGCGGGTGGGGTGCACGGTCATTCCGGCTTCCTCCGGCAACTCCGAGCGCCAGGTTCTCCTGATGCAGGACCTGGGGACCACGGTCCTGGTCTCGACGCCTTCCTATGCGCTCCACCTGGCGGAGATCCTCGAGGACTCCGGCGTGAACCGGGACACCCTCCGCCTCCGGGTGGGCCTGTTCGGCGGGGAAGGCCACACGGAGGCCATGAAACACGAAATCGAGTCCCGCCTCGGGATCCTGGATACCCAAAACTACGGACTCACCGAGATCGTGGGACCCGGCGTCTCGGGAGAGTGCCTCGAGGCCTGCGGTCTCCATATCAACGAGGACCACTTCTATCCCGAGATCATCGACCCTGATACGGGCGAAGTACTCCCCGACGGGCAGGAAGGGGAATTGGTCCTGACGACCCTCACCAAGGAAGCCCTTCCCATGCTCCGCTACCGGACCCGGGACATCACCCGGCTGTACCGGGAACCCTGCCGGTGCGGCCGGACCACCGTGAGGATGGCGACGGTCCGGGGGAGGACCGACGACATGCTCATCATTCGGGGCGTCAACGTGTTCCCCAGCCAGATCGAGTCGGTGCTGGTGGGCATAGAGGGCATCGGGCCCCACTACCTGATCATCGTTACGTCCGAGCACTATATGGACAAGCTGGAAGTCCAGGTGGAGCTGGTCGACGGATCCCTGCTGGAGCGGTACAGCGAACTGGAGCGGCTGACCGCCCACATCCGCCACCAGTTGCGAACCGTCCTGCAGATCGATGCCAAGGTTACGCTGCTCAATCCGAAGACCCTGGAACGGACAACAGGCAAGTCGAAGCGGGTCCTGGACCTGCGGAACCGGTAACGGCCGGTAGGGGAGGAAGAACCGGATGCAGATCATGCTGGGCAACGAGGCCGTGGCCCGCGGCGCCTACGAGGCCGGGGTTCGTGTCGTCTCCTCGTATCCGGGTACGCCGAGTACAGAGATCACGGAGTCCTTCGATGCGTACGAGGGCCTCCACGCGGAGTGGGCCCCCAACGAGAAGGTCGCCCTGGAGACCGCCATCGGGGCCTCCCTGGGCGGCATCCGCGCCCTGTCGGCCATGAAGCATGTCGGCCTCAACGTGGCCGCCGACCCCCTGTTTACGGCCTCCTATATCGGGGTTCGGGGCGGGCTGGTGGTCGTGGTGGCCGACGATCCCGGGATGCACAGCTCCCAGAACGAGC
>JAKPNJ010000318.1 GCA_029548445.1 Bacillota bacterium | reverse complement strand
GTGCCAGGAAACATGCCGACGAGGAGGAGGCCGACTTCACGGAGGACCGGATTCGTTCGGGCGACTGGCTCAAGCGAATCCTGGGCCGGGTCGAGGCGGGCCGGTCCCTGATGCAGCGGGTGGGACTCCAGCTGGAAGCCGGCAGCGTGCTGCTGCGCCCGGAGGAATATCTCGGCTTGTGGCTGCTGGCCTTTGCCGGGCCGGCCGGCGTCGTCCTGCTGATCTCCCGGGACTGGATGGTGGCCCTGGGCTTGTCCATCCTGGGGGCCGCCCTGCCGCCCTTCCTCGTCCGCCGGGCCAGGAAGAAGCGCCTGGACCTCTTCAACCGGCAGCTGGGCGACGCGCTGACCATCATGAGCAACTGCCTGCGGGCGGGCTTTACCTGCCAGCAGTCCATGGAAAGCATCGCCACGGAAATGCCCGAACCCATCTCGAAGGAATTCGGGAAGACCCTGCGGGAGATGAAGCACGGCGCCGGCATGGACCAGGCCCTGACCCACATGGTGGAGCGGATGGGCAGCGACGACCTGCATCTCCTGGTTTCAGCCATCCTGATCCAGCGCCAGGTCGGCGGCAACCTGTCCGAGATCCTCGACAACATCGCCGGTACGGTCAAGGAGCGGCTGCGCCTCCGGGCCGAGATCAAGGTGGTGACTGCCAGCGGGCGCATGTCGGGCCTCATCATCGGCTTGCTGCCGCTGTTCATCCTCTGCTTCCTGATGGTGCTGAAGCCCGACTATGTGCGGATGTTCTTCGAAACCCGGATCGGCCTCCTCCTGATCGGAGTGGCCCTGGTCCTGGAAACCATCGGGTTCCTTCTCGTGAAGAAAATCGTCACGGTGAAATTCTAGGGTCCGGAAAGGAGGCGCGCCATGGTCCAATCCCTGCTGGTCCTCTCGGTTTCCCTCTGCGTCTTCGTGTGGGTCCTGGCCTTGCTGGAACCGGTCGGACGGCGGCTGGACCACCAGCGGGAACGGATGGAGCGCCTGTATCGGCGCAACCGGCGACAGCGCGCCCATTCCATGGACGAGGAATTGGGAAAGCCCCTGGCCGAGCGGCTGTTCCGCCCCGTGCTCGCGGCCTTCGCCCGGGTGCTCTCGAAGAAGGATGCCAAGGGCAAGAAAGGCCGGAACGGCCGCGGTAGAAAACAAAGCCTGGAGCAGGAGCTCCGCCTGGCCGGCATCCACCTGTCCGAGTCCGAGTTCTCCGTCGTCCGGCTGGTTTCCCTGCTGGGGTTCATGGGCCTCGCGGCCCTCCTGGCCACAATCCTGCGCGGCGGCCTGCAGCTCCTGGTCCTGGCCGTCCTGTTCGGGATGGTCCTGGGGGTCCTGGTACCCCGCTTCACGCTGAAGCGGCGGGTGAAGAGGCGCCAGACCGCCATCCGGCAGCAGCTCCCCGACGTCATGGACCTGCTGTCCGTCAGCGTGGAGGCAGGATTGGGATTCGATGCAGCGCTGCTCCGGGTGCTGGAATGGGGCGAGGGGCCCCTGATCCGGGAAATGCGGACCGTGTATCGGGAAATTCGCATGGGCCGGGCCCGGAAGGACGCCCTGCGCAGCCTGGACGAGCGCTGCGGCGTGGACGAGATCGCCTCCTTTACCGGCAGCATGATCCAGGCCGAGCAGCTGGGCATCTCCATCCGCAACGTGCTGCGGGCCCAGTCGGCCCAACTCCGGCTGTCCCGGAAGCAGCGGGCCGAGGAGAAGGCCATGAAGGCGCCGGTCAAGATGATGATTCCCCTGGTGGCCTTCATCTTCCCGGTCCTGTTCATCATCCTGCTGGCCCCGGCGGTCCTGGACATCCTCGAGGTGCTGGGATGAGCCGGACCTCGCCGACATTCGGCCTGTACCGCAACGGGGAACGGCTGGCCGACGCGGTCGGGGATGCCCGCTCGTTCTGGCAGCGCTTTCGGGGGTTGCTGGGCCGTCCGCCGCTGGCGCCGGGGCAGGGGCTCCGGATCCGGCCCTGCCGGCAGGTCCATACACTGGGGATGGCCTACCCGCTGGACGTGGTGCACCTGGACCGGGAGGGACGGGTGATCCGGATCGAGGAAGCCCTGCCGCCGGGACGCGTTGGCGCCCTGGTCCGGGGAGGGGACTCGGTCCTCGAGCTGCCGGTGGGCTTCTGTCGGGCGCACGGGGTGGCGGAAGGCGATCGGCTGCGGCTCGAAACATGATAGACTGGATGCGATCCGGCATCCATTGACCGGCCGGACGGGAGGAAGCGACATGTTCGGAAAGCAACCGGAACGGCGCCCGGGAGAAGCGGACTCGATGCAGGATGGCCTCAGGCGGAAGCTGTACGAAGCCATGAACCGAAAGGAACTGGTCCAGCTGATCGCCGGCATGCGGGAGCAGGTCCAGCGGGCCGATGTCCTGTATCGGGAGCAGATCGAGCGCCTGCTCCAGGAAAAGAACGCCCTGCAGCAGGATGTGGCGGAGGCCCGGGACCGGCTGGTCCGCCAGGAAACATCCCTGGGGACCCGGATGGAGGAGAGCCGGGCTCTCAGGGCCGAGGCGGAAGCCCTCCTGGCCGAGGCCAGGACCCGGACCGCCGAATCGGAACGGAAGATGCAGGAAGCCGAAGCGGCCCGGGAAAAGCTGATGGAGGAAATGCGCCGGCTCGTCCAGGAGGACGAAGCGGCGGCTGCGGCGGGACAGGCCGACCGGGAAGAAGTCGTCCGGCTCCGGCGGGAATCGGAGGCGGCCCGGCTGGCGTTCGAGGGGGAATCCCGGCGGCTGCGGCTGGAGTTCGAGGAGGAAGCCAGCCAGCTGCGGCAGGAGCTCGAGACCCTGCGGAGCCAGCAGGCAGAGCGGGTTCTTCAGGAGCAGGAGACCGGCGAATCCCGGGGAGTCCTGGAAGCGGAGACGGCCCGGCTCCGACAGGCGATGGAGGAAGCCGGGGCGGCACACCGGGATGCAGTGGACCGGCTGGAACAGGAGATGCAGGCGCTTCGCGACGCCCATGGGGACGAGCTGGCCAGGACCCTGCTGGCGGCGGAAACCGAGCGGAAGGCGCTCCGGGAGGAAGCCGGGCGGCTGGCCAGGGAAGTCGAGGCCGCAGGATTGACACTTCTTTCCGAACGGGAACGGATCCGGCAGGAAGCCCGCCAGGAGGCCGACGCCATCCGGGGTGAAAATGCCGAGCTGCGGAACCGGGTGGAGGATCTCAGGAAAAACGAAGAGGAATGGGAGCGGTCCTACTTCGAAATCAGCCGCGAGCTGGACGAGATACGCCGCCGCCTGGGCGAGCGGGAGGCGGATTGGATCGAGCTGAGGCAGCAGGCGGAAACACTGGAAACCGGCCTTAAGGAAGAAGCCTCCCTCCGAAGGCGGGCGGAAACCGAGGCGGAGGCGCAGCGGGTGCGGGCCGAGGGATTCCGCCGCCAGGTCCAGCGGGTACGGCAGTTCGTGGACCAGCTCCGGGGCGGGCTGGAGACCCTGTCTCCCGACCTGTCCGTGGAGGAAACGGCAGCCGGGCCGACGGACCCGGACAGCCCGGCCGGCCTCCCTGGTGAAGCCCCCCCGGCGGATCCCGGCGACCCGGCGGATCCCGTGCGGGAGTCGCTGGCCGGTGCCGCCGCCACGGCGGGGGGACCCCGATCCGGATTGTGATAGAATCAGCGTAACGACGGACCGGACCGCCCCTGCCGAAATGGAAGGCTTGCAGGGGGTCCGCTGGAGGTGCGCCGATGCCGACCGGACCGACCGATACCCAGCTTCCCCCCCAGGCCGACAGCCGTCCGGCCACGCCCGGACGGCAACGGCAGGCCGGCCGGAAGGCCCGCAGGGTCGAGCGCAGGAACCGGGTGCGTCCCCCGTCCCGGGCCTTCAATCGGCTGCTCCGGATCGTCCTGACCCCCTTCTTCCGTACCCGGTACGGCCTTCGATGGGATCGAAAGGCCTTTCCGAACATTAAGGGTTCCTACTTCGTTATCGGAAACCATCCCATGAATTGGGATGCCTTCCTGTTCTCCGGCGCCCTGCCGGATCCAGCCTACATCGTGGCGGCGGAATCCCTGTTTCGCAAGCCGTTCCTCCGGTTTCTCCTGCTGAAGCTGGTGGGGGGGATCCCCAAGACGAAGGGACGGGCGGACATGCGGGCCATCCGGACCATGCGGGAGGCCGCCCGGCGCGGTGCCCCCATCCTGCTGTTCCCGGAGCAGGGAGGCCGGACCTGGAACGGCGTAACCCAGCCCATCATCCCCACGACCGCCAAGCTCATCAAGGCGTTCCGGCTGCCGGTGGTGACGGGCATCCTGGCCGGCGGCGCCCTGTCCACCCCCCGGTGGGCCCGGGTGAATCCCCGTCGCGGCCGGCTCCGGCTGGCCATGCATGTCACCCTGACCCCCGAGCAGATCGACGGCATGGACGAGCCGGGGATTCTCGACTGTCTCCAGCGGGCCATCCACCAGGATGACGCGGCCTGGCAGGCCCGGAACCTGGCCGAGGGGACGGCGGTCCGTTTTCGCGGGAAGCGCCGGGCGGAGGGGATCGAACGCTATCTCTACGCCTGTCCTGCCTGCGGCGCCTACCATTCCATCCGGTCGGAGGGAAACCGGTTCCGGTGCCTGCAATGTGCCTTCGGGGGCGAAGTCGACGAATACGGCCTGCTGGACGGAACCGACCGGATCGTGGAATACGGACGCATCCTGGATGCCTGGCTGGACCGCCGGGTTGCGGAGGCAGAGACGTCCGGGACCCCTCTCTTCGAGGTCCGGGCCCGGGCCAGTCGCGGCGCCCGGATGACAGGTTTCCAACCCATGGGCGACGGATTCGTGGCGCTTCGTGTCCGCAGCGGGCAGCTCGAGATTGGAGACGAGACGATTCCCCTGCAGGAGGTGTCGGCCGTCACGAACTTCTGGAGCCATGTCCTGGAGTTCGCCCGGGGCGAACAGGCGTTCCAGGTGACCCTGGAGGATCCGACGGAGTCGGTCTACTTCCTGATGCTGGCGATCAGGAAGGCCGCGGTTCGGGCGGGGGCGGAACCGGCCCGCCTGTCGGACGACTGAGGGGGAAAGACAGCGCGAGACCCGACAGGAACAGGCCGGCCAGGAGCACCAGTTCGGCGGGGCTGGCAAACGGCGCCGCCGGCCGCAGGGGAAACGGAATCGTGGCGGCCAGGAACCGAAGCCGGGTCGTGTCGTCCACGAGGGATTCCAGCAGCAGGATTCGCTCCGAAAGGGCCAGGCGCATCCCCGGGTCGTCCATCGTCGCCAGCAGGTCGGGCGAGTAGGGGAGCGCGCCCCGGTTGGCCAGCCGGACGGCCAGAAGACCCCCGAGACCCAGCAGGACCGGCACGAGGGCCAGCCGGTGGGGCCACCGGAGGGGCTCGTCACCGGGCCGAAGACGCGGCCGGGGCAGGGGCAGGAGGTTGCCCAGCAGGAAGAGGACCGAAAGGAGGCCGGGGACGGCCAGGGCTCCCGTCAGCCGGATCCGGCCGGGATCCTCCCCGAACCAATCCGGATGTTGCTGCACCAGCAGGGCGACCGCCCCCAGGGACAGGATCGCAAGCCAGGGCAACAGGGACCAGCGGAAGCGGACCGAGACCAGCCGCCCCAGGGATCCACCGGCCGGAAGGGCGGCCAGGACGCCGAGGCAGAAGGCCACGGGCCAGAGGATCATCGGACGACCAGGTTGGCCAGGCGTCCCCGGACGTAAATGAACTTCACCAGGCTCCGGCCCGAAAGCAGCCCGGCCGTGCGGGCATCGCCCAGCACCTGCTCCCGGACTTCGGCTTCGTCGGCCTGGCTGCCGATGTCGATCCGGAACTTGACCGTCCCGTTGACCTGGACGGCGATCTCCACGAGGTCCCGGGCCAGGGCGGCGGGGTCGGCCGTGGGCCACGCCGACAGGAAGATGGAGTCAACCCGGTCGGCCGGCGGCAGGAAGGCTTCCTGGAGCGGATGCCACATCTCTTCGGCAAAATGGGGGGCAAAGGGCGCCAGCAGGCGGACCAGGTCCAGGACGGCCTCCGCCAGTTCCCGGCCGCAGGGGACGCCGGCGTCCGCCCGGGCCTGGAGGTGGCGGCTGCAGGCCGTCTGCAGCTCCATCATCCGGGAGATGGACGTATTGAACTGGAAGCGCTCAGCGTCCTGGGTTACGGCCCGGATGGCGTAATGGTGGGCGTAGCGCAGTTCCCGGACATCGGGCGCCGGGGCGGGCCTCGAAGCCGGCGGCAGGGCGGGGGCCGGCGTGTCGGCATCGCCCGGGCCACCCGGCCATGAACCGGCCGGTGCCTGCCGCAGGGTCTCCTCGACCAGCCGCTCGATCCGGGACAGGAACTTGGCGATGGCCTTCAGCCCGTCGTCGCTCCAGGGGCCCCCCTCGGTATAGGCGAAGCCGAAGCCCAGGTACATCCGGAAGCCGTCGGACCCGAATTTCGCGATCAGGTCGTCGGGGGAGATGGTGTTGCCCCTGGACTTGGACATCTTCTGGCCGTCGGCGCCCAGGATGGTCCCCTGGTGGACCAGGGATTGGAAGGGCTCGTCGAAGGACAGCCAGCCCATGTCCCGGAGCGCCCGGGTCACGAACCGGGCGTACAGCAGGTGCATGGCCGCATGTTCCGACCCGCCGATGTACTTGTCCACGGGCAGCATCCGGTCCACGACCGCCTTCCCGAAGGGGAGGGTTTCGTTCTGGTTGTCGACGTAGCGGAACTGGTACCAGGAGGAGCAGACGAAGGTATCCAGGGTATCGGGATCCCGGGTTGCCGGACCGCCGCAGGCGGGGCAGGCGGTCTCCATGAACGCCCGGCTCTTCTTGAGGGGGGATTCCCCATCGGGGGTGAATTCGACGTCATAGGGGAGCGTCACCGGCAGTTGGTCTTCCGGCACGGGTACCACGCCGCAGGCAGGGCAGTGGACCATGGGAATGGGGGCGCCCCAGTAGCGCTGGCGGGAGACGAGCCAGTCCCTGAGGCGGTACTGGATCCGCTGCTCCCCGTGGCCGTCCGGCCGCAGGCGATCGACGATGGCCGTCCGGGCCTCCTCGGAGGACATCCCGGAGAACGCGCCGCTGTCCGCCAGCACGCCGTCCTCCACGAACGGAAGGTCGTCGGGGCTGCCGTCGGCGGACCGGATCACCCGCCGGACCGGCAGGCCGTATTTCACGGCGAAGTCATAGTCCCTCTCGTCATGGGCCGGGACGGCCATGACGCAACCCGTGCCGTAGCCGGCGATGACGTAATCCGCCGCCCAGATGGGCAGCCGTTCACCGGTCAGGGGATGGATCGCCTCGGCACCGGTCGGCACACCGGTCTTCTCCCGGACCGTGGACATCCGGTCGATGTCGGAAATCCGCCGGGCTTCCTCCCGGTACCCCTCCACCGCCTCCCGGCGATTGTCGGTGGTCAGCAGGGCGCACAGCTCGCTTTCGGGCGCGACGACCACATAGGTGGCGCCCAGCAGGGTATCCGCCCGGGTCGTAAAGACATGGAGACGCAGGGGCTTCCCCTCCCCGTCGACCAGGGGCCGCCCGTCCCGGACCACGTCGAAGGCGATTTCCGCGCCTTCGGAACGGCCGATCCAGTTGGTCTGGATCTTTTTCGTCT
>JAKPNJ010000310.1 GCA_029548445.1 Bacillota bacterium | reverse complement strand
GACCCGGCCGCCGGTGGCCTGGCCGCCGGACGGCAGCCTGCCCGACACCATCCGGGCGGAGCTGCTGGAGCGCATGGCCGAGGGCATCCGGAACCTGTCGGACACCATCGACATCGCCGATCTGTCCATTCCCTCGGATCGGCAGGACGCCGTCTTCCGGGTCTATGCCGAGATCCTGTGTACCCTGCCTGAAGCCCATCGGTGCCGCTCGCAGATGACCCTCTACTCCGTGGTGGAAGGAAGCGATTCCCGCCTGGTCCGGGTCAAGCCCCTGTACCAGCCGCCCGACGTCCTGGCCGAGGCGGACCGGCTGGTGCGGGCCCTGGCCGTGCCCGGGGACGAGGCCGGGACGGTCTACCGGTTCCATGACTGGATCGTCCGGCACACCCGGTATGACACGTCCGTTTCGCCGGAATCCGGGGAGCATCCCTCCTTTTCCGCGGCGGGAGTCTTCTTCGAAGGCCTGGCGGTCTGCCAGGGATATTCGGAAGCCCTCTCCATCCTGTGCAACCGGGCGGGCATCCCGGCGTTGTACATGTCCGGCGAGTCCCTGGGCCAGCGGCATGCCTGGAACCTGGTCCAGGTCGACGACGAGTGGTACCACGTGGACGCCACCTGGGACGACCCGACGCCGGACGCCCCGGGCCAGGCCAACTGTACCTACCTGTTCCTGACGGACGCGGACATCCGAAAGGACCATGCGCCCGAGTTCGCCCCGGTGACCTGCGACAGCGGCCGGTTCTCCTGGATGCACCGGATGCGGCATGTCCTGCGCCTGGCGGATGGGTACTGGCTGTTCGCCGACGGGGAGAACGGGGATCGGCTGACCCTGTCCGGGCCGGACGGGATCGGCCCGACGCCGGTCCTTCGGGGAAGCCGGCGACCCAGGGAGATCCGGGGATACTACCCGGTCGTGCACGGGGAGACTCTTTATTTTTCCGACTTCGACGACTCGGCCCGGATCTGCCAGGCCCCCCTCGATGCTGTCCTATTGACGGATCCGTCCCGGATCCAGCCCCTGCGGACCGACGCCTTCCCGACGGGTATCGTGCAGGCCCGGAACCTGGTCATCGAGGGCGATGTCCTGTCCTACGAACTCTTCGATGACGACGGCGATCCCGCAGGACAGGGGACCGTCCGGCTTACGTCTTCCTGAATCCCTTCTCCAGGACAGGCAGCAGCACCAGGGCCAGGCCGCCGCCGACGGCCGCCGTGACCGCCTGGGGCCAGCTGAAGGCGAAGACCAGGGCCCCCGCCTGCTTGGCAGGCAAGCCCATCCGATCGACATACAGGAGGATGCCGCCCCACAACCAGGCGGTCTTGAGCCCGGTACCCGCCAGGAGCCCCAGGATCCGCAGCGCCAGCGTCGCGGATGCCTTCCGTCCGGACCCCATCCGGTCTCCCAGGGCGAAGGCCGCCACCAGGAGCAGGTTGCCGATTCCGACGATCGCAAGGAAGAGGGGTTCCGTCAGCCCGCCGGTCAGCAGGGCGCCCAGGGGGGAGAGGAGCGCCACGACGGCCCCGCCCCAGAATCCGGCCATGACAGTGGCGACCAGCAGCACCAGGTTCACCAGGGGCCCCACGATGAAATTCTGGAAGGCGGCGAGCCCCAGGGCGAAGGCGATCTGCCGGCCGGCGAACTGGAAAACCAGCGTCAGGGCCAGCAGCAGGGCGGTCCGGGTCAGGAAGCGGGTGTTGCGGGTCATGGGTCGTCCTCCTCGTTCATGGTCCGGCTGGGCCGGACGGCTCCCGGGATGCCTCGGCCGGAGCCTTGGCATAGCTTGTGGATGCCCGCACGCCGGACAGCCGGCCCAATCGGCCGGAGAGGGCGCTGATTCGTTCCTGGGGACCGTCCAGCACCAGGGTGATGATGGACAGTCCCCTTGTCCGATAGGGAAGGCCCATGCGGCCGACCACCAGGTCTCCGCACTCGTGGAGCAGGCGGTTGACTTCCCCGACGGAGCCCGGATCCTCGAGGATCAGGCTCAGGACCGCGATCCGATCCATGGAAACGGCCTCCTTCTCCCTCTCCGGAGCAGGAGGCCGACGGCAGGTCCGCGGGATCGCAGCCCGGGGCGGGCTGCGGCGGAAATGGGCCATCGAAGCTTCCTGCGCGGACATCCTTGCAGTCAGGTTCGGAATCCGTGCCGGTGTGTCCCGGCATCCGGATCCTGCGTGATCATACCACAAGGAGGGAATCACGGACAAGGATCCGGCATCGGGTGGGCAGCCCAATGCGCCGACTTGCGGGATGCCTACCCATGACGGTATACTCAAGGTCGATTGCCGCCGCGCATCCGGCCGCCGATCCCCAATTCCCGTGTCCGACGCCGGAGCCCGTGGGAGGACCTTCGCCATGCGAGTGTTTCCGACTTCGCCGAACGCCGGCGGAATCCGCCGCCGCTTCCTGTGGCCCGCCCTGGTCCTGGCCCTGGCCCTGGCCTTCGCCCCGGTGTTTCTCCCGGGCCTGGTGGCGATGGGCGTACCGGTGTCCGGCCAGTCCCTGTCCTTGCAGGGGGTCTCCATGTCCCCTGTCGCCGTCGACGTGGCGGCCGGACCGAACCATGCCCTGATCCTCGACGGGACCGGGGCTGTCTGGTCCGTTGGGGAGAACGCCTCCGGCCAGATGGGAACCGGCACGACGAAAGCCAGCCCCGACCCGATCCGCATCCACGATCCGTCCACGGGCGGCATGGTCCGCAGCATCGCTGCAGGAGACGCCCATTCCCTGATGCTGATGCAGGACGGATCGGTCATGGCCTTCGGCGCCAACACCCGATCCATGCTGTCGGTGGGCTCCACCGAGGCCCGGGTTACCCGGCCGATGCCGGTCCTGGGCCCGGAGGCCTTGCCGCTCCTGTCCGTCAGGGGCATCGCGGCGGGAAGCGTCTATTCCGCGGTCTGGTTCGAGGACGGCAGCGCCCGCCTCTTCGGGCGGGACCTGGCCATGACCTCCCTCGGCACAGCGGCGGGTCCCCTGGGCCAGGTTCGGATGGTGGCGATGAACGCCCAGGACGTGGTGGTGATCCTGGAAGACGGGACCGGGTATGCCGGCCCGGTGACTTCACCAGGCCAACTTGCCCTGCTGGTGGATACCGAGGGATTCCCTGTCGGCAACCTGGTGGTCGCGGATGCGGGGGATGATTTCTTCGTGGCCCTGAACCGATTCGGCCAGGCCCTGACCTGGGGTCGGACATACTCCAATGCCCTGGGCCGCCCGGAGGGGATCCATCCGACGGAACTTCCCTATCCCGCAGTCCTGGCCGACACCGTGACGGCGCTGAAGGACAGTCGGGTCATGTCCTGCGGCAGCGACCACACCCTGACCGTCAACGTAACGGGCACTCTGTACGGGTGGGGCAGCGGGACCGACGGCCGCATCGATCCGGCCCGATCAAACCAGTTCCAGGTGGCGACCCCCTTTACCGTAACCGGCCTGACCGGCGTCAAGGCCCTGGCCTGCGGCGGACGGCAGTCCCTGGCCATCGACGGCCTGGGCCGGGTCTGGCGTTGGGGTCGGAGCAACGGCCCCTCCGCGCCCCACATCCTGCCCCTGCAGGTTCGTCT
>JAKPNJ010000307.1 GCA_029548445.1 Bacillota bacterium | reverse complement strand
GCTGCACGAGTGCTTCAGCTATGGGAATTACGAGCAGGGACTGGACCATACCTACGGATGCGGATCCAATGGCGTCAACGTCCATGAGAATCCGGGAGACGAAGGGAGCCTCGTCCAGCAGGCGGAGCCGGTGAAGGCCATGCTGATGATGGCCGGGGTTTCATCCGACAGGAACGGCCACCTGGTCCTGACACCCAGGATGCCCTGGAACTTCGACAGGATGACCGTGACGGACATCCCATATTGCACCCGTGACGGGGTCGAGTTCCTGTCCATGGAGCTCCGGCATCTGCGCCACCGGAGAAGGATGAACGTACAGCTTCGCACCACCGGGACCCTGGACCAGGCCTCGTTCAGGGCGGGGCCGTTCCCCATGTTGACCCAACCGGAGGATGCAAGCCTGGTAAAGCAGGTGCGGGGGGGAGCCGCATGGTTTGTCAAAACCGGACTCGGCGGGAAGGAGACCGAGTTCGACATCCGCCTGAGACAGGAAATCGACTAGGTCCGTGCAGAAAGGAGGCCCCGCCATGGCGAATATCGAGCGTGTGTATGTCCAGGACATGCCGGCCGTTCGGTTCATCGGGAAGAGGTACGGGGATGACGACCGGGTCCACGGCGGATTCGGCGCCCAGTGGCAGGAGTGGATGGCCAGCGGCTGGTTCCGGACCCTCGAGGCAGCGGCCGGCGGCGAAGCAGCCTGCCATGCCCTCTTCGAGGACAGCGACGCCTATCTGGGCCTGATGCGGCATCGGGACGGCGAGCCCTTCCAGTACTGGATCGGCCTGTTCGTCGCCCCCGGGATCGCCCCGCCCGAGGGATTCGAGGCCGTCGACTTTCCGGCCTCCCGCCTCGGGGTCGTGTGGCTGAAGGGGGCGTTTGGCGAGGTGTTCGGGATGGAGTACCAGTGCGCGGCGCAGCTTGTGGCCCTCGGGTATCGGATCCGGTCGGGGGAGGACGGGGCGACCTGGTTCTTCGAGCGCTACGCCTGCCCGCGCTTTACGGAACCCGATGCGGAAGGCCGCATCATCCTGGACATCTGCCATTTCCTGGAATGAGGGGTTGGCGGCGGAGGAGAAGACTTCCTCCTTCGCGGCTCAGTCGAGAGACCGGCTTTCCAATTGTTTCCAGTCCGCCCCCTGTCCACGGGCACAGACGCCGATGGCGCCTTCCCTGTACACCGGATCTTCCACCTCGAAGAGTGGGTTCGCCATGTCCTCGACGAAAATTCGAATCGTCGGCCCCTCCGCCTCGACGCCAATCCGGTACTCGACGAACCGGTCCAGGGTCATTGGTCCGGAACCCAGTTCCACCGCCCGGCGACCGGTCTTCCGATACAGGGTCACGATTCCGCTTCCGGCATCCAGGGCCACGTAATAGCCATGGAGGCCGTTTTGTCCCACATGGGGCTGTGTCGCACGAAAGACCAGGCCTGCATCGGTTCCGGCTTCCCTGCTTGTCAGGGTCACGGTGCATTGCATGGCAAGATCCCGGTATACCGCGCTTCGGACCAGTGACTTGGCCGTGGTCTCGGCTCCCTTCAGGACATACCGCCGTCCGGTTCCGCCACCGGACAGCGTCCACTCTCCTCCGTACGTGGTCCAGTCGAACCACCGATCGCTGCTCCAGGTACAGTCATACAAATCAACCGGCAGGAGTCCCGGATCTCCAGACGGCAACTCCATCCGCTGGCCGTACGGGACCGGGTCTCCGAAATCCGGAAAGCCGGATGCGTCCCAGGTGAACCGGACAGCACTGACATAGCGCCGCCAGCCCGAGCCCGGCCATTGGGCCGCATGATACAGGAGCCAGTCCTCTGTCCCGTCGGGAGACTGGACAATCGCCGGTCCTCCCGGCCCGCGGACTTTCTCGGTCCGGTAGAACACGGGCTGGGGATGCTTGACCCAGGAGGCCGGATCCAGGATATCCCCGCCGCTGTAAACCAGCATGCCGAGACTGTAGTTGTCCGTCCAGCTGGCGTCGGCCGAGTAGAACATCAGCAGCCGGTCCTCCCGCCGAAGGACCATGTGTCCCTCCTGGACCGGCTGGATGCTTCGCTCCCAAATCCTGTCGGGGGTCGAGATCATGACCCGGTCCCCGATGGTCCAGGGGTTTTCCATCGGTGCAATATAGGTGTTCTGGGGGAACTCGGAATCCTGGTTCTCCCATCCTGACCACGCGATGTACCAGTTGCCTTCGAAGTCCTGGAACGGTTGGGCGGCAATGGCCCAGGCCCCTCCCGAGTTCAGCGGGGCATCGGCGGTCAGGTCTTCGTATGGACCGAGGGGGTCATCCGAAATGGCCCGAAGTACACCCAGCCGATGGTTGGGATTGTTCAGGGCCAGGTCGGGACCGTCCGCCGCACAATACAGCATGTACCATCGCCCGTCCTCCCAGCGGAACAGCGCCGCAGGACCCCAAACCAGGGAGGAATTCCATTGCCCTGCGGGGAAGCGATAGGCCAGGGTCATCGGTCCGCGGTCTGCCAGGGTTTGGCTTTCGGAAACATAGATGCTGTTGTGACCATCGCAGTGCGTGAAAAGATAGCGGCCGTCATGACGGATCACATAGGGATCCGCCCCTTCCCACAGGGGATTGGAGAAGCCGCTTCCGGTCCCTGCCAAGGGGGTCGGGATCCCGGTCCCACCGGTCGGTGCAGTCAAATCGGTGGGCTCCATTCGACTGCATCCCGTCGTCACCAGGACCACGAGGAGAAGGCAGCCGATCGCACGGAACAATTTCATGGATTCCTCCGCTATGAGTCAGGAGGGGAAGGCGGGGGTACCCGCCCTTCCCCTCCATTGTACCGACAGGGATGCCGGAATTGTCAGCGGCCCTTCCGGATGTACGTGGCCAGTGCGGAGACCGATGCCGCGGCGGCCAGGAGGATCGAGGGGAGGGCCGGATCCCCGGTCTGGGGATTGGGCTCCTCCGTCGGCGCGGCGGTTGCTTCCGCTTCGACCAGGGTCAGTTCGATATAGTCCGGAGCGGCATACATGACGCCCTTGGACATCCGGATCGTGTTGTTGCCGGCCTGCAGCGTGATTTCCCGGATGTAATCCGCGAAAACGCCCCATCCGGCGCCCTCTTTCGTATAGACGATTTCATCGACCTGGACGCCGTTGACCGTCAGGAAATGGGACGCGCCTGTATCGCCTGTCGACACGCGCATCAGGATCTGGTATGTTCCGGCAACATCGACCGGCACGGTGAACTCCACATAGCTGTCCTCGAAATCCACATAGCCGACGCACAGGCCTTCCGTCGCATCCGGGAAGCCGGTGTAGACCTGCGCGTTGTTGATGACGGCCTTGTCTGCCTCGTACCGAACGGCCTCCGCCGACACAACCGAAACAACGCCCACCAGGAACAGGACCAGGATGGACAGGACCACAAGAATTTTCTTCCCCATAGTATCCTCCCTATCTCGAACTTGGCCGAAACCCTTTCCGGCTCCGGCATTCCCGTTTCATATGGTGCACCATGGCCCCATCGTAGAAATCGGAACGAAGCATGTAAAGCATTGGCTTTTGTTTCCATGAGCAGTTCTTGCCTTGCAGACGGACCCGGGGGCGTTATCAGTTTTTGCACGCAGGCCGGACATGCATGGAAAAATGTATGGTCCGAATGCGTGGCCATCACCGATGTTGCTCTCACGGCAAGGATTCCGGGAATTCCTTCCGATCCGACGGGACGAAAGGGGGCCCGGACCTGTCGGTTCCCCACGACGCCCCATACATTGACACGGATTCTCGGGGGCCAATATACTGGGTTCGCCGGCCTTGAACCATTCGGTTCGACTGGGCCTGGCGGATCAGGGAAGAAAGAGCGGGGGCATGCATGCCGGACAAGCCGAGGAAACCTGCAGGGCCATACGGAAGGCGACTTCCCAAGGCACCCACGCGCAAGGTCTTCGTCCAGTTCGTCCTTTCCTATCTTGTCCTGATGATGATCGCCATCGGACCGCTGTACCTCGTGTACAGGACGTCCGTCGACATCCTGGAATCCGAAGCCAGGAAGAGCAGCCTGAACTCCCTGGCCCAATTGAGGTCGATTGTCGACAGCCGGATCCGGGATGTCGAGAACATCGGGATCGAGGTGTCGCTCAGCAAGAGGGTCCAAAATATTATCTACCAGGAAGGGACTTTTACGGACTACCAGAACTTCCTCCTGACGGAGATCATTTCCCAGTTCCATAACTATATGGTCGTCAACGCCTTCATCGACGACGTCAGCCTGTACCTGCCGAATGTCAGCCTCGTCGTGCGGAGCAACTCCGTGTATGGCTCTTTCGACTGGTACCAGTCATTCCACGAGAGCGAATCCCTGCCCTATATGGAGTTCCTGCAGATGCTCAAGGGCCAGCACAATCGGGAATATATCCAGCTCGGGAGGGCAGGAGACCAGGGGACGGAAGGGTTCAGCCTGCTGTTTCTCCAATCCATCCCCTTCGACCGGAATGTGACTCCCTACGCAACGCTGATCATCTCACTGCGGGACAATATCCTTCAGGCCAACCTATCCGCATTTGACTGGCTCTCGGACGGCGGGGCAGTCGCCATCCTGAATTCATCCGACCAGGTCATCTCGCGGGCTGGACGGGTCGACCTGCCAGCCGACATAACACATGAGGGACTGGCCGGGCGACCTGCCTCCTTCGGGATTGATGTCCAGGGCCGGGAGTACATGGTGACCCATGTTTCGTCTGAAGTGACGGACTGGACCTATGTCTTTCTTATGCCCACTTCTGTCTTTTATGAAAAGCTCGACATCGTCCGAACCATTTTCGCCATTTGCCTCGCTTCCTTCCTGTTTGCCGGCGTCTTCCTCACGATGTATTCGATCCGGATCAATTACTCGCCGCTCCGCAAGCTGGTCAACTTGTTTTCCGGCCTGGAGGCAGGGGCCCGGGACCTCGACGAGGACGAGTTCCGTTTCATCGAGAGCTGCCTGCAGCGACTTCTCAAGGACCGCAGCGATTTTCAGGGGAAAATCGAGAGCCAGAAGAACGCCATGCGAAATGTCTTTGTCAGCGACTTACTCAGGGGTCGAATCGAGAGCCGGACCGTTTTCCAGGAGCGTTGCCAGGAGTTCGACATCCCATGGGACGACGGGATGTTCGCGGTCCTGCTGATCGATGTCAGCGACCGGAGCGATCTCTTTTTCGAAGGCAGGCCTGTGGGCACTCCCGAACCGCTCTCCCTGGCCCGTTTCGTTCTCGGAAACCTTTTCGAGGAACAATACTCGAAATGTGGGGATGCCGTTGTGGCGGAATTGGATACCCTTCTCGCCTGCATCCTCCACCGATCGGGGTCCGATGCCGACCTGTCGCCGGGGGACCTGGTCCGGATCGCGGACGAGTGCTGCAGGATCGCCTCGTCGGGATTCGGCATCGAGATCCATGTTGCAGTCAGTGCGCAGCATGCATCGTTCACATCGCTTCCGGATGCGTATGCCGAAGCGCTGGAAGTCATGGAGTACCTGCGCCAGGTCGGGGAAGTCCCGGTCATGGCGTATGCAACGATCCGGAAACCTGCGGATGGCAATCTCTTCGTCAACATGGCGGAGGACCGGAAATTCCGAAGCGCCGTCGAAGCCGGTGATTTCGAGAGGGCGAAAGAGATCCTGGACAGGATTTGCGAAACCCTCGCGGAAGACCCATCCGGGGTATCGCAGATATCCGTCATGCGGTTCCGGATGTATGCCCTGACCGGATACATCCTGGAGGCCATCCATGACCTGACAGCCCGATATGATCCAAGCTTTCTTTGCGCCATTGATCCGGAAGAACGGTTCGCCCGATGCGAAACCCTTGTCCAGCTCCAGGGAGAAATGCGGCACATCCTGGACAGCGTCAGCGCGTATGTCCGGGCCAGGGAAGAATCCAAGGGCGGATCGCTCATGGACACCATCGCAACCCATATCAGCCAGCACTATATGGACAGCAACCTCAACGTCAGTTCCCTGTCCGACACCTTCGGCCTTTCGGTTCCCTACCTCTCCCGTACATTCAAGAAAAGGACCGGCGTGGGACTGCTCGACCATATCCAGTCGATCCGGATCCAGAAGGCCAGGGAACTGCTCCGGAAGGGTTGCCTGCCCATTAAGGATGTCGCCGCACAAGTCGGGTATGACAGCACGATTTCGTTCATCCGTGTTTTCAAGAAGCATGTCGGCATGTCACCTGGCCGGTATGCCAAGCAGGCCGGTGACGGAAGGGAGGCCGGGAGATGAAGGGCCGTTCTTCATGGCGGCCCCTGGTGGCCGCACTCTTCCTGGCTGTCGTGTGTGCCGGATGTATCCCGGGAGATGGCAGGATATCCCCGGCTGCAACGGGGAGCGCAACGGGCAAGCCGACAGGAGCCAATCCAACCGATGGCGCTTCCGACCCCGACCACACCCTGACCTGCTGGGTTCCGCTGGAGGGCTGGGCGCTCCCGGCGATCTCCAGCTATGACGATTGCGAGATCTTTGCCGAGGTGGAGCGACGGACAGGCATCCGGATCGTGTGGATCCATCCGGCCCCCGGGCAGGAGACAGAGCGGTTCAACCTGATGATCGCATCGAACGAACTGCCGGACATGATCCAGCAGGCTTCCCGCTATCGGGGCGGCATCTCCAACGGAGTCAATGATGGAGTGTACCTGCGCCTCAACGAACTGATCGACAGCACCGCACCGAATTACAAATGGCTGCGCGAACGGGACCCGGAGATTGCCCGGGGGACCCGCGACGACGAAGGGAACCTCTGTGCATTTTACGGCCTTTCTCCCTACGAGGAATGGACCTGGTGGGGACCCATGCTGCGAGCCGACTGGATGGAGGAACTGGACCTGGGCATCCCGGTCACCATCTCGGATTGGCGCCAGGTACTGACCGCATTTCGGGATCGGAAAGGAGCCGAAGCGCCATTGCTCTTCCCCCCCAATGGACGGGACTGGACCAGCCTCGTCATGAGCGCCTATGACGCCTATGATTGGTTGTATCGAAAGGATGGCGAAGTTCGCTTCGGACCGACCCAACCCGGCATGAAGGAATACCTTGCGGAGATGCGACAGTGGTATGCGGAAGGGCTGATCGACCGGTATTTTGCCGTTCGCGACTGGCAGCAGTGGCAGCAGATGGCGATCAACGGAAAGTCCGGGGCCTTTTTCCAGTCGCCGGATACCATGACCTCCATCCTGGAACCCCATGGATTGTCCTTTGTTGCCGCTCCCTTCCCGGTTCGTGAAATCGGCGACTCGATCCATATGCGGTATCGCGGAACGAAAGTCCTGGGACAGGAAACCGCCATCACGACCCAATGCCGAACGCCCGAAGTCGCGGTCGCGTGGCTGGACTTCGGGTACGGTCGCGACGGCTGGGAGCTCTACAATTACGGGCTGGAGGGACGGACCCATATCAAGAATGAGGACGGGAAGCCGATGTTCTGGGAGGGCAGTATCGTTTATCACGATCCGGACGGCATCCCGACCGTCAATGCGTTGTGGCGGTACAAGCTGCATTGGGGGCCCTTCCTCCGCGACGAGCACTACGCGAACCCGATCCTCGTGATGAGCGAGGAATCCCGGCGTGCCAGGCAATTCTGGACGGAAAGCAACGACGGCGCCTACAGCATGCCACCTGCAACCCTGCTGCCCGAGGAGGGCAAGCGGGAAGCCGCCATCTCCACGCAGATCAGCACGTATGTCAGCGAAATGGTGGTCAAGTTCATCATGGGAGTCGAACCGATCGACAATTTCGAGAACTACGTCGCCCAGGTCGAGAAGATGGGTCTGTCCGAGATGCTGGCCATGTGGCAGGATGCGGTCGAACGATACGATGCCCGGTGATGGACCAGGCCCCGCGTTCGTTCGTCGCACGGCATTTCCGCTTCCTGGTCAAAATCTGACGAATGGACAAGAAACGATAGTCCACACCATTGGGGACGCAGGATAAAAAACGGCCTCCGTCGCAAAACCTGGGTCTTTACTCCCGAAATCTCCCTCTCTATGATTTGACTTGAGGGTGCACCCATTCCGAATTGAAGACCAATCCACGACGTCTCGACAGATGAAATGGAGGGATTCTGTCATGGGAAAACATGTCCGCATCCTCGCCCTCGGATTGTCGATCGCCCTGCTGGCCTTTCTCCTGCCGGCCTGCGGCCAGTCGACGACCCCGACATCCGCTCCCACCCAGGGTACAACACCGGACGCGACGCCGACCCCGAAAGAAGTCCAGGGCGTGACCGACGTAAACGATCCCTATGGCCTGCCCAACGACATGGGCAATTATCCGCTGGCCGAGAAGGTGACCCTGACCTACTGGGTTCCCATCGAGGGCTGGGCGGCCCCGGCCATCTCGAGTTATGACGACAACGACATTTTCAAGGAGATCGAGGCCATCACCAATGTCCACATCGAGTGGATCCATCCGGCTGTCGGACAGGTAAACGAGCAGTTCAGCCTGCTCGTGGCTTCCGACGAACTCCCCGACATCATCCAGCCGGCAGGCCTCTACAAAGGCGGTGTGACGGCGGGCATCAAGGACGGCGTCTACCTTCGACTGAACGACTATGCCCTCGACTATGCGCCCAACTACATGGCGTTCCGCGAGTCGGACGATGATCGGAGAAAGACGACCCTGGACGACGAGGGCAACCTCGGAGCCTTTTACTGCCTGTCCCCGTATGGCGAATGGGCCTGGTGGGGACCCATGGTCAAGAAGGCCTGGCTGGACGACCTGCAGCTCCAGGTGCCGGAGACCATGTCGGACTGGTACACCATGCTGAAGGCTTTCAAGGAGCAGAAGGGGGCGGATTTCCCGCTCGTTTTCAGCCCGACGGGCGATGTGGCCGCCATTGACTGGTGCGGCATCTTCCTGAGCGCGTATGACGCCTATGAATGGGTCTTCTATCGGGATGGGAAGGTCCGGTTCGGTCCGACCCAGCCCGGCATGAAGGAGGCTCTCACGGAACTGCGGAAATGGTATGCGGAAGGCCTGATCGATTCGGACTTCGCGACCCGGGACTGGAATTCCTTTACGGCGACGATCCTGTCCGAAGAGTGCGGGGCATTCACCCAGTCCCCCGATACGGCCTACGGCATGCTGGCTCCCCAGAACATCGAGTTTGTGGCCGCGCCCTACCCCGTTCTCGAGAAGGGCGATGTCATCCACTATCGCTGGAAGCATTTCAAGAACGGCGGACAGGAAGCCGCCATCACCACGTCCTGCGTCCAAATCGAGGCTGCCGTCAAGTTCCTGGACTTCGGGTATACCCGCAAGGGGTGGCAGCTGTATAACTACGGAATGCCGGACATCACGCACAAGCTGGACGAAAACAAGGTGCCGTATCTCTGGGAGGGGAGCATCATCTACAACGATCCCGACCAGGTGCCCGCCGTCAATGCCCTTTGGAAATACAAGATGCATTGGGGACCCTTCATCCGGGACGAGCACAATGCCAACCCGATCATCGTGCAAAGCGTCGTGTCGGGCGAAATGCGCCAATTCTGGACGGATTCGATCGACGGAGCCTACTTCGTCCCGCCCGTGACGTTCTCGGCGGAGGAGTCTTCCCGGGTCTCGGCCCTGGACACCCAAATCCGGACCCTCCGGAATGAAGTGTTTGCCAAGATCATCCGGGGAACCGAACCGGTCGACGCTTGGGATACCTTCGTGACCCAGGCAAACGACGTCGGCCTTGAGGAATTCCTCGAGCTGTACAACACGGCACTCGAACGCTACAACCAGCGCTGATCTCCAGGCCTTGCCCCGTGCGTCCGAGGAAGGAGGCCCGAAACACGCCTCCTTCCGCGGATCGGCACGATTGCCAGAAAGGATCGATGGGGATGACAATGGACAGGATCCGAAGGGATTTTCGGAAACACTGGCTGGTGTACCTGATGGCTCTTCCGGTCGTGGCCTTCTATCTCATTTTTTGTTATCTGCCAATGTGGGGGGCGCTCATCGCCTTCGTCGACTTCAAGCCGAGGCTTGGCCTGTTCGGCAGCCCCTTTGTCGGATTGAAGCATTTCGTGGACTTCGTCACGGGTCTCTATTTCTGGCGGGTCGTCCGCAACACCTTGATGCTGAACCTTTGGGGCCTCGCGATCGGGTTCCCGGCCCCCATCGTGCTGGCCCTCATGCTGAATGAAGTCCGGAACCGCGTGTTCAAGCGATCCATCCAGACCCTGACCTACTTGCCCTACTTCATATCCCTGGTGGTCGTGTGCGGGATCATCATCAATTTCACGGCGTCCGACGGACTCGTCAACCACATCGTGGCTGCCTTCGGCGGCAAGCGGGTCGCGTTGCTGGGCGAAGCGTCCCTGTTCCGGCCCATCTATACCCTGTCCGGCGTCTGGCAGGGGATCGGCTGGTCGAGCATCATCTACCTGGCGGCCCTGGCCTCCATCGATCCGGAGCTATATGAAGCGGCCCGCATGGACGGGGCCGGAAGGTTCAGACAGATGCGCCACGTGACCCTGCCGGGCATCTCGTCCACCATCGGGATCCTGCTGATCCTGACGGTCGGCGGCATGATGAACCACGGGTATGAAAAGGTGATCCTTCTCTATAACCCGCTGACATACGAAACCGCAGACATCATATCGTCCTATGTGTACAGGCGGGGCCTCGTGGACTTCGACTTCAGCTTCAGCACGGCGATCGGGCTCATGACTGCGGTCCTGAACTTTATCCTGCTGTATTCGACGAATCGCCTGAGCCGATCCCACTCGGACGTCGGCATTTGGTAAGGAGAAGGGCAGATGAGAAACAGGCCGGGTGACCTGGCGTTCCATGCCATCAATTCCACCCTGTTGCTGCTGCTGACCCTGGCGTGCATCTATCCCGTGCTGTATGTCCTGTATGCCTCGGTCAGCGATCCGCTGCGCCTCATGGCTTTCAAGGGGGTCCTGCTCTCCCCGCTGGGATTCACGCTGGACGGATACGGCCTTGTTTTCAGGGAGCCGGGCATCCTCCGGGGATTCACCAACTCCCTGTTCTATGTGACGGCCGCAACGGTCACGAACATGGTCTTCACGATCCTGGGCGCCTATGTGCTGTCCAGGAAGAACCTGCTGTTCCGCAAGGCGATCACGCTGATGATCCTCTTCACCATGTTCTTTGGCGGCGGACTGATCCCGTTTTTCCTGCTGGTCAAGGACCTGGGCATGATCGACCGTTGGACATCCCTCGTCTTTCCCTTCGCGATCAACACGTGGAACCTGATCATCATGCGCACCGGTTTCCAGGCGGTTCCGGACGCCATGGAAGAGTCGGCCAACCTGGATGGTGCCAATGACCTGGTGATCCTGACCCGCATCATCGTCCCCATGACCAAGGCGACGCTGGCCGTCATCCTCCTGTATTACGCCGTCGGCAACTGGAACTCCTGGTTCCCCGCCATGGTGTTCCTGAGAGACCGGGACAAATATCCCATCCAGCTGATCCTGCGGGAAATCCTGATCTCCAACGATACGCGAAGCATGGTCAGCGCCATGGGGTCCGACCTGAACGTCACCAACGCCTACCGGGAATTGGTCAAGTACTGTACCATCGTCATCGCCACCCTGCCGATCATGCTGGTCTATCCCTTTATCCAGAGGCATTTCGTCAAGGGTGTTTTCGTAGGATCCCTGAAAGGATAAACAGCATGTCGCTTCCGACTTCTTCCGCTGTATTCCGGAATCCGATCCTTTCCGCAGAGATCGGCGATCCATTTGTGTTTCGCGCACCGGATGGCCGGTATCATTGCCTCGGCACAACGGCTCCGGATGGATTTCTCTCCTGGTCCTCGGACGACCTGGTTACCTGGGAGCCTTCCGGATATGCCTTCCGCAATCCGCCGGGTTCATGGGCGACGGAAGACTTCTGGGCGCCGGAGGTTGTCGAGTCAGGGGGACGCTTCCACCTGTTCTTTTCCGCCCGGTGGCACAGGAATCGCAGCCTTCGAATCGGGACCGCCGTGTCGGACCATCCTCAGGGCCCCTACCGTCTGGACTCGGACCGGCCCCTGTTCGATTTCGGCTATGCCGCCATCGACGCCCATGTCCACCTCGGAGAGGACGGACGGAATTGGCTGTATTTCGTGCGCGACTGCTCGGAAAACATCGTGGATGGCGTTCACGAGAGCCATCTGTATGGTGTGGAAGTGGCCGGGGACTTGAGAACCCTTCTCGGCGATCCGGTGCTTCTCCTTCGTCCGGAGCAGGAATGGGAATTTCGATCGGGTCCTTCCTGGCGCTGGAATGAAGGCCCGTTCGTGATCCGGCAGGGGGAAACCTACGTCCTGCTGTACTCTGCGAATCATTACGCAGACAGGACCTATGCGATTGGCGCAGCCCTGTCGACTTCGCCTCTCGGACCTTACACGAAAATCGGCCGCAACCCCATTCTCGAGAGCGCACCGAAAGGCAGCCCACAGGCGGACCTCCTCGTGTCCGGCCCCGGCCACTGCAGCGTGGTCGCCTCGCCGGACGGGACCGAACGACTGGTCGTGTATCATGTCCACCGGGACCCTGTTTCGGGCGGCAGTTCCCGGGAAGCCTGGATGGACCGGCTCCATTTCGAAGAGAATGGAGAGCCGTCGATATCCGGGCCGACCCTTCTTCCGCAACCTGTCCCGTCGGGCTCGCGGCGGCCCATCGATCTGCCGGTCCAATCGGGGAGGAGTACGCCATGAGACCGCATCCAATTCGTTTTGACAACCTGCGCCGCCATGACCTCGCTGAAGCCCGCGACAGGCATTTCACTGCGCTGTCCTCGATCTTCAATGGCCAGGATCCGGACGACGTGTATGTCCTGTCCGGGGAATGGGCCTGGCCACCTGTCGATCCGTACCGGGAGCCCGAGAGATGGGTTGAGGAAGCCTTGCTGATGCTGGACGGGAAGGCGCCGGCGGTCAGGGACCCGCGGGTGTTTCGGCCCTCCTGCCTGGAATTCGGGCCCTATGGCGTCCATTTCATCGACCGCATGTTTGGCGCGCCGGTCTTCTTCGACGAGGCATCCGGACAATGGTACAACCACTATCTCGACACGCCGATCGGATCCCTGTCCCGGCCGGATCTCGACCGGGACCCCACCTGGTCCCTGGCCCGCCGGGTCGCCGAAGCCTTCCTGTCCCACCAGGTGACGGTTCCCCTGTTTGGGCTTCCCACCATCGCCAGCGCCCTGAACATTGCGGTCAACCTGTATGGAGAACGCATCCTGCTGGCCATGATCGAGGAACCGGAGGCGGCGGGCCGCGACCTGGCTGTCATCAACGAGACCCTCTGTGCCCTGCACCGCTGGTACCGGGAGCGAATCCCATGCCAACAACTGCAGCCGGTGGTCTCCATCGAGCGGACCCAACCGCCCGGCTTCGGCCAGTTGTGCGGGTGTACAACGCAGCTTCTGTCCCCCGACCTGTACGAATCCCATGTGGCACCGCTGGACCACGCGCTCCTGTCCGTCTATCCGAACGGCGGCATGATCCACCTCTGCGGGAGCCACACACAGCATATCCCGACATGGCAGGCGATGCCGTCCCTCAGGGCCGTCCAGCTGAACGACCGGGCGGCCCAGGACCTGGACGCCTACTTCCGGGGGCTTCGGGACGACCAAATCATCTACCTGATTCCATTTGACGGCATGCCGGTGTCGCGGGCCATGGCGATCACGGGAGGCCATCGCCTGGTCCTGCAGCGAGTCCCGGAAGAACCGCTTCCAATCCGGCTCGACGCCCCCAAGCCCTGCTGCCCGCACTGTGGCTGAAGTGCACCCGACCTCCCGCGCATCCGCTTCAATCCACACACCTATATCGAAAGCGTCCCGTCCGGCGGGGAACCGGGATCCCCGCCGGGCTTCCGCTTTCGTTCCCGGTTGTGTCGCTGTACGCTGTCGTGCAGCAGGTACTCGATCTGCCCGTTGACCGAACGGAAATCGTCCTCGGCCCATTGGGCGATGGCACGCCAGAGCTCCGGCGACAGGCGCAGCAGGATCTGCTTCTTGTTCCGGTCCTGCGGGTCCATGACACTCATCCGTACAGGGTTCCGCTGTTGACGACAGGCTGGACATCCCGGTTGCCGCACAGGACCACCAGCAGATTGCTGACCATGGACGCCTTGCGTTCCTCGTCCAGATGGACGACGCCGCCCTCGCCAAGCTTCTGGAGGGCCATCTCGACCATGCTGACAGCCCCCTCGACAATCATCTGGCGGGCGCCGATGATGGCGGAGGCCTGCTGGCGCTGGAGCATCACGGCCGCGATTTCCGTTGAATAGGCCAGGTGGGTGATCCCCGCTTCCTGGATGACCAGCCCGGCGATATCCACCCGGCGCTGGATCTCCTGCCGGAGGTCCTCGGCGATCTGGATGCTGCTGCCCCGGAGCGTCTTCTCGTTGTCGTTGCTGCTGGACACGTCGTACGGGTAGGTCCGGACGATGTTGCGCAGCGCATAGTCGCACTGGATGGACAGGAATTCCACATAGTTGTCGACATTGAAGACCGCCTTGGCCGTGTTTTCCACCTTCCAGATGACGACGATGCCGATGATGATGGGGTTGCCCAGCAGGTCGTTGATCTTCTGCTGGTCGTTGTTGAGGGTCATGGTCTTGAGGGAGATCTTTTTCCGGATCGTGGCGGCGGTCTGGGCGGACTTGAGGGCGGGGTTGGCGGCCGTCGTTGGTTTCTCGCCAGGCGCATGGGCCTGGCTCATGGACTCGGCGATGGGGTTGATGGCGGAGACGAAGGGATTGACGAAGTAGAAACCTTCCTTCCGCAAGGTCCCGTAGTACTTGCCAAAGAGGGTAAACACATAGGCTTCCTTGGGGCGGAGGATCTTCAGCCCGGAGAAGAGGACCGGCCCCACCAGGGTCGCATAGAGACAGCTGACGATGGCGATGGCGACGCCCCAGCCCACATGCGTGCCGCTGTCGATCAGGGCGATGCCCCAGATCATGGTGGCGATGGTGCCGAGCATCAGCAGGATATTGACGATGAGGACGGCCATGCCGTTCCAGGCTTTCGGGATGATCTCTTCGTAGACCTTCATGGTTGGTTCCTGGCTGGATCCCTGTGACATGTGCATGCCCTCCGATCGCGGAAATGATATTGAAATGATATCACAAAAATATCACTTTCGCTGCGACAGGTCAAGCAGGAACCGATCCACCGCCAGGGCGCAGGCGCTGTGGCCGGGGGTGGGGTCGGGCGCCATGGGGCCATGCACCTCCAGGGGCCGGAAGGTCCTGTACAGCCCGTCGATGCCGACGAACCGCCCGATCTCCCGGACCAGGTCCTCCGTCGAATCCAGGATATCCTGGTACAGGACGAAGTGGGACAGCCCCAGCAGGTTCGCCAGGGCCTGGATGCCGAAGGCCAGGTGCTTCGCCTCATACCGGACGATGCCGGGGTCCCGGCGATCGTAGTCCTCGCCGAAGCGGCGGCACAGCGCCGGACCCGACGCCACGGTTTCCAGGCAGCCGCGGCTGCCGCATGAACACAAACGACCGTTGGCTTGCACCGCCATGTGGCCGAGTTCGGGGGACATCCCGCTGACCCCCCGGAAGAGGTGTCCCTCCAGCAGGACCGCCGAGCCGACGCCGCCCCCCGTGACCTGGAGGAGGCCGAAGGAGGGGAATCGGGCGCCCAGGCCGTGGTCCCGCTCGAGGATCGCCAGGGCACCGGCGTCGTGTTCCAGCGAACAGGGGATCCCGGTCCGCCGGGTTATGAACCCGCAGAGGTCGGCGCCATGCCAGGCGTCGAGGCCCGGCGGCGACAGGAGGCGGCCGTTTTCGACATCGACGGGTCCGGGGGTGCTGCAGGCGATCCATTGCGGCGGGCTCCCGTCGTTCGGGGAGGCCGGGGAGGCCAGGGAGGCCAGGGCGTCGAGGGCCCTGTCCACCACGCTCGTCCACGGTTCCGCCACATCGAACGCCACCGCCTTCCGGAGCGAAGGCAGACCGTCGAGGCCCGACAGCGCCACATCCACCCGGCCGCGGAGGAGGTGGAGCCCGGCAACCCGTGCATACTCCGAATTCAGGGACAGGCGCGTTTTCCGATATCGGACCGATCCGTCCGGCGACGTCCGCCCGGCCGGTTCGCGGAGGATGCCCAGGTCCAGCAGGCCGCCGACCGCCTTGGAGACCGCCGGCCGCGAAATGCCCAGGAACTCGGCCAGCTCGACCCGCGTCCGGGGGCTTCGCCGGAGGAGGAACAGGATTTCGCGCTGGCTGTCGCTCATGCCTTCCGATGCCTCCCGGTCGCGGCGGGCCTGTCCCCGGAACCGGGCGGCCGCTTGTGTGCTGCTGTCATGGTATCCCGGCCCTCCCCAATATGCAAGGGAACCGCGGGCTTTGACAGATTATGATAACTACGTTACCATAATCGGCATCGGATCCTGCAACGTGGAGGGTATCCCTGCAGCCGGGCAACCTGGCATGGAAAGGCGGATGGGCGACGACAATGGAACGGCTGACGGACAGGGCCCCCACGCAGATCGAGGTGTGCGTTCTCGATTTCGACGGCACCCTCTCCCTGCTGCGACGGGGATGGGAATCGGTCATGATGGCCCTGTTCCTGGATCGGCTGGCCATGGAAGCGCCGCCGGACCAGGCGACCCGGGACGAGCTGGATCGCTACATCCATGCGTCGGCGGGGCTCCAGACAATTCTTCAGATGGAATGGTTCAGCCGGTATCTCCATGGGCGGTTTCCGGATTCGACCCAGCCGGAGGACCCCTGGTTTTTCAAGGATCGGTACAACGAGCGCCTGATGGACGTCGTGGGGCGGCGCATCCGGGACGCACAGGACGCCGGCGGCCGCGAGTGCACCCGCGTCGCGAGCGGCACCGGAGGCGCGAGCGGCACCGAAGGCGCTGGCGCCTCCGGCATCCCCGGTGTCGCGGGCTGGCTGGTCCCCGGCGCCCTGGCCTTCCTGCAGGCCCTTCGCGCCGCGAAGGTCCGGTGCTGCATCGCCAGCGGGACCGACCACGAGGATGTCCTGCGGGAGGCGGCGCTGCTGGGCGTGCTGGACCTGGTCAGCGAGGTCCGGGGCGCACCCCGCCGCTCCAGGGAATGCTCCAAGGAAGCGCTGGTCCGGGGCCTGCTGGAAGACGCCCCGGGCGTGCCGGAGCGAATCGCGGTGGTCGGGGACGGCCGGGTCGAGATCGAGGTTGCACGCCGGTACGGCGCCCTGGCCCTGGGGATCGCCAGCGACGAGGAGAATCCGGGCCGGCTCAATGTGGCCAAGCGGGACCGCCTGGTCCGGGCCGGTGCAGACAGGCTGGTACCGGACTTTACGGAATTGCCGGCCATCCTGGACTGGATGGGGCTGGGGTCGTCCGTCGGGGGCGGATGACTTCGGGGAAAGGAGCGGGGCATGGGACGATTTGAGGAGCTGTCCTTCGAGGCCATCCGGACCCAGTCGGTCCGGGACCGAATGAACCTGGTCCGGATCGGGAACCTGGCGAACCTGGATGCGCCTGTCGAGCCGTACGGGGACGAGGCCATGGACGAGCTGGCCGACCGGATCGCCGCTGCCCGGCGCAACGGCCGCCCGGTGATCTGGTTCCAGGGGGCCCATGTCATCAAGTGCGGCCTTTCCAGGTTCCTCGTTGACCTGGTGCGGCGCGATGTCGTGACCCATATTGCCGGCAACGGCGCCTGCAGCATCCACGATTTCGAGCTGGCGGCCTTCGGCGGGACCAGCGAGGACGTGCCCATGGCCATCGAGGACGGATCCTTCGGCATGTGGGAGGAGACCGGCGCCTGGATGAACGAGGCTCTGGTCCGGGGCGCAGCCGACGGGACCGGCTACGGGGAAGCCCTGGCCCGCTTTGCCGAACGGCATCCGGACCGGTTCCCCTACGCCGACGACTGCCTCTTTCTCCAGGCCTTCCGCAAGGGCATCCCCTGCACCTACCACATCGCCCTTGGTACCGACATCATCCACCAGCATCCCTCGGTCGACTTCGCGGCCATCGGGGCGACATCCGGCCGGGATTTCCGGATTTTCTGCCACAGCGTCAGCCAGCTGGACGGCGGCGTCTTCCTGAATTTCGGTTCGGGGGTCATTGGCCCCGAGGTGTTCCTCAAGGCCCTGTCCATCGCCCGGAACCTGGGCTATCCGACCTTCCGGATCACGACAGCCAATTTCGACCTCGTGACGCTGGAGAAACGTCGTCTCCCCGGCGGAAAGGACCCGGTCCTGCATTATTACCGGCCCCGGAAGAACGTCGTCCTTCGCCCCACGAGCCAGGGGGGATGGGGACACCATTTCTGCGGCGACCACCGGGTCACGATTCCCACTCTCCACCGGAAGGTGGTGGCCCGCCTTGGATGAGGCCCTGCACCGCCTCCTGGAACGGATGGCGACGGTCCGGATCGGCTTCGTCGGGGACCTGTGCGTCGATGTGTACTGGATGGCCGACATGACCCGCAGCCACCTCTCCCTGGAGACGCCCCACCACCCCTTGCCGGTTGTCGAGGAACGGATCGGCCTGGGGGCGGGGGGCAATGTCCTTGCGAATCTCGTGGCGCTGGGGCCGGCCTCGATCCGGGCTGTCGGCCTCCTGGGCGACGACTGGCGGGGCTTCCTGGTTCGGCAGGAACTGGATCGGCTGGGAATCTCCCGGGACCGGGTGTTCGAGGAGCGGGGCAGGTCGACGCCGGCCTATTGCAAGCCCGTCCGGTCGGGCCTTTCCGGCGTCCGGTACGAGGATCCGCGGATCGATTTCGCCGGGACCCCGGTCGGGAGAAGGCTTTCGGCCTGGCTCGCCGAGGCGGTGGAGTCGCTTTTCGGGCAGGTGGACGTTCTTTGTGTCTGCGACCAGTTCCCCCAGGGCCTCGTAACGCCGGCGCTTCGGCAGCGGATCAACCACCTGGCGGAACGCGGCATGCGGGTTGTGGTCGACAGCCGGGACCATGTGCACCTGTATCGCCATGGGATCGCAAAGCCCAACGAGCGGGAATTTCGCGGGGCGTGCCGGCGGCTGGGCATCCGGGCTCCGGAGATCGGCGACGCCATGATCCAATTTCGGGAGAGAACGGATTGCCAGGCCATCGTGACGCGGGGGGCCCTGGGCTGCCTGCTGGAGGCCTGGCCGGGCCATGTTGTGCAGGTTCCGCCCGGGCCGGATCCCGATGGTCCCGTTGATGTGTGCGGTGCCGGCGATGCCTTCCTGGCGGCTTTCGCGTGTGCCGTCTCCACCGGTGCGAGCCTCTCCGACGCCGCCTTGGTCGGAAACCTGGCCGCTTCCGTGGCTGTGGGAAAGATCGGCACAACCGGAAGCGCCTCGCCCGGAGAGATTTTGGACAAGTACCGGCTCATGGCGACGTGATGTCGCGGCAGGGGGAATCGGCCGGAGCGAGCCATAACAAAAATGAAAAGCGCGCCAAATCAGAAAGAAAAAACGCGCCAAATCATAAAAATATTCCACGCTGAATCGGAAAGGGGTCCCGGTCGTTCCGATCGGGTGCCTGGGATGGAGACGGAAGTCGTCTGTGGGGGGTGGCGCTGTCTGCAGCCCGACAGATCAGTTGTTCATTTCAGGGATGGTTCAAATGTCTCCCGGATCAGCCTATCCAGCTCCTTCCAGGCCGGGAAAGCGGACAACTCCGCGATCGCATCGGCGAAGGAACGGTAGTACCAGTGAATCTGCGCCTTGTCCGACTGGTTGAATCGCGCCCACAGCGCATCCCCCAGGACCTGGCAATCCCGGTTGATCGCACGGATATTCGACAATTTGTCGCCAAGCGCAATCATCTTCACTTCAAGGCGGGGTTCGCGGCGCAGGCCGTCGACCGTCTCCTGCTTGCGGATGCGCCATGTATCGGATGCCCGTTGGCCTTCCCGCTTGTCTTCAGTCTCCGCGCAAACGAGATCCGTTATCCGGTCCCCAAACGCAGCGCGTACCTGCCCTACCGTGACAGGCGTATCCTCGAGCACGTCATGCAGGACCGCCGCAGCCATCACGTCCATGTCATCGGTCATGGAGCTGACGATGGCGGCGGCTTCCAGGGGATGCAAAATATACGGGATCCTGGTTCCCTTTCGATATGCACCCCTGTGGGCCCGGGATGCAAACGCGATGGCTCTCTCCAGCCTGTCCTCGTTGGATTCCATGATCCGCTGGCCCTCCTGGCGTCGGCATGATGGAGACATCTTTATCCTATCATGGACCGGGCGGGAGGTGTTCTTCCCCTGGTAACCACCAGGACCGTCGTGGCGATGCCGATGCACAGGAGCCCGACGAAGGCCATCCCGACACCCAGTGCAAACAACAGGATGTCCTCGGCTTTTTGTCCCTTCAGGGCTGCCTCGAAGTCGACCCATGTCCGGTCCCGGGTTACGACCTGGAGGACACGCCCGAAATGGTCGACCCAGAGTTCCGCGGCCTGTCCCTCCAGCCGGTCCAGTTCCTCTTCCTCGACCCGTAGCGCCAGGAGGGTCTCGTGGCCGAGGAAATACGCCTCGTTGTCCGTTGTCGCCAGGTGGGCGGATCGCCTCCCCCGCGAAAGAAATCGTTCCACCGAGACAAGGGAAACCTGGACCCGCCGGATGCTGGCGGAATCGAGCTGCCGGGTCCCGGCGATTTGCTTCATCGGGATCCAACAGAGCAGCAGGGCCAGGAGGCCGATGGCCAGCAGGATCTTCGCGGCGTTCCGCAGCAGGATTCGGACCATCCGGTCGCACCCCCACTTCCTTGTCGTTTCTGTCTTCCGTCCGTCCCATTCCATGCAGCCCCGGGGATCGGTCCATCGGAATCCCAGGCCGATTCTACCATGAACCAGGGGGGAGTTCCGAATCCCCCGCATGATACAATACCCTTGTATGCGCAACGAACATTCTGTCCAGGAGGCGCCATGTCGAAGCTGACGATCTGCTACGGGGACAACCTCGAGCGGCTCAGGGAAATCCCCTCCGGGTCCATCGACCTGATCTACATCGACCCGCCCTTCAATACGGGGAAGAAACAGGCCAGGACCCAGCTGTCGACCGTTCGGGACGAGATCGGCGACCGAACCGGGTTCAAGGGCCTGCGGTACAAGACCGTCAAGCTGGGGACGAAGGAGTACTCGGACATCTTCGACGATTACCTGCAGTTCATCGAGCCGCGCATCCTCGAGGCCCACCGGGTCCTGAAGGCGAACGGCAGCCTGTTTTTCCACATCGACTACCGGGAGGTCCACTATTGCAAGTTCCTGATCGACCAGGTCTTCGGCCGGGCGTCCTTCCTGAACGAAATTATCTGGGCGTACGACTACGGGGCGCGGTCCAAAAGCAAGTGGCCGGCCAAGCACGACAACATCCTGTGGTATGCCAAGGATCCCGAGGACTACCAATTCCATCTCGAGGAATGCGATCGCATCCCCTACATGGCCCCGGGCCTCGTGGGGCCCGAGAAGGCGGAGGCCGGCAAGACGCCGACGGACACCTGGTGGCATACCGTCGTCAGCCCCAACGGGAAGGAGAAGACCGGCTACCCGACACAAAAACCGGTGGGGATCCTGGAGCGGATCGTCAAGGTTCACTCACGGCCGGGCGATCGGCTGCTGGACTTCTTCGCAGGCAGCGGATCCTTCGGGGCCGCGGCGGCCGCCCTTGGCCGGGACTGCATCCTGGTCGACAACAACGAGGAAGCGCTGAAGGTCATGGAGCATCGTTTCCGCGGCATGCCCGTCGAATGGGTCGGCTGGACGCCGTCCGACTCGGAGCCGGACAAGCAAAGGAGCCTCTTCGATGAAGCGCCTGGATCCTGAAGCCCGCCTCCTGGCTGCCCTCAGCCCGCCTCCCACTCCTCCCGCAGGATCGCGTGGTAGCTGGCGTCGCAGATCCCCTGGTTGTTCCGGTCCGATTGCCGCAGGGTCCCCTCGTACCGCATGCCGCAGGCGGCCATGACCCGCCCCGAGTTGGCATTCCGGGGGTCGAAGCGAGCCTCGATCCGGTTGGCGCCGACGGTCGTGAAAAAGAAGCGGATCAGCGCGGCGAGGGCTTCGCGGGTGTAGCCCATGTGCCAGAAGGGCCGGCCGATGCAGTACCCGATATGGACCATGGCCGTCTCCTCCCGCTGGAGGACAACGCTGATGCTGCCGATCGGTTCCCCGATTTCCTTCAGCTCAATGGCCCACTGGTAGGAAGTAGCCTCGCCATATCCCTTGACCCAGTGCTCGATGACGCTCCGGGAGGCGTCGATGTCGGGATGTGTCGGCCAGGTCAGGTACTCCGTGACCCGGGGGTCGCCCGCCCAGTTCCGGAACATCGGTTCCGCGTCCTCCGGCACGAAGCGGCGCAGGACCAGCCGCGGGGTCATCAGGGTCGTCGTTCCGACATGGTGCATGGTATCCACACCCTTTCCTGGAATTGTGACTCCCATTATACGGGTCTTTCGAACGGATCCTCCATCCCTGCCTGGCGGAGCAGCGCCTCATCCATCAAACCGAAGCCATGTCCTGTACCGGCAACCGCTTTGACCCAGGTGGCAGAAGTCCTTCAGCGTGATGCCGCAATCCAGCGGGAGCAGGATGCGCCCGTCCGGCTTTCTCCGGGGCGATGCCGTCTCCACATCGGAAAGGGGGATGCCGGGAAGGGCATCCATATTGAAGGACGGATTCTCCGACACATCGAAACCATACAGAATCGGCCCAATGTAGAGGCTTTTCATCCCCTTGTACGCCTGGTCCCCGTCCAGGAAGCGCGCTGCAAAATCGAACTCGATGTCCATCGCATCTCCGTTCCACGACCGGTCCAGCACCAGCCAGGTCCCCGGACTGGTCGCCAGGTCGGTGCCATTCAGGGCGGCCTTCGTCCTGGGAGACCAGTGCGGCATCCGAATCGCGATCTTCTGGCTCCCGGGAGAATGGATGCGGATGGTGACATGGTTCCGGACAGGATAGTCGCCGGACACGACAATCCGGAGGCCGGACGCAAACTCGGCTTCGAGGTTTTCGAAGAAATTGATCATGACCACATCCTCATGCTCCAGGAGCATCCACTCGCCGAGCATGCCGATGCCCCTCGGCGCATGGACCGAGCAGCAGTTCAGGTCTGGAGAGCCGGGCCGGGACTGAAAGACAATGCTGTGATAATTGGCGCACTTCTCTCCGTCCATGGGCGTACTGTATGTGGACCATCGGCCGGATGGCGAGAAGGCGCCCATGACGGCATTGTACAGCGACAGTTCCAGGAAGTCGGCAATGCGCACCTCCGGTGTGAGGGCCAGCAGCTGGCAGGCCAGGGCATTGTACGCGATGACGCAACAAGTCTCGATGGCGGCATTCCGGAAGGGATGCCCGATCGCCTGCTCGTCCGTCGAGAAGGCGCCCGTATTATGGACATCGGTTTTCAGGATGCTGAAGAAAATGTGCCTGGCCACGTCCAGGTACTTTACCTCGCCCGTGCAGGCATACAGCTCCGCGATGCCCATGACGATGTGCAGGCTCTCCCATCGGGGCTTCGGGCATTGGTAGTATTCCAGCCCGCGGATCGAGTGGTTGATGTAGTTCCCGGCCTCCTCGTGCGCCAGATCCTGTACAATCTCCATGGCAAAATCCAGGAATTTCCGATCCCCGGTCTCGCGATACAGGATGGCAAAGATGTGGAGCGGAGCCAGGTTCATTTCGGAGTTGCCGATCGAGACCAGGCGCTTCCCATTGTAGAATAGCCGCATGAACAAATCGGCCGCCCGGAGAATCGCCTGCCAGTATCGCCCATCCAGGGTCTCCCGGTACCAGAGATAGAGTCCGTACAGGATATGGGAATGGGACCAGGCATCCCAGGTCTGGCCCGTGGCGGACGGGTCCTGCGAGAAGGCGCCGGTCAGCCGGCAGGCCTCCCGGTAACAGCCCAGGTAGCCATCCTCGCCCTGGAGCCCGATCAACTCGTCAAGGAAGGCGATGGCGCTCTCGTACAGCGCCTGGTGGCCTGTCAGCCGATACAGCGCATGGGCCGAGACAAGATGCTTCCCGGCGAATTCCCCGGACCAGGGCAGCAAGTCTCGATAGGGAGGAAGGTCCCGGTCCCGAAACATCTCCAGGATCGCCGGATTGGTATCCCGGATCGTGAGCATCCAGTTCGTGATGATCCGATCGGCCAGCGTGCCGGTATCGCCCTTCAGGTAGATGGAAACCCGTTTCATCCGATCCTCCTCCGCTTCCAGCGAGTTCCTCGTCTCATGTGCGGCCATCCCCGGGTTTCCGCCGGTACGCCGGCTCCCGTGTCTCCCGCCGGCACACCCGCCTTCCGGGTCGTGCCGGCCGCCCGCCTTCCGGGTTCCGGCCGGCTTCACGTTCGATTTCCATTATACGGGTCTTGCGGAAGTGTGCGTCCATCAAGGCCGCATGCGTGTGGCGGGTGAACCGGGATGCGGAACTGTCGAAAGACACAGGACGGTTCATGACTTGACCGGAGAACCATGGCGGGTCATACTATGAAATGAAACGATTCAACGTGCGCGTTCCTTCTTTTCGCAGGAAGGCATGAGGAGAACCGGCATGATGGAACAGGATTCACCGAACGCGACGATCTTCTCCCCAGCGGAATCGCATTCCGAACCCTCTCCGGTCGATGGCGCCAGGCCGAATGTCGTGTTCATCCTGGCCGATGACCTGGGGTTCGGCGACCTGGGCCTGTATGGCAATCCGCTGGTCAGAACGCCGGTCCTGGATGCCATGGCCCGGGAAGGCATCGTCCTGACCCAGCATTACTCGGCGGCGCCGATCTGTGCCCCGGCCCGGGCTGCATTCCTGACAGGCAAGTATCCGTACCGGACCGGCCAGGACATGAGCCGGACGTGGCGAGGCATCAGCCCGAAGAACCGGACCATCGCCCACGCCTTTCGGGATGCGGGATACGCGACGGCCCTCGTCGGCAAGTGGCACCTGAACGGAAAGCCGGGAAACTGGCTGCCGAACGAGAACATGCCCTGGTCCATGGGGTTCGACGAGAGTCTCATGTGCCCTCCCTTCAGCGACTACTGGAACTGGGAGCTGCTGGAAAACGGCGTCCCGAGGAAGAGCGATGGCCGGTATCTCACGGATGTCCTGACAACGGAGGCTGTCCGCTTCATCGACAGGCACAGGGCCGGCCGATTCTTCCTGTTCCTCGCCTACAACGCGCCCCACTATCCGCTGCAGGCCCGGGAAGAAGACGCGAATCTCTTTCGCGGGTCCGGCCAAA
>JAKPNJ010000306.1 GCA_029548445.1 Bacillota bacterium | reverse complement strand
GGGATTGTTCTTCGTCCGGCGGCAGAGGATCTGCATCACCCGCTCGATTTCCTCCTGTCGGCCGATGATGGGGTCCAGCCGTCCCTCCTTCGCATCCGCCGTCAGGTCCCGGGCGAACTTGTCCAGGGTGGGGGTGCCCGTTCCGCCGGCCTTGGCCCGTCCTTCAAGGTTCCGGTTGATCTCGTCCACGGCGGGGTCCCCGGATCCCGCCCCGGTCTCGCCCGGGGTCTCGCCGGATGGCTCACGCTCCCGGCCGTCCCCGCCTCCGGGCGGGTTCGCCGTACCCTGCCGGACCTGTTCATAAATCATCTTGATGTTGAGGCCCATGCTCGCCAGGATCCGCAGGGCGATGCTCTCGCCGCTCCGGATCATGCCCAGGAGGAGGTGCTCCGGCTCGATGACCTCCTGGTTCATTTTCCGGGCCTCGTGGGCAGCCAGCTCCACCAGCCGCTTGGTCCGGGGCATCATCCGGGACAGGATGGCCTCCGGGTCGGACGGGTCGACAGGCTCCGGCGATTCCTCGGTCTTGCCGGCCCCCAGGGACAGGACCGCCTCCCGGATCCGGGCGGGGTCGGCACCCCCGGCCGACAGGACCGTATAGGCCATGCCGTCCTCCTCGTCCAGGATGCCCAGCAGGATGTGCTCGGTGCCGATGTAGGGAACCGACTGTTCCAGGGAGGCTTCGTAGGCCTTCTGGAACACCCGGGACGATCGTTCGGAAAAGCGGATCATCATGGTCGTGTCCTCCTTGCGGGAATGTCAGGGTCCGGGTATGTCAGGGTGCGGATGGGCCGGGATCCGGCGGAGTCCCGGGGCCGGGTGGCGTCGGGTCGGCAGGCGTCGGGGCGGTGGGGGTCATGGGAGGCGCTGCGCCCCCGGAGGCCAGCCGGGTCCGGATCTCCTCGGCCCGGACGGCGTCCCGTTCCTGGGGCGGCAGGTCCCGGTTCCGCGCCTTCTGCAGGCTGGCGGGGCCGATCCGGTTCACCAGGTCGTCCACGGTTCCCGCGTCCAGGTCGGGACACAGGCCCAGGGCCACGCCCAGCCGAAGGTCCGACAGGCGCTGGAGGGCCTCCTCGGCGGTCAGCAGCCGGGCGTTCCGCAGGATGCCCAGGGAACGGCCCACCCGGTCCTCCAGGGCCAGGGGCTGGACCCGGTGGAGTTCCCGCCGCAAGGTCCGCTCCCGCTCCACCACCGAGGCGGCTACCCGCCGGAGCTCGGTGCGGATTTCGTCCTCGGACAGGCCCAGGGTGGCCTGGTTGGAGACCTGGTACAGGGCGCCGCCGGCTTCGCTGTGCTCGCCGTACATGCCCCGGACCGCGAACCGGAGTTTCCGGAGACTGTCCACCAGCGGCTCGATGGCGCCTCCCAGCACATGGCCGGGCAGGTGGACCATGACCGAGACCCGTAGCCCGGTGCCCACATTGGTGGGACAGGCTGTCAGGTACCCGAACCGCTCGTGGTAGGCGAAGGCCAGGTTCTCCTCCAGGTAGCGGACGGTCCGGAGGGCCAGGTCGAAGGCTTCGTCCACGCTGAACCCCGGTGTGATGGCCTGGATCCGGACATGGTCCTCCTCGTTGACCATGATGGACAGGTGCTCGTCCCGGCTGACCAGGACTTCCCGGCCGGGCCCGTCCTGGGCCAGGTCGCGGCTGATCAGGCGCCGCTCCACCAGGGCGGACCGGTCCAGGGGCGGCAGGTCGGCGATGGCCATGCGGCGGAAGGCCCGGGCCATGTGGTCGCTCCCCGCGAACAGGGCCTCCCGGACCCGGTCGGCCACCTTGCCGGCGGACACGGGATCCTGGCGGCCGGGGAAGGCGAACTCGGCCAGGTTGCGGGCCAGGCGGGCCCGGCTGCTGATGACGACATCCGTATCCCGTGCGGTCATGGAGCCTGGCCTCCCTTCTTCTCTTCCCGATCCTTCTCCCCGGGAGTGTCAGCCGGTTCCGACAGGGCCCGGATCCGGTCCCGCAGGCGGGCGGCGGATTCATAGTCCTCCCGGTCCACGGCCTTCCGGAGTTCTTCCCGAAGTTCCGGAACACCGGGTTCCGCGGGGCCGGCGCTCTCCGGTGCCGCGTCCGCCGATCCCGCTTGCGGGGGTCCGGCTGGCGGCCCTGGCCGAACCCTGGGCCGGCTTTTGACCGTCGGCGGGGCCTCGGGGCGGGATTCCCTGGCGGCGGCCTCCCGGGCCTCCCGGGCTTCCCGGGCGGCGTCCTGCTCCATGACCCTGGCGGTGGCACCGGTGGGCCGGAGGCCCGTGTGCCGGTCCCCGGACTGGATTCGCTTCATCAGGGGCAGGAGACGATGGGCGAAGGCCGCGTAGCAGCGGCCGCATCCCATCCGGCCCCCGCTTCGGAACTCGTCGAAGGTCAGGCCGCAGTGGATGCAGCGCTCGCCAACCGCCGTCCCGCCCTTGACAGGGGATCCCAGGGACACCTTGAACAGGCCGGCGGGGAACGAGAGGCCCTCCAGGAACGGCAGGGCCGACAGGTCCCCGCCGGCCGACACAAATCCCAGACGCATGGCGCATCCGGCGCACAGGTTCATCTCCTGGGTCTCGCCATTGACGGCCTGGGTCACATGGATTGTCGCATCCCGCTTGTGGCACTGGTCACAGATCATGGGGATCCCCCCCCCGCGTTGCACGTCCGGCCTCCGGCGGTGCCGGATTCGGGCAGGCGCCCGGCTGCTGGCTCCGACAGCGGATCAGGCCGGCCAGCAGGTTCTTCAGGATGTCGGCCCGCAGGGCGTCCCGCCAGGGCGGATTCACCCGGGCCAGGGACCGGTCGGACACGGCGGACCGCATCACGACGGCCTGGTCGGGGCTTGCAGCCCCGTGGTCGACAAAATTCTGGATATGGACCATGGCCTGCTCCTGGGACAGGGCGTCCCCCAGGGAGAAAAAGGCATGGACCAGGTAGTCGGACGGTCCTTCCATCCGCATTCGCTGGATGCGGATCCAGCCGCCGCCGCCGCGCCGGGATTCGATGACATACCCGTGATCCTGGCCGAAGCGGGTCGACAGGACATACGTGATTTGGGAAGGAGCGCAGTTGAACCGGTCCGCCAGGGCGCTGCGGGTCGTATCCAGCAGCCCGTCGTTCCGGTCCAGCATTTCCTTGATCACGGTCTCGATCATGTCGGACAGTCGAGCCATCGGGACGCTCCTTTCCTGGCGCCAGGCAAGGAGATGCGACACGACCTTGTCTGACTTTGTCTTTCTTTGTCCTTCAAGTTCATTATAGCCGGGAAGGTCCGGCCCTGCAAGAGGGGAGCCCTCCGTCCAACGTCCGGAATCAACCGGAGGGAGCCGCCTCCGTCGCCGTCTTCGTCCCCGCGGCGTCGCCGCTCGCCCGGACCGCCCGGATCCACTTCCCGGACAGGAACCGGGGCGTCCCGACCAGGACCTTAAGGAATTCGTCGGAAGCGGAAAGCAGGAAAACGACCAGGAGAGGCCAGCGGAACCACAGGCCCGCGGCGAAGGCCAGGGGCACCGCCACGCCCCACAGGGTCAGGATTTCCATGGACATGGCGAAGACGGTGTCCCCGCCGCCCCGCAGGATTCCCACGATGTTCACCATGTTGTAGGCCCGGACCGGCAGGACAAGGGCCCCCAGCAGGAGGAGCAGGAAGGCGTCGGCCCGGCTGGCCTCCGTCAGGGAGAAGAAGCCCAGGATGGCCGGTCGCAGCGCCACCTGGGCCAAGGCCACCGGGATCGTCGCCAGGGGGGCGATAAAGAGGCTCCGGGCGCCGTGGAGAAAGGCCCTCCGGTTGTCGCCGGCACCCACCTGCATGCCCACCATGATCGTAACCGCGTTCCCGATGCCGATGGCCAGGACGAAGGCCAGCCGGTCCACGGTCTGGAGGATGTTGACGGCGGCGATGACGTCGGTGCCCATCCGGGCGTAGACGGCCGGGAACATGGCGGTGCCCAGGACCCACATGCTTTCGTTCAGCAGGACCGGCAGGGACACCCGGGCCGCCTCCTTCAGGAAGGGTCGGGACAGGTCGAACAGCGCCCGGGGCGATCCGGCGCAGGCCGCCCGGCTCCCGTAGGCATAGGCCAGGATCAGGGCGCATTCGACGGCCCGGGCCACGACCGTGGCCACCGCGGCGCCCCGGACTCCCAGGGCGGGCATCCCCAGCGCTCCATATATCAGCCCATAATTCAGGATCGTGTTCAGGGAAAGGCCGAGGGTGGCCGTGACCACCGGCGGGCCCGCCCGCTCCGTGCTGCGCAGGCCCGAGTAGAACACCATGGTAACGGCCATCATGGGGTAGGCGGGCGACACGGCGGACAGGTAGTCCGCGCCCAATCCCACCACGGCGGGATCCTCCGTAAAGAGGCGCATCAGGAAGTCCGGGGCGATCCGGGCGGCCAGGAAAAAGGCGAAGGACAGGCCCAGGGAGACCAGGAAGGCAAGGCCCGTGGCCCGCCGGATCCCTGCCGTGTCCCGCCGGCCCCAGTATTGGGATATGAAGACCGACAGGCCGCTGGTGACGCCGAACAGGGCCACATTGAGGACGAAATACAGGGTATTGGCCAGGCCCACCGCCGCCAGGGCCTCGGTGCCGAGTCCGCCCACCATGACATTGTCCACCAGGTTCAGGGACGCGCCGATCAGGGCCTGGAGGGCGATGGGCAGGGCGATGGAAAGGAGGGACCTGTAGTACCCGGGATCCGATAGGAGGGTGCGTCGGATTCGATGCAAGGGGATGTCTCCTGTCCGGCGCGGCGGGTCCTACTCGTACCGCAGCGCGTCGATGGGATTCAGGCGGGCGGCCTTGCGGGCCGGATAGATGCCGAAGAAAAGGCCGACGGCCGTGGAGAAAAGCACCGCCAGGGCGATGGCCCCGAATCCCAGGACCGGGACGATGCCCGCCAGGGAACCGATGCCGAAGGCCATGGCCAGGCCAAAGGCGACCCCAATGATGCCGCCGATCATGGTCAGGATCATGGATTCGGTGATGAACTGCACCAGGATGTCGCCGGAGGTGGCCCCGATGGCCTTGCGGATGCCGATCTCCCGGGTCCTCTCCGTTACCGAGACGAGCATGATGTTCATGACCCCGATGCCGCCCACCAGCAGGGAGATGCCGGCCACGGCGCTGATGAAGGCGGTGATGATGCCCAGGATCCGGTTGAACTGGTCCAGGACGTCCAACAGGGTCTCCGCCCGGTAGACGTCCCGGTCGGCATTCCCGTGTCGGGACTGGAGGAACCGGACCACGGCGGCCCCGGCCTCCTCGGCGCCCTCGGGATCCACGGACATGATCGTGATTTCCGACAGGCGGGCGGAACCGGGGTAGATCCGCAGGACCGTCTGGAAGGGAATGTAGACGAAGACGGGGAAATCCTCGGCGAAACTGCCGAAGCTTCCGGCCAGGAGCCCGCTGCCCATGGCGGGCGTCACGCCCACGATCCGCACCCGGAGCCGGCTGGAATTGCTGCCCACGGACAGTTCCTCGCCCACTACATCCTCCCGCCCGAAGAGGGCGACGGCGGACGTCACGTCCACCAGGGCCGCGGCCCGGCCCTCGGAGTGCTCCGTCTCCGTGAAATTGCGGCCGTACAGGATTTCCATGTCGGCGATGTTCGTGTACTGGTCATCAATGCCGAAAAGCACGGCGGATTTCCGCAGGTCCTCCACGGTGGCCGTGCCGAACCGCTGGGCCCGGGCGGAGGCGTACCGGACCGAATCCAGCCTGTCCCGGATGGCCTGGACATCCTCCGGCCGGATGTAGTCGGAATCGCCGGCGTTCTGGCGCAGGACCCGGACCGCCACGGTGGAGGCGCCGATCTTGTTGAACTCGCCCAGGACCTCGTTCTTGCCGCCTTCGCCCAGGGAAACCACCGTGATGACGGACGAGATGCCCACGATGATGCCCAGCATGGTCAGGAAGGCCCGCAGCTTGTTGACCATGAGGCTGGTCCAGGCCATTTTCAGGCTCTCAAACAGCATGCGGCCCCTCCATCCCCACGTCGCCGCGCCGGTCCACGTCGCTGACGATCCGGCCGTCCAGGAACCGGACGACCCGCCCGGCATAGGCGGCGATGTCCGCCTCGTGGGTAATCAGGACGATGGTCCCGCCCCGGGCATTCACCTCGAGGAACAGCTTCATGATCTCCTGCGAAGAGGCGGTGTCGAGATTGCCTGTGGGCTCGTCCGCCAGGATCAGGGCCGGCTGGTTGACGACGGCCCGGGCGATGGCGGCCCGCTGCCGCTGCCCTCCCGACAGTTCGGTGGGCCGGTGTTCGGCCCAGGACCGGAGTCCCACCTGGTCCAGGGCGTCCAGGGACCGCTCCCGGCGTTCCCTCCGGGGAACATCGGCGTACACCATGGGCAATTCGACGTTCTCCAGCAGGCTGAGCCGGGGCAGCAGGTTGTAGGCCTGGAAGACAAATCCGATTTCCTGGTTGCGGATCAGGGAGAGGTCATTGCCCGAAATTCGCGATACATCCTGCCCGTTGAGTTGGTACATCCCCTCGTCCAGGTTGTCCAGGCATCCCAGGATGTTCATGAAGGTGGACTTCCCGGATCCGGAAGGGCCCATGATGGCCGTGAACTCCCCCCGCCGGATGGTCAGCGACACGTCCTTCAGGGCCGTGAACTCCACCTTGCCGGTCCGGTAGGTCTTCCAGACATGCTCCGCCCGGATCACCTCCCGAACGGGGGAAGGATCACGGGCCGGAGTCGGCGCGGCCGGGCGGGGAACCGGCACCGTCATGGCCGCTCCCGGACCCGCTGGCCGTCGGCCAGGGAGTTGGAGGGGTTCAGCACGATGCGCTCCCCCTCCACGAGGCCCGACAGGATCTCGGCCTCCGCGTCGGACTGGATGCCGGGTGCAAGGTTCCGGCGGGAGAGAACCCCCTCGTCGTCCAGGACGAATACGAAATACTGGTCCCGCTCCCGCTTGAGGGCCTCGGCCGGAATCTTCAGGACATTCTCGGACTGGGCCACGACGATTTCGGCGTCAATGGTGAAGCCCATGATCAGGGCCGACAGGTCCTCGCCCCCGAGGCTCATCTCGATGTCCAGCATGGGCTCCACGCCGGAGGTCGAGGCCGACGACACCGCCACCAGGCCTTTCCGGACCACGGTTCCGGAATAGGCTTTTCCCTCCTGGGTGTACTGGACCTCCTGCCCTTCCCGGATGCGGACAGCGTCGTACCGGTTGGCCTTGAACGCCGCCACCAGGTCCTGGTCCGACAGGATTCGGACCAGGGGGACCGGGGCCTGGGATCCCGACAGGGACGAACCGGACAGGTTCCCGAGCCCGGCGAGGCCGGACAGGGAGGATCCGCCGTACTGGCCCAGCAGGGCCGACAGGTCGAGGCCGGAGGTGTCTCCGACCGTGCTGCCGGCTGTCACCAGGTTGTCCATGGTCTCCTTGGCGCTGGTGTTGACCTCCACCACGATGCCGTCCATTTCGGCCCGAATTTCGGGAACCGCCTTGTCGAGGGCTTCCAGGGCCTGGGTTTCCCCCGCCCGGGCCTGGGTCGCCAGGGCTTCTGCCTGGGTTACGACGGCCTGGAGCTGGAGCGTCGGGTCCAGGGTCTGGGACAGGCCGCTGCCGGCGATGACGCCCACCAGCACGGAAATGGTATCGCCAAGTTCTCCCAGGGTCACCCCCAGGGCCTCGAGAATGGGAGAGGACGGATTGTCGGCCGGGTCTTCGGCGCCGCCGCCGTCGCCGCCGCCGTCATCGGGCAGGGGAAGATCGTCCAGCAGGCCGGAAACCGTCTCGGACAGCCGCGCGATTTCCGCCTGGAGCGCAGCAACGGATGCCTGCAGGTCATCGACCTGGTTGTCCAGTTCGCGTTCCCGGGCGGCCCGGGCCTTCTCGGCGGCCTCCAGGCCGGACCGGGCCTGTTCCGCGGCGGCTTCGGCCGTCTCCCGGGCATCCGTCGCGTCCGCCGCTGCTTCCTCAAGCAAGCTGTTGTCAAAGGTCACCAGGAGGTCGCCCTTCCGGACCCGGTCGCCGACCTCCACATGAAAGGCCTCGATGCGCTGGGATGTCACAAAGGCCTGCTGGGTTTCCCGCGGACGGATTTCGGCCGTCACCATCATCCGGGAGACGATGTCCCCCCGGGATACCACGCCGACCCGGACCTCCGGCAGCCGGTTCCGTCGCTCGAGGATGACCCAGGTGCCGGCTCCCGCCACGGCCAGCACCAGCACCAGCGCCAATATGCGCCGGCGGGACCTGGCCCGGTTTCTCGTCTTGCCCGTATCCATGGCGTTCGCCTCCGTCCGCTTCCTGCCCATATCCCGTCCGATACCGGACCGGTCCATCGTACCATCATTCCGGCCATTTATCTCATTTTCCCATCATGCAGGCTCCGCCATTCTCCCGCAGTCACCCACGACACGCGCCGCAGTCTCCCTTCCGGGATCCGGACGATACCGGAGCCGGGGTGCGGTGGTATAATCGCAGAAAAGCGGCCCGAACCCGCGATAATTCGCCGTGAAGGGAGACCCCATGGCCGGTCACAGGAAAGGACGGTCCCCCAGCCGGATCCGGAGACGGTTCCGGTGGGTTCCCGCCGTCCTGGCCGTCCTGCTGGCGGGATCCCTGGCGGCGGCCGCAGGACTCCTGCTGCCCAGGAAGGCCGAAGGAGTTCGGGAAGCGGAGGCGCTCCTGGATCGGGTGCCCGTCGCGGCCTTCCGACGGGAACGGGTCCTGGCGGCAGGCGTTCGGGGCCCCCTGGCCAGCCTCAACCCCCTGTACGCATCCTCGGAAGCGGAACTGGACCTCTGCGGCCTGGTCTTCGAACCCCTCGTGACCCTGGATCCCGAGGGCGGGCTCCTGCCCGGGCTGGCCCGGAAGTGGGAGGTGTCCCCGGGCGGTACCTCCCTGTCCTTTTTCCTGGAGGAAGGCCATACCTTCCCCGATGGCCGGCCTGTGGAGGCCGCCGATGTGGTCTTTACATACCAAACCCTGATGGATGCCTCCTATGATGGTCCCCACAAGGGCCGGTTCGGCGCCCTGGCCGCGGTGGAGGAAGTCGTGGCGGATGAAGCCGGGGAAGAAGCGAACGGGTCGGGGGCGGTCGGCGCCGGTGTCGTCCGGTTTACCTTCGCAGTCCCCGAACCGGAGCCGGACTTCTCGCTTTTCTCATTCGGCATCCTGGACCGGGCGTTCTACCGGTATGATCCCGGGCAGGCCTACCGGATCCGGGAACGCCTGCTGGAACCGGTCGGCAGCGGCGATTTCCGGCTGGATGCCCTGTCGGAAAACGGGGCCGAGCTGGTGCTTCGGAACGGGCGGATCCATCCGGTGGAGCGGGTTCGGCTGGTCCTTTCCGATGACGCCCACCTGGTCCGGGATTTGATGTCAGGCGACATCGACATGGCCCGGATCCCCCTGGACGACCGGACCGAGGCCAGGATCCCGGCCATGCCGGGATTCCGTTTTACGCCCTACGAGGGCAATCCGGACATCTACCTGTTCGCGAACCGCGACGCCCCGGAATCGTCTCCCCTGTCGGATCCCGCCCTGCGGAACGGAATCCTGGCCGTGGCGGCCGGTCGTTCTGCAACCGTGGGCAGGACCTGGGTGGGAGTCGCCCCCCTGGAAATCCTGTACCCCAGGGAGATGGAAGAGGACCAGGCCTTCCGGATCGGGGCCCTGGCCCGGGACATGAAGGATCGGCTGGTGGCTGCGGGAATTCCCTGCATCCTGGCGGACGAGGGGTTTCCCCTCCTGGCGAATCTCGCCTGGTATGGCGGCGTGTATGACCTGCTCCTGTTGCCGGCGGCCCTGGACAACCGGCTGCCGCCGGACGCCGTCGTGGAAACGAGCCGGTCCGGCCCCCTTCCGGCCGACACCGACGGGGTCCTGGTGGCGCTGCGCCGCCAGGCCTTCGTTACCAGTCGCCGCCTGTCGGGCCTCCTGGTCAACCCCATGGGACATCCCCTGTCCCGGATCGCGGGCAGTTGGACCGACCGGCTGTCGTTCCTCCGTTTTCTGTCCCCGGACGGATCGGTGCTGCCGCTGTCGGACCTGCGGGACAGGCCGGAAGCATCCCGGGCGGCGCCGACGCCGGATCCGGAGGCCTCGCCGACCCCCGACGGGGAGGCTGTGCCGGACGGACCCGACGACTGGGAGCCAAGGGGGGACGACCCATGAACCGGAAAGAATGGAAAGAGTGGATCGCCCCGGGGCCTGTCCTGCTGGACGGGGCCACGGGAACCCTGCTGCAGCAGCAGGGCATGCCGGCCGGCGCCTGCCCGGAGCGCCATGCCCTGGCCCATCCGGACCGGCTGTCCGCAATCCAGGAGGCCTACTTCCGGGCCGGGTCCGAGATTGTCTACGTCTTCTCGTTCGGCGGCAGCGAAATCAAGCTGGCACACCACGGCGCGGACCCGGACGAGGCAGCCCGGCTGAACCGGTCGCTCTCGGCGCTGTCGGTCTCCGTCCGGGATCGGGTCACGGCCGGATTCCCCGGAAGGAGGCGGCTGGTCGCCGGCGACCTGGCCCCCACCGGCGCCTTCCTGCCGCCGGGAGGCGACCTGTCGTTCGACGCCCTGCGGGGCGTGTACCGGCGCCAGGCCCGGGCCCTGGCCGACGGCGGCGCGGACCTGTTCGTCCTGGAGACCATGATGGACCTGGCCCAAGCCAGGGCCGCCCTATTGGCCGTCCGGGACACGGGGGATTATCCCGTGGTGGTGACCCTCACGTTCGGCCCGGAGGGACGGACCCTGTCGGGCAATCCGCTGGAAGCCTGCGTCGTGACGCTCCAGGCCCTGGGCGCCGATGCCGTCGGCGCCAACTGCTCCACCGGTCCCGACGCCATGGCCGGGCCCTTCGGCCGGGCCCTGGCTGCGGCCCGGGTGCCCCTGGCCGCCAAGCCCAACGCCGGGATGCCGGAACTGAAGGATGGACGGGCCGTCTTTCCCATGGGACCGGTCGATTTTGCCGATGCCATGGCGGGCCTGGTTGGCCAGGGCGTATGGCTGGCGGGCGGCTGCTGCGGCACGACCCCGGACCACCTGGCTGCCCTGGCCGCCCGGCTGTCCCGTCCGGACGGAATGGACAGGGGGGATGCGGCGGACCGCCAGTTCCGCCTGCCGGCGTTGGCCCCGGACGAATGGCTGGCTTCCCCGGTCCTGGCCCTGCGGCGTCCCGATTCCCTGGACAACTGCCCGGTCCTGGACGCCGACGGCCTGTCCCCCGACCTCCTGGCCGACGGTCTCCCGGACGAAGCGGCCGACGGGCGAAGCCCCCTGGTCCTCCGGCGATCCCATCCCTGGACGCCGTCGGAAGCCGGGGCGGCGGCCGAATCCCTGGAACTGTCCGTCCAGGCCCCCGTTGTATTCCAGGTTTCCGATCCCGATACCCTGGCGTCGCTGCTGGTCCGGCATACCGGACGCGCCGGGGTGCTGCCGCCGGCGGACGCGCCGGATCGCCTGTCTGGTGCGCTGGAGTCGGCGGCCGCGACGTACGGCGCCCTCTGGATGGGGGCTCAGCGCTGGAGGTCCGATGTCCCGTGAAGGCGCCGGATGGCCCTGGGCAGGGCGTCCCGGGAGTTGCCCCAGGGCTTGTCATGGTTTTTGTAGTCGAATTTCAGGGTGAACCATTCCACATCCGCTTCCAGGCGGGACAGGCAGGCCTCCTGGATCCGCCGGAGGGCTTCCGCCATTTCGCCGGCCTGCCGGGCGTCCAGGTACCGGGACGCTCCCGACAGCAGCAGGGACAGGTGGCGAAGACAGAATCCCTCGCAGGCGTCGAACCGGGCCCGGAACTCCCGCTCGTTGAAATACTGCCAGAGGATCACGTCCACATACCGGTCCATGGTGGCGTTGATCCGGTCGCACAGGGCGCAGGCGTTCCGGCGTTCCTCGAGATGGGCGGCCAGCTTCCGCAGGGGGTCCGTGGCCTCCTTCCGCCGGAACAGGCCGCCGGCAACCCCGCCCAACCGCTTCATCCGGTCGAGGATGTCCCGGTCCAGGTCCGCCAGGTGGGTATGCAGCATGAGGCCCAGGCCCAGCCGGTTCTCCTGCCGGTTGTAGAGCCGGGCCAGGTGGTCCCGGCAAAAACCCCGGGCGTTGGTCGTGGTCCGGACATCGGGCTCCATCAGCGACGGACCGAGGAAATAGCCCACGAGGTCCTCGGACAACCGGTCCTCCAGGGAGCAGAGGGGACATTCGCCGGCCGCCGCAAACGCGTCATTGACAGGGATGGTGTAAATGCGTTCCTTCATGGATTCCGACACTCCTTCCGAACCGGCGCCCCGCCGGGCTCCCCCTGATTATACAGGAATCCCCTTCCGGGAGGTCTTCGCGGCCTTCCGGGGAGAGCGCCTGCCGTCGCTGGAAATCGCGGATCCCACCGGGGACGGCCTCGCGGAACGACTGGATCCCGTCGGCACACTGATGGGCGGACAGGCCTTTCGCTTCCGTCCGGAGCCGGACGGCAGCGTCACGGGCCTCTGCGGTACCCGACTGGCCAACCTGGCATACGATCCCCCCGGGCCGGACCCGGCCTCGCCCGACAGGCCAGGCCGCCTGCTCCTGAGAGGAGTCCTGCCGGAGGATGCGGCATTCTGGATCCGGACCCTGCGGCTCGGAGAGCCGGAAGAAGCCCTCCGGCGGCGGGTGGCCCGGGACGCCTTCCACCGGGAGGCGGTCCTGGCCTGCGGCGGCATCCGGCTGCTCCGCCAGCCCCTGTTCGAGACCCTGGTCTCCTTTATCCTATCGGCCCGGAACCACATCCCCCGGATCCGGTCCCTGGTCGAAGCCCTGTGCATCGGCTGCGGAGAACGGGTCCGGAGTCCCCTGGCCCGCCTGCTGGAACCGGACCGGGGCCCCCTGTTCGGCTTTCCCGATCCCGAACGGCTCATGGCCTTCCGCCCTGGCTCCTGCCGCGGGAATCCGCCCGGCGCCTGCCGGCCGGGAGCCCGGTGTCCCGAAGCCTTCGGGGGGTATCGCTGTCCCGCCGTCTTCGCCGTCGCCGACTGGGCTGCGGCCCAGGGCGAGGGCGGCATGGCGGCGTTCGCGGCGTCCCTGCGGGACGAGTCTCCCGGGGAGGCCGCCCGGCGGCTCAAGGCCCTGCCGGGGGTGGGGGACAAGGTGGCCGACTGCGTCCTGCTGTATGCCGGCATCCGGACCGATGTGTATCCCGTGGATACCTGGATCGAGCGCCTCTTCCGGATTGTGTATCCGGATGTGGTGCCGGAGCCGGGTCCCGGCGGCCTGGAAGCCATTCGGGAAACGGCCCTCTCATGGTTCGGGCAGGATGCGGGGCAGGCCCAATTGTGGGGATTCTCCCTGGCCAGGGCCATGGGTCCGGCGGGACTCGCGCGATTCTCGCCGTCGGCCGGGTCAGCCGGCATCCGTCCGACGTGAGGGTCGGCCGGACGATCCGACAGGACTCCCCTGGGCCGTCGGGGCGTGGACAACCTTCCGGGCCCGGACCGAAACGCTCAGGACATTGATGGCCGTCAGTTCCTCGATGTCATGAATCAGGCGCTGCTGGACTTCCCGGAGGACCTGCTGGGCATTGGCCCCGTAATACAGGCAGAGTTCCGCCGACAGGTCCACGCCATAGGCCTGGGGATGGATCTCGAAACCGGTCAGGTCCGCCACGCCCCGCACCTTCCGGAGCACCAGGCGGGTCATGTCCCGCATGGCCTCGTCGGAAATGCTGTACCGACCGAGCCCCGAGAAAGTCGGCCGGACCACGGTCCTCTCCGTCTCGGCCGGCAGGGGGCCTCCCCGGTCCCGGGCCCTGCGCGCCCGGAGCCGGTGCAGCGGATCGGAAAAGTATCCCGAGAATTCATGCTTGATCTCCATGCTGGGCACCGGGATCGTGTGCTTTCCTTCCCGCTGCCGTGTGTGCATGGCCATGCGGATTTCGTCCTCGGAGCTGACCTCCTCGATCCGGATCCGGCGGGCCGGGGCGGGAAGCCAGAGATTCTCGCAGATCTTGTCCACCATGGCGTCCGAGGTACCGAGCACCATCAGGACCTGCGGCCCGGCGGCTACCAGGGAGCGGCGCATGCCCCGGGACCGGCTGTCGTCCACGAACAGGGCCTGGCGCACCGATTCCAGCCGGGAAGCCGCCCGCTTGGCGGACAGGCCCGCCACGATGCGGCCGCCATGGATCAGCAGGCCGTCGTCGATGATGTGGTGGATCTGTTCCCGGTGGGCCACAGCCAGGGCCCGGGTGCTCTTGCCGGTCCCGCTGGGCCCGATGAAGGCCACAACCGAAATGCGGGCCAGGGCCTCGCGGATCCCGGCGTCTCCCTCCGCCTCGTCGGTGGTCCGGGCAGACTGGGCCCGGGCCCGGGCAGCGGACCGGATGGACGCAAGGCGTTCCAGGGTTTCCCGGATGACCGGCCTGCGGGGTTCGGCCGTCCGGTCGCCGGCGGTTTCCCCTGCATCGGGGGGAGCGGGGAAAGAACCGGAAGGGGGTGGAGAAGCCGGCGCGGGATTCCCCGGCGGATTGGCGATCTCCTCGGCAGGTCTCGGGACAAAGGCCGTGAAGGCCCCCCCGGCGTCGACCGTCGGCGCCAGGCCGATGCCGGTCCCGTCCGAGGGATCGTCGGGCGGATTGTCCGATTTTTCGGATGCAAGGAAAGAATCCCGCAGGTTCCGGAGACGGCGCAGGACGGCCTCGATCCCCGCCCGGAGGTCCGGTCCCCGAAATGCCGCCATTTCCGTCCTCCCTGCGCCGAACCCTGTCCGATCAGGTCTCCCAGTTGTGGAAGACCTCCTGGATGTCGTCGTGTTCCTCCAGGACCTCCAGCATCTTCTCCATCTTCTCCCGGACCTCCGGGTCCTCCACCCGGACCCAGGTAATGGGCACCATCCGGATGGACGAGTCCGCGATGGCGTATCCCTTCTTCTCCAGGGCCTCCCGTACGACATAGAAATCCTGGGGCGGCGTGTAGATCTCGAAGAGATCCTCCGAGGCGTCGAAATCCTCGGCCCCCGCTTCCAGCGCATCCATCATGGCCGCACTCTCGTCCCCGTCCCCGGGGCTGTCTTCCCGACTGGCCAGGATCACGCCCTTCTCATGGAACAGGAACGAGACACAGCCGGTGGTACCCAGGTTGCCGCCATATTTGTCCAGCATGTGCCGGACATCCCCGGCGGTCCGGTTGCGGTTGTCCGTCATGGCCCGGATCATCAGCGCAATCCCTGCCGGCCCGTACCCCTCGTACGTGATCTCCTCGATCTGCTCGTTGTCCTCGGAGCCTGCCGCCTTCCGGATACTGCGCTGGATGCTGTCTCCGGGCATGTTGGAGCCCCTGGCCTTGGCGATCAGGTCCTTGAGCCGGGAATTGACGTCGGGGTCGGGGCCCCCGCTGCGGACGGCCAACTGGATTTCGCGGCCGAGCTTGGTGAAGACCTGGCCCTTCTGGGCGTCGGACTTGGACTTTCGATGCTTGATGTTGGCCCATTTGGAATGACCGGACATGGGTCGTTCCCTCCTTGTGCGGATTCGATTCCATTATATCCCATCCGGCCGGGTCTCCGGTCGGGTCTCCGGCCGGACGGCCAAAAACCGGCGTCAGGTCCCGAAGGAGGGACGGCCTCCGGGTCCGACGGGCAGCAGCCGATCCTCCAGGCGCTCGACCAGGGCCGCACCCGACGCGACGTCCCGGACCTGCGACAGGAAGTCCTCGGCCTCGTCCGGGAGGCAGGCAGCCGTCGCGTCCACATCGAGACCGTAGCGGACCGTCCCGACCGGGTACCCGGCCTGTTCGAGCCGCCGGAGCAGGAGACCTGCCGCCCCGTAGGAGATCGTGACGCGATAGGTCCGCACCGGCACCAGTTCCGCGATGCCCGCCATGTCCACAGCCTGGGTTGCGGCGGCCCCATAGGCCCGCACCAGGCCCCCGGGTCCCAGGCGGATACCGCCGAAGTATCGCACCACCACGACCAGGGACTGATCGAGGCGGTTCCGGAGAAGCACGTCCAGGACGGGCAGTCCCGCCGTCCCCTGGGGTTCGCCGTCATCGGAGTGGCGCTGGGTCCGGCTTTCGCCGTCCAGCCGGGTCCGATAGGCGTACACATGATGCGTGGCATCCGGGAATTCCTCCCGGATGCCACGCAGGTGCCGCAGGGCCGCATCCTCGTCCCCGACCGGTGCCGCTTCCGCGATGAAGATCGACCGTCGGTCGGTGATCCGGACCCGTCCGATGCCGGACAGGATCCGGACGGGGTCTCCCATGGGTCAGGACAGCTCCTTGTACCGCTGGTACGAGAGCATCAGGAGGGACTTGTCCTGGCTGTAGGTCACTTTCTCCATGGCTTCCTCCACCGGCATGAACGCGCCTTCGTGGAAGTTCTGGTCGGGATTCGGTGTCATGGTGTCGCTGTCCGCCACCATGATGTACCACACGATCTTGTTGCAGACAGGCCGTTAGCGGGAAACGGAGAAGAATTCGTAGTTCGTCCGGCCGGCGGAGGAGATGATGTGGGCCTTGACTCCCGCCTCCAGCTGGACCCGGGCGATGGCCACGTCGTCCGGATAGTCGCCGCTCCGGATGACGCCCTTCGGGAAGACCCATTCCCCCTTGTCGTTCTTCAGCACGAGGACCCGGTCCCCATGGAAGACGATGCCGCCGGCACAGTTGCGCACAAGCATCGAGCCACCCCTTTCCCAGGCCGCCCGGCCAAACCGGGGGCCTTCGGTCCCGGCCGGGCCGGTCCGAGTCGATTCATCCGACCTGATTGTAGCATCCGGCGTCCCCCCCTGCAATGACGCAGGAGACGTGGGGACATTGACACGACGGGGTCCGAGGAATATCTTGACTCCTGTATGGAAGCCGTTGCCGACGACCGAATGTGATGGAGGAGCCACGCCATGTCCCTGCCGCGCCGCGCCGGAATCCCGGCTCTCCTGGTCCTTCTGGCCCTGGCCCTGCTGCTTGCGTCCTGCGGAAGCCCGGGGAATCCGACCCCCTCCGGCAGTCCCACGGGCAGCCCGACAGGCGGACAGCCCACCGATCCCGCCTCCCCCACGGACGGCACACCGTCGGCGACCCCCACGGACCTGCCGCCTACCGCGACGCCGACGCCCATCGAACTCCCGGGGTCGTATCCCACACCCGATCCCGGCCAGGATCTCCATGATGTAAACGATTATTTCGGCCCCCTGCCGGTGGTCGCCTCCCCGGTTCCCCCGAAGCGCAACGAGGCCCGGGCCCTGTACATCGGCGCCTGCGGCAACCTGGCGAAGAACGTGGAGATTGTCGAAAACTCGCCGCTGCTCAACGCGCTGGTGGTGGACATCAAGGAATCCAACGCCGTCTATATCCCGACGAAAAACGAGCTGGCCCTGGAGATCGGGGCGTACAAGGGCGCGGCCTATGATGTGGAGAATCTCGTCCGGATTTGCCGCGAAAAGGGGATCACCCTGATCGGCCGGATCGTGGTCTTCAAGGATCCCATCCTGGCGGAAGCCCGTCCCGACCTGTGCATCCGGGACAAGGCCGGCAACAGCCTGTACTTCACGAACGAGGGCAAGAAGCCCTTTGTGAACCCCTATCGCCAGGAAGTCTGGGATTACAACATCGCCCTGGCCATCGAGGCCATCGAAATGGGCTTCGACGAGATCCAGTTCGACTATGTCCGCTTCCCCACCGGCGGCACCACCACCGGCGAAAAGCCCTATTTCGGGGAAACGGACTGGGTGCCCGCCCGGTACGAGGTCATCAACCGCTTCCTGCAGAAGTCCCGGGTGCTGCTGACCGACCAGTTCGGCGTTCCCCTGGGCGCCGACGTGTTCGCCATCATCGTGTCCAGCAAGAGCGACGGGGAGCGGATCGGGCAGGACTGGGCCACGGTGGGCCTCACGGGCATCGACAACGTGGCCCCCATGATCTACCCCTCCCATTATGCCAACAGCTCCACGACCCATTACAGCGGCAACGGCAAGGGGACCATGCTGAACGGCGTCCACTTCACGCACCCGGACCTGGAACCCTACAAAGTCCTGTACAACTGCCTGGTGCTGGCCCAGCCCGCCGCCAGCCAGGAGGGCTACGCCGCGGTGCGGACCTATCTCCAGGCCTTTACCGCCAGCTATCTCCCCAAGGGGTATTACATGGAATACGGGCCCGCCGAGATCAAGGCCCAGATCAAGGCCATCCAGGACGCCGGGTTCAAGGAATGGATCTGCTGGAATCCCCGGGCCAGTTACGACGCCTCGGCCTTCGACGGCAAATAGCCGGCCGGCCGCGGCGTCCTCCCGAAGCGCAGGATTACGATGGGCGCGCCAGGAACTCCTGGCCGCCCATCCACTTTCTCAGGACCTCGGGGATCCGGACCCGGCCCGACGCGTCCTGGTTGCATTCCAGGATCGCGGGGAAAATCCGGCTGGTGGCCAGCCCCGAAGCGTTCAGGGTATGGACGAATTCGGGCTTGCCGGTTTCCTTCCGGCGGAAGCGGATGTTGCCCCGGCGGGCCTGGTAGTCGCCGGCGTCGGAGGCGGAGCTGACTTCCTTGAAGTCGTTCATGCTGGGAATCCAGACCTCGATGTCGTAGGTCCGCCGCATGGCGGCGCTGCAGTCACCGGCGGCCAGTCGGCTGACCCGGTGGTGGAGCCCCAGGCCCTGCACCAGCCGTTCCGCCTTGCCCACGAGCTCTTCCAGGGCCGCGTCCGCATCCTCGGGCCGGACGTACTGGAACATCTCGATCTTGTTGAACTGGTGGCCCCGGATCATGCCCCGCTCCTCGGACCGGTAGCTGCCGGCCTCCTTCCGGTAGCAGGGGGTATAGGCACAGTACCGGAGCGGGAGGACCTCCTCGTCCAGGATTTCGTCCCGGTGGAGGTTGACCAGGGCGGTCTCGGCCGTGGGGAGGATGAAGTGGGTGAAGCCGTCCGGGGTATCGTCGCTTCTCAGTTGGTATACATCGTCCCGGAACTTCGGGAACTGCCCGGCGGTATACCCGCAGGCCCAGGTCAGGAGATGGGGCGGCAGCATGAACTCGTAGCCGTCCGCCAGGTGGGCCTCGATGAAATAGTTCAGCAGCGCCCATTCCAGGCGCGCGCCGTCCCGGCGGTAGACCCAGTGGCCGCTGCCGCCCAGCCTGGCGCCCCGGGGGTAGTCGACGACGCCCAGGGATTCGGCCAGGTCCACATGGTGGAGCGGGGGAAAATCGAACACGGGGGCCGTACCGAACACCCGGACCACCCGGTTGTTCTCCTTGCCGCCGGCCGGCAGGGAGGGATCCGGCAGGTTGGGCAGCGCGTCCAGGAAGTCCCGGATCCAGGCGTCCAGGGCCGCCATCTGCGCCTCGCCGTCCCGGATGTCGTCCGCAACCTGCCGCATCCGGGCCAGGGTATCGGACACATCGCGGCCTCCCTTCCTCAGGACAGGGACCAGGGCCGACACCTTGTTCTTTTCGGCCTTGAGCTGCTCCGTCCGGAAGATCAGGTCCCTGCGGGCCCGGTCCTTCTCAAGGTATTCGGAAAAATCGACCTCGAATCCCTTCCGCGACAGCAAGTCCCGGACCATGTCCGGATCCTTCCGGATCAGGTTGACATCCAGCATGGGGGCTCCCTTCGGGTTTCGGCCCGGTCGGGGCGACCGGACCGTCTTGAACCTCCCTGGCGGCAGCCGGGACGGTTCGGGCGAAAATCAGGGCACACGGCTTTCAGATAAATAAATGATCCAGGCCAGGATCCGCTCGGCCAGGGCTTGGGCGGCGACCGCCACAACGACGGCCAGGACCAGGCGGGATTCGGACTTGCCTTCCGGAATCTCCCGGTGCATCGCCAGGGCGGTCAGGACCGACAGCAGGACAACGGCCGGGGTCCAGAAAAGAAGGTCCGTTACATTGTACAGGAACCCTGTAAAACCGACCTGGAAAATGCTCGACAGGATATCGGGCAGGACCAGGAGCAGCTCCGCCAGGGCCAGGGGCAGGGCCGCGGCGCCGAAGGCGGCCAGCATGGCCTTGTACCCCTGCGGCCGCGCGCCGGGCGCCATCAGCCAGAAGACCAGGGCGCCGACAGCCAGGCCCGCCAGGGGTTCCAGGGGACTGGCCAGGGCTTGCAGAATACCCAGCAGCAACCGGCCGAACGGCAGGTTGTACCGAATGACATCCGCCAGGTTGGAAACCAGGACCGTCAGCATATAGGAAAAGGCCACCAGGATGGCGGTCAGGAAGAAGGCATGGAGGGATTTCTCCTTCCAGGCGCCATACACGGTATCGACTGGTCTCCTGAACATCCCCTTGACCAGCGCGCCCACCCCGGTCGGACGGCTCTCCGGAGCCTCCGATACGACTGGGGATCCCTGAAACTCGGACATGGGGCAACCCTCCTTCTACACTTCGGCCCGGGCGGGCCGGGCGGGCCCGAATGCCCCGGACAGGCTCTTCAGCGGCCTTTTTTTCGATTTCAGTATATCACGCCCCGGGGCAGGCCGTCGGCGATTTCGCGGCCCAGGTCGTAGAGCCAACCGAACCGTTCGGCCAGCCGGAGCAGGGTAAACTTGGGCCGCACTTCCTTTCCGAAACAGATGGCATCGAAGGTATCCTCGGGTCCGTATCCCAGCTGGTCGGGCCGGGTCGGACCCCCCAGGGCGGCCATGTCGTCCCGGGCCTTGGGCAGGAGCGTCCGGAACGAACGGACCGCAGCATACCCATACTCGTCCATGGATCGGGCCAGCCGACGCCGCTGGGCCTCCCATGCTGCGCCGGACGGGGGCTCCGGGGCGTTCTTCGCAATGGCCTCGTCCGCCAGGGGCCCGTAGACCCGCCGGACCTCCCGCTCCCAGGCGGCCGCCGGCAGGGTGGGCCGCTGGGCCGGCAGGGCGCCGTCCCCGAACATCCGAAGATACATGGCCATGGAAACCAGGGTGCCGATGCCCACCTTGTCCCCGTGCAGGCTGCCGTGGCGGCCCCGCTGGATGTCCCGCATCTCCAGGAGGTGCGAGATGTGGTGTTCCGCGCCGGAAGCCGGCCGGGACGTCCCCATCATTTGCATGGCCACGCCGGTCAGGGACAGGACATCCAGGAGCCGGGCGACGGCGGACGGGCTGCCGCCGGCCAGGTCCCCCGCCAGGGCCAGGCATTCCCCCACCGCCTTGTCCACGAGATCGGCCACCAGGGGGCAGTAGGATTCCCCTTCCAGGTCCCGGGCCAGCTTCCAGTCCAGCAGCGCCACGATCTTGGCCAGGACATCGCCGAACCCGGCGGCGGTCATGGCCCGGGGGGCCTTCGCCAGGACCCGGGGATCGGACAGGATGGCCTCCGGGGCCTTGCCCGGATACGAGATCTTGAAGCCGCCGACGATCAGCGGGGTGTTGGACGACGCGTACCCGTCCATGGACGCCGCCGTGGCCACCGACACAAAAGGCAGTCGGCATCGCAGGGCCACATAGCGGGTGGTGTCGGTCAGGCAGCCGCTGCCGCAGGAGACGAGGAACGGCGGATCGTCGGACATGGCGATGAGGAGGCTGCCCACCAGCCGCTCGTCGGCGTGGAGGTCGTCTCCCTGGAGGATCATGGGCCGGGGCGAGAACCGGGCCAGCCCGTCCGTCAGGGCCGGGCCGCAGGCCGCGTAGGTCCGGGTGTCGAACAGGACCACCGGCTGGCCGGCGAAGCCCATGCCCTCCAACAACTCCCCGGATCGGGCCAGCGCCGTCTCCGAGGTCTCGATCCGACGGGTCCGGAGGACGTGGACCGCCCCGCAGGCCGGGCAGGCGAACCGGCGGCCCAGCAGCGGGGCCAGGACTTCGGGAGCGGACAGGGACCCCCAGTCGGCGGGATCCGGCGGGGTCGTCTCCGGCAGGGGTTCGTCGAAACGGGTCAGTCGATCCATGGGATCCTCCGGTGGCAATGGCCGGCTGCGAAGCCGTCAGGCCAGCAGCTGGTCGGGATTCAGGGCCCGGAGCGCCTCCGGGACGAACAGGCCGTCCTTCCGGACCAGCCGGCCGTCGAACCGGATCTCGCCGCCTCCGTACTCCGGTCGCTGGATGCAGACCAGGTCCCAGTGGATGGCCGACCGGTTGCCGTTGTCGGACTTGAGGTAGGCGGACCCCGGCGTCAGGTGGAAGGAGCCGGCGATCTTCTCGTCGAACAGGGTGCTGCCGACAGGCTCCCGGATGAGGGGATTGACCCCCAGGGAGAACTCGCCCACCGACCGGGCGCCTTCGTCCGTATCCAGGATCCGGTTCAGGAGGGCCGTTTCCGGCTCGCCCCGGCAGGATGCCTCCACGACCCGTCCCTTCCGGAACACGAGCCGGACATCCCGGAAGACCCGTCCCCAGAAGGTGGACGGCACGTTGTAGGTCACCTGACCCTCCAGGGAATCCAGGCGGGGCGCGGCGTAGATTTCGCCGTCGGGCAGGTTGCGCAGCCCGTGGCACCGGACCGCCGGCATCCCCTCGATGGAGAACGACAGGTCGGTGCCGGGCCCCTGGAGGCGGACTTCCCGGGTGGACTCCATGAGCCGCGCCAGGGGTTCCATGGCGTCGTGCATCCGGTCGTAATCCAGGAGGCAGACCGAGAGGACCTCGTTGAAGTAGGCCTCCGTGGGGCGCCCGGCGTTCTGGGCCTGTCCCGGGGTGGGCCAGACCATCAGGACCCAGCGGCGCCGGTTGATCAGCAGGTCCTGGACTTCCCGCTGGCTCGACGCCAGCCGCTGCAGGGCCCCCGGCGACAGGCCGGCGGTCTCCTGGTCATTCTCTGGTGCCCGGATGGTGATCAGGCCGGCCAGGTCCTCGGCCCGGCGCATCTCCCAGGCGGCCTGTTTCCGCAGGAAATCCCCGGCCGCCTCGCCGGCCGTCTCCAACTGGGCCAGCGAAAGGCGCCGGCAACCTTCGTCTTCCAGGGAGAGAACCGGGAAGACCCCCAGGTCTGCAGCCACCTCCTGGATCGCCCGGGCCAGGGGCAGCGCCGGGAGGGCGCACCGGACCAGGAACGCATCGCCGGGCGACAGGTCCAGGGATCGCCGCAGCATCCGGCGGGCCAGTTGATGGAGTCGTTCGTCCCTCATGGTGCCTTCCCTTCCGCGTCATCCATTTTCCAGGTCCGTACCGCCAGGTCCACGGCGTCCCGGACCCGGAACAGCCGGGCTTCCGCCGCTCCCACCCGGCCCATGGCGATGCGGCCTTCCGCTTCCAGGAGTCGGCCGGGTTCCGCAAACCGGTCGGAATCCAGGTCCAGGTCCCGGTAGGTCACCCAGGTCCGTTGGCCGTCCACCGTCATGGCGGCGCCCTGTCCGATCGTCGGCCGGTCCCCGGCCCGGTACTCGGCCAGGTGCAACGAGGTACAGCGGTCGTACCGGACCCCCAGGAGGAGCACATGGGCGTCCAGGTCATACAGGGCCGCGCAGGGCGATCCCTCCCCCAGGGGAAAGGACAGGGGCTGGGATCCGGCGATCCGGTCCGCCGCGGGACCCAGGGCACCCATGGAAGCCGCGGGATGGCGGCTCCTCCGGACGCCGGGCCAGGACCGGAAGCACTCCGCCACCACGCCGACGCCCCGGGTCGGGGTGGTCGCGGGGTCATAGGGGGGCATTTCGGCCCGGATCTCCGGCCACCAGGCCTCCGGCACCGGCGGGGACACCCATCGGGAGGGCTCGGAGTTTCCGCCGCTCTGGGTCGCCATCACCAGGGTTCCCTCCGGCCCGAGTACTGCCAGCAGGGCCCGGATGAGGGCTTCCGCCCCGCCACAGACCCAGCCCAGGCGCCGCAGGGAGACATGGACCTCCAGGACCATGCCGGGCCGGACGCCGAGGGCGGCCAGGTCCTCCGCCAGGGAGGAGACCGTACAAAGCCGGTTCCGGGCGATGGCCAGGCGCTCGCCGGTCGTCGGGTCGGGTTCCGGCCCGTCGGGTTCAAAATAATGGGAGTAGGCCCTTTCCTCCACGAAACCGGCGGAGCGGTAGAGGGCCAGGGCGCCAGTATTCCGGTCGGCCACCATCAGGCGGACCACCCGGGCGCCCCGGTCCCGGGCCTTTCGCAGGGATTCCGCCAAAATGCACCGTCCGATGCCCCGCTGCCGACGCTCGGGCAGGACCCCCAGGGAATCCAGGAGGACCGACCGGTTCCCGTCCGGCAGGGACATGCGGTAGAACCCGCAGGGTTCTTCGTCCAGCAGGGCCGCGGCCGCCTCCTCCCGTTCCTCCCGGATGCCGGCCAGCAGTTCGTCGCGTTCACCCGGCAGGCATCGGGCGGCGTTGAAGACGCCCTCGAAACAGCGGTTGTGGAGCTCGGGGTAGAGGTCGGGATGGTCGAGAAACGACCGGAACGCAAGGCCGGGCATTGCGGGAGGGCCCGACAGGATGGCGGGTGGCGGCGAGGCGTCGAGCCGGAGGGCCATCATGTGGAAGGTACCGACGGGATGCCATCCGGGGGGCGGGTCCTCGGGAAGGAAGGCGCAGGAGAGGAAGGGGCGGAATCCGGCCCGGATGGTCCGGGCCCCGGCCGCCCGGGCTTCGGCGGCGGCGGTTTCCAGGAGGCGCCGGGCCTGGTCCCTGTTTTCGCAGCGGAAATCCACCACATAGGCGATTCCCTGGCGGTCGATCTCCTTCAGCACCAGGCGGACTTTCCCCGTCCCGTCCGGCGACTCGATCCATCGGAAATCCCGGGGCCCCAGGTGGAGCGGAACCGGGGGAACCGCATCTGCGAGTCCCGACCATCCCTTTCCCGCGTCCAGGGTGTCCGTCCGCGCCATGGCGCCGCCTCCGATCCGAACCGTCGTCCGTAGCCGGGGCTACGGTTCCCCTGGGAGGATTATAGTACACTGCCGTCATCCCGGAAACCCGACCCAGGAGGCGAGGCCATGAAGAGAACCATCATCCGCATCGATGAAGACCTCTGCAATGGCTGCGGCCTGTGTGTGTCCGCCTGTCACGAGGGGGCGATCCGCCTGGTGGACGGCAAGGCCCGGCTGGTGTCCGACCGGTATTGCGACGGCCTCGGCAACTGCCTGCCGGAGTGTCCGACGGGTGCCATCACCCTGGAGGACCGGGAGGCCGATCCTTACGATGAGGCGGCCGTCCAGGCGCGTCTCGCGGGTCAACAGGAAGTGCCGCACGAGGAAATGAAGGAACCGGGGACGGAACCGGGGACGGAAACCCCTTCGGACTGGAGGCCGGGGAGCCAGGCGCCCTCCCGTCTCGCCCAGTGGCCGGTCCAGCTGCGGCTTGTCGCACCCGACGCCCCGTTCCTGGAAGGGGCCCACCTGCTGTTGGCGGCCGACTGCGCAGCGTTCGCCCGGGGGTTCTTCCACGAGGATTTCATGAAGGGGCGCATCACCCTGATCGGCTGCCCCAAGCTGGACGACACCGACTATTCGGAACGGTTGGCGGAAATCCTCCGTCGGAACGACATCCGGAGCCTGACGGTGGTCCGGATGCAGGTGCCCTGCTGCGGGGGGCTCGTCCACGCGGTGAAGCAGGCCATGGCTGTCAGCGGCCGGGTCGTTCCCTGGTCCGTGACGACGCTCCGGGCTGACGGCTCGATCGTGACGTGAGAGGAGCGGCAGCATGACGACGGTATCGACCGATCTCCTGGTCATCGGAAAGGGACCTGCCGGGATCTCCGCTTCGCTGTATGCGGTTCGAGGCGGTCTCTCCGTTCTCGTCGTGTCGCGGGATGCGGGCCTGTTGTGGAAGGACGCCGCGGTGGGCAACTACTTCGGCTTTCCGGGTCCTGTTTCCGGCAGGCAGCTCCTGGAAGACTCCTGGGCGAACACCGCCCGATTGGGCGTGTCGTTTCTCGACGCGGAGGCCACGGGCATCGCGCCCGAGACGGACGGGTCGTTTCTCGTGTCCACCACGGCCGGCCCGGTCCGCTGCCTGGCCCTGGTGATTGCCACCGGCCAGGCCCGGAAGGCCCCCCGGATCGAGGGCCTCGACGCCCTGACGGGCAGGGGAGTTGCCTTCTGCACCCTCTGTGACGCCTACTTCCATCGGGGGAAGCCGGTGGCGGTCCTGGGGGATGGCGCCTTCGCCCTGCATGAAGCCCGCGAACTTGCAGCCATCGCGTCTTCCGTGACCCTTCTCGCCAACGGCCGGACCCCGTCCGAGGCCTATCTCGACGAGGCCCGTTCCCGCGGATGGCCTGTCGACCTGCGGCCCATCCGCCGGCTCGAGGGGCAGGACACCCTCACCGGCGTGTCGTTCGACAGCGGGGACTCCCTGCCCCTGTCCGGCCTCTTCATTGCCGAGGGCATGGCCGGCAGCCTTTCTTTCGCCGTCAGCCTGGGCCTGGAAACCGAGGGCGGCGCCCTGAAGGTGGACCGCCGGGGGGCGACCGCCCAGCCCGGCATCTTCGGCGCCGGGGATTGTGTCGGCGGGATCCTCCAGTTGTCCGTGGCCGTGGGGGAGGGGGCCGCCGCCGGCATTTCGGCGCTGGAATACGTTCGAAGGGCGAAGAAGGCCCATGGGCATCCGGATTGAATTCCGTTGATGTACATTGATAATGGGCCCTTCTCATGGGATGATGGAGAAAATCCCAAGGAGGGCCTTTTTATGGCAAAGCCGAGCAAGTTCCTGCGCACCCTGTCCGAGACACGAAACTGGAAGCTGCATGAGGCGGGCCTCCTGGCCCGGGTGGGTCGGCACTGGTTCGGGGTGGAAAGCACCTCCATGACACCCGACAACCTGGTGATCCGCACCACTGTAGTCCCCCTGTCCAACGAGGCCATCGAGAAGCTCAAGGCCTGGATCGGCGAAAAGACGAACCGCGAGAGCCTTGTCAAGGGGACCCTGATGGTTGAAAACGGCAGCCTGGTCTTCGTGACCGCCAAGGCGCCCCTGTCCAGGGCCGCCGGCATGCCGGACGCCGTGGCGAACCTGCTGGCCGGCCTGGCCCGGGAATTCGACGCCCTGGGGCTCGAACCCGCCTGCCACCGCTGCGCCGCGTCGGGATCCCATGCCGCGGCCGCCCTGGGAGGCCGTCCCGTGGAACTCTGTGACACCTGCTTCGGCGAGCTGTCCGAAACCATGGCCGCCACCCGGGAGGGCAATCGGAAGGAAGGCAGCTACCTGACCGGCTTCTTCGGCGCCCTGGCCGGCGGCATCGTCGGCATCGTCCCCTGGATCCTGATCGGCCAGCTGGGGTTCATCGCCGCCCTCGCAGGCCTGATCATGGCGTTCCTGGCGGACCGCGGATACCGGCTGTTCCGGGGACGGATCGGGCGGGGCATGCCCTGGATCGTCCTGGGCGTCCTGCTGGTCAGCGTCGTCCTGGCGACTTTCCTCGGCATCAGTGTCTCCCTCATGCTCGAAGACCCGGCCTGGGGGTTCGCCGACGCGATCCTGCTTCCCATCGTCCTGCTGGCAGAGCCCGACTTCCTGTTGGCCATCCTCAAGGACCTGGGCCTGGGCATCCTCTTCGCGGGCCTGGGATCCTTCGGCCTGATCAACAACATGCGGAAGGAAGGCGCCGGCGCCCACCTGACAATTCAGCGGATCTGAGCGTACAGGGCCCTCCCGGCGTTCAGGACCGCCAGCAGCGCGACGCCCACGTCGGCGAACACCGCTTCCCACAGGCCGGACAGGCCGGCAGTGCCCAGGGCCATCAGGACCAGCTTGACCCCCAGGGCCAGGATCACGTTCTGGACAACAATGGCGTGGGTCTTTCTCGCGATCCGGATGCCGTCGGCCACCCGGCGGGGGTCTTCGTGCATCAGGACGACATCCGCCGACTCCACGGCCGCGTCTGTGCCGCCGCCCATGGCCACGCCCACGTCGGCCCGGGCCAGCACCGGGGCGTCATTCAGGCCATCCCCGACAAAGGCCAGCCGCTTCCGGGTACCTCCCGGCAGGGCGTCCTTTTCCTGCAGCAGCCTTTCCACGACCTGGACCTTCTGATCCGGCAGCTGGCGGAAGTGGACCGCGCCGATGCCGGCCCGGTCGGCCACGTGGCGGGCGGCCGCTTCCCCGTCGCCTGTCACCAGGGCCACGGTCCGGACACCCAGCCTCCGGAGCAGGAGGACCGCCTCCGCGGCCGTGGGCTTGACCTCGTCCTCGACGACCAGGTGGCCGGCATACCGGCGGTCCACCGCCACATGCACCAGGGTGCCGGCTTCGGCTGCAGGGTCGGGGGAGCTGTCCGTCCCGGATGCCGGGGAAACGGCCTGGGGAACCGGGATGCCTTCCTGCCGGAGAAGGGCCTCGGAGCCGCACAGGACCTGGCGGCCGTCCACCATGGCCGACACGCCGAATCCGCTGCGTTCCTCGTGGTGTTCCACCCGGTACTGGTCCAGGGGTTTCCGGGGCGCGAGGCGGATTGACTCCGCTGCGGCATCCCGGATCGCCCGGGCGATGGGATGGGGCGAGGCCGATTCGGCGGCAGCGCAGAGTCCGGCAGCGTCCAGGGCCGGGTCCAGGGCCTGGGATGTGACCGTGAAGCGACCCCGGGTCAGGGTACCGGTCTTGTCAAAAACCACCGTATCCAGCTGCCGCATCTGCTCCAGCGCCGTGCCGCCCTTGACCAGGATGCCGCGCCTGGATGCGGCCCCGATGCCGCCAAGGAAGCCCAGGGGAATCGAGATCACCAGGGCGCAGGGGCAGGAGATCACGAGGAAGACCAGGGCCCTGTATAGCCAGGGCTGGAACGGGAGCCCCAGGGCCAGGGGCGGACCGAAGGCCAGGAGCGACGCCAGGAGGACCACCGCCGGCGTATAGGTCCGGGCGAATCGGGTAATGAAGCGCTCCGTGGAGGCTTTTCGCGCCTGGGCCTGCTCCACCAGGGACAGGATCCGGCTGGCGGCGGAATCGGCGGACCGGCGAAGCACCCGAAGCTCCAGGCTTCCTGTCCGGTTCACGGAGCCGGACAGGATCTCGACTCCGGGTTCCGCCTCCAGGGGCATGGGCTCTCCCGTCAGCATGGACACATCCAGCAGGGACCGGCCGACGTCCACCACCGCGTCCACCGGCGCCCGTTCCCCTGGCAGCAGCGCGATCCGGTCCCCCGGCTGCAGGCTGGCGGGATCCACGGCCGTCCGCCCGGCTTCCGAGAGGCGCCAGGCCGAGTCGGGGCGGAGATCCATCAGCGCGGAGATGGCGTGCCGGGACCGTGTCACGGCCAGTCCCTGGAAGATTTCGCCCAACTGGTAGAAAGCCATGACCGCCACGGCCTCGGGGTATTCCCCGATCGCGATGGCGCCGAGGGTGGCCAGGGACATGAGGAAGGTCTCGTCCAGGACCCGGCCGCGGAAAACGTGGCGGACCGCGGCGGCCAGGACATCGGTGCCGAACAGGGCGTATGCCGCGAGAAACAGCCCGGTGCGGAGCCAATCCGCCAGGCCTCCAACCGGCAGGAAAGCGGCGGTGACGAACAGGACGAGCCCCGTTCCGAAGGCCCACCGCCGGGCCTTGGGAACGACCGACAGGAGAGAGGGGACCGGCGAGCCGCGGCGCGTCACGGAAGCGGGCGCGGTATCGGAACAGGCGCATGTGCGGCAGGTGTCGGAACAGTCGGATCCGTTCATGTCCTGATTCGCCTCCTTCCGCCCGGCCGGGCCGGCGGGGCCATCTCCGCGGCATGCTCCATGGCATCCCGAAGGAGGGTCCGGATATGGTCGTCGTCCAGGGTATAGAAGACCGACCGGCCAACCTTCCGGTGTCGGACGATCCGGGCCTGCTTCAGGATCCGGAGCTGGTGGGAGATGGCGGAGGGGGTCATGGCGAGCCGGTCGGCGATGTCGCAGACGCACCGGCCCTCGTCGGCGATGGCCCAGAGGATCCGGGTCCGGGTCGTGTCGCCCAGGACACGGAACAGGTCGGCGGCATCCTCCAGCAGGGTGCCGCCGGGTCGGTCGACGGCAGGTTCAGCGGCGGCGGATCGGGTCCCGCAGGTGCAGTCGGCCCGGGATGGAGGCTTGGGGGCGGGTGTCGGCATGTCGTTCCCTCCGGCCGGTTTGGATCCGTGAAGGGCTCCCGGCCTGCCGGCCCCTCCCCTTTTATATGAATATATGAGCATATATTCATATTTACAGCTACACTGTAGGCCCGTTTCAGCTGGCCAAGCGTACCATATGATACATAATCCGGCGAACGACGCGCTCAGTCCGGCTTCCTTTTCCCGGGCAACAGGCCCTTTCGCCGGGCCCTGGCCAACGCGACGCGGTAGCCGACGACCCCCCCGGCCAGGACCAGGGCGATGCCCACCGCCAGGAGGATCTCCAGGGGCCCCATGCTCAGGAATCCGCGGCGACCCGGCTCACCCGGCGCATGGCCTGGGGCACCACCGGGCGGTCCATGGCGCCGGTCCTGGCCGAGGCGATGGCGTCCAGGGTCCCCAGGCCCTCCACCACCCGTCCGAAGGCCGCATACTGGCCGTCCAGGTGGGGCGCGTCCTGGTGTACGATGAAGAACTGGGAACCCGCCGAGTCCGGATGGCGGGAGCGGGCCATGGACAGGACGCCCCGGACATGCCGCAGGGAATTCGACACGCCGTTGGCCGAAAATTCGCCCTTGACCGTATGGCCGGGCCCACCGGTGCCGGTTCCGAGGGGGCAGCCGCCCTGGATCATGAATCCCCGGATCACCCGGTGGAACACGAGGCCGTCATAGAAGCCCTGGTCCACCAGGGCCAGGAAGTTTGCCACGGACAGGGGCGCCTGGTCCGGATACAGCTCGACGACCAGGGCGTCGCCGGAGTCCATCTCGATCCGGACCCGGGGAAGGGCGGCAGCGGAAGCGGGGGTGTCGTCGTGCATGGAAGGTTCCTCCTTGTCGCGGCAGGGGCCGCCGGTCGGGTGCCATTGAAGACTGGCGCGGATGGGGCTCGACCCATTCTACACCATGTCCGGCTTCATGTCCGGCCGCCCGTTCGGCCGGTTCGGGAGCGCCCGGCGGGCAGGGGTCCGGCCAGGGCCCGGACGGGACACCCGTCCCCTCCCTCGATGGGCAGGGGAAGGGCCTGGAAATGGAACGGGCATGTCCCCGCCGCCCGAAGGAGGCCCTCCAGGTGGACCAGTCCTTCCACCAGGAGGATCCCCGCCCCCAGCAGCTCCCGGTGCATGGCGGCCCCGTCGGGTCCCTCCTCCCGGACGGTGGGCAGGTCGAGGCCCAGTATCCGGACGCCGGCGGCCACGAGGGCCCTCCCGGTACCGGGAACGAAACGGGGGATCCGGTCGAAGCAGGCCGTCGTCCCCGCCCGGGTCTCCCACCCTGTGGACAGCAACAGGATATCGCCCCGGGAGAAGCCGGCCGGAAGCGGCGGCAGCCGGAGGCGCGCCCATTCGGCCGGGTCGGCCATTGGCGGCATGATTTCGGTTTGGACCACGAAGGCCCGCCCGAGGAAAGCCTCCGGCGGCAGGTCCGACAGGGGGGGGCCTCCCGGAACGAAGTGGACCGGGGCGTCCAGGTGGGTGCCCGTGTGGGTGCCCATGGAGAGGATCCGGAGTTCGTACCCATGGGTCTCATGTCGGCTCGCCACCCGGATCGAAACAGGCGGGTCGCCGGGATAGACGGGCATCCCGTCGCGGATCGGCAGGCTCAGGTCCATCCATCGGTCCAACATGGGCGTCACCTCACGGACAGGCGGCTCTCCGGGCCGCCAGGATTTCGGCACAACGCAGGCCGTCCACCGCTGCGGACAGGATGCCCCCGGCATAGCCTGCCCCCTCGCCGCAGGGGTAGAGGCCCCCGATGCCGGGGGAACAGCCGTCGGGACCCCGGAGCAAGCGGACGGGGGAGGAACTCCGGGTTTCCGTGCCGGTCAGGACGGCCTCCGGATGGGCGAATCCCCGGAGACGCCGGTCCATGTCCCGGATGCCTTCCCGGAGCGCATCGCAGATCCAGTCGGGCAGGATCCGGGCCAGGTCTCCCGGTGTCGTCCCCGGCCGGTAGGTCGGCCGGACGGAGCCGAATCCGGAGGAGGGCCGGCTTTCCAGGAAATCCCCCACGCACTGGGCCGGGGCCCGGAAATCCCCGCCGCCGGCCCGGAAGGCAGCTTCCTCCAGGAGTCGCTGGAGCGCGATGCCCGACAGCGGCGATCCGGGGTCGGGCGGATGGCCCAGGTCCCGGAGCAGCGGCGCCACCCGGGTCGCGGGAACCCCCACCAGCAGGGCGCTGTTGGCGTTCTCCCCGTCCCGGGCCCGCAGGCTCATGCCGTTGGTGGCCGTCCGGCCTGGCTCGGAGGCCGCGGCCACCACCTGGCCGCCGGGACACATGCAGAACGTGTACACCGAGCGTCCGTCGGGGAGATGGGTCGCCAGCCGGTAGGCCGCCGCCCCCAGGGCGGGCAGGCCGGCGAAGGCCCCGTATTGGCGGCTGTCGATCCATTCCTGGCGATGTTCGATGCGGACGCCAAGGGAGAAATCCTTGGGTTCCATGGGAACGCCGTCGGCCAGGAGCCGCTCCAGGGTGTCCCGGGCGCTGTGGCCGATGGCCAGGACCAGGTCCCGGGCCGGCAGGTCCAGGCGGGAGACGGCGCCTTCCCGGGTCCGGACGGTCACGCGGACCCCGGCCAGCCGTCCCTCTTCCAGGACCAGGCCGTCCAGGCGGTGCCCGAACAGGATCCGGCCCCCCGCGTCCTGGATCCGCTGTCGGAGGGCCTGGACCACCGGGACCAGGCCGTCGGTCCCGATATGGGGATGGGCGTCGTAGAGGATGTCCGCCGGTGCCCCGCAGTCCGCGAGAACGGCCAGGACCCGGGCTGCACGGGGGTCCCGGATGCCTGTATAGAGCTTGCCGTCGGAGAAGGTCCCCGCGCCGCCTTCGCCGAACTGGACATTGGATTCCGGGTCCAGGGGCCCGCCGGCGAAGAACCGGGCCACGTCCAGGGACCGGAGCGCCACGGGCCATCCCCGCTCCAGCAGGATGGGCCGGAAACCCCGGAGGGCCAGGTCCAGGGCGGCGAAAAGCCCGGCCGGCCCGGCACCGGCCACCAGGGGAGGAACGGAACTCGGGCTGGAGGGGAAGGCGGTCCCGGCCGGCAGGGGGGGCGAAACGGGCGAAACGGGGCCTGGTTCGTCCCGCAGGAACAGGGCCACGCTGTATACCAGCCGGACCCGGTTCCGGTCCCTTGCGTCCACGGACCGCCGCAGGATCCGCATATGCCGGACCGCAGCGGGCGGGATGCCTTCCTTCCGGCAGGCGGCCCGAATCAGGACGGACTCGTCCGGGGGCGGGTCCGGCGGCAGGGAGACGCCGTCCACCTGCCGCATGCTAGCCCTCTCCCAGGAGGGAACGGGCGGCGGCTTCACCGGCAGCCATGCCCGACGCCCAGGCCCAATGGAGGTTGAAGCCGCCGCAGTCGCCGTCGATGTCCAGGACTTCCCCGGCGGCATACAGGCCCGGCACCCGTCGGGATTCGAAGGTTGTCGGCAGGAACCCCGAAGTCCGGATGCCGCCGGCTGTGACCTGGGCCTGCTGGAAGGACTGGGTCCCGACAAGGCGGAACTCCATTCGTTTCATGCAGGCGGCGATCCGGCCGATGTCCCCGGCGGACAGGGAACCCCAGGAACGGGACAGGGGCGCCGCACCGGCTTCCCGGAGGACCCAGTGGGCCAGGCGCTTGGCCAGGAGCCCAGTGAGGAAATGCTCCAGTGGCCGGTCGGGAGCCTCCCGGGCCCGCTTCCCAAGGGTCGCCTCCCAGGCGGGCAGGGGTGTATCGGGCAGGAGGTCCAGCCATACCCGGACCTCCCTGTCCGGCTGCTCCCGCAGCGCCCCGGCGGCCAGCCGGGACACCTGCAGGACGGGAGGGCCGGAAAGCCCATACTCAGTAAACAGCACCTCGCCGAACTCCTCCCGCAGCCGGCGATCCCCGGCCACCAGGGTGACGGCGGCGTCGACTTTCTGTCCCTGCAGGGAACGGACCCGTTCCGGCTCGCAGCGCAGCTGCACCAGGGCGGGAAACGGCTCCACCAGCCGATGGCCGACGGATACGAGCAAGGCATGGCCGGAGCCGTCGGATCCCAGGGCGGGATGGGCGCAGCCGCCGGCCGCCACCAGGACCCGGTGGGCGAAGAGGCTGCGTCCGTCCGGGGCCGACAGCCGGAAAAGCCCTTCCGGAACAGGCCGCAGGGCGGCCACGGGAAAGCCGCATCGCTCCTCCACTCCCAGCCTCGCCATCTCCAGGCGGAGCAGGTCCAGCACCGAGGCGGCGGACAGGCTCATGGGATAGATCTTGCCGTCTTCCTCGGTATGGAAGAGCAGGCCGATGGACCGGAAGAACGCCAGGATCCGTTCCGTGGGCCAGGCATGGAGCAGGGGTTCCGCAAAGCGGGGATCCTCCCCGTGGTACCGATTCGGCTCGATCCGGGCATTCCCCAGGTTGCATCGGCCGTTCCCGGTGGCCAGGATCTTGCGGCCCACCCGGTCGCCCTTCTCCAGCACCACGACCCGGACGGAATCGCCGGCACCGGCCGCCTCCAGGACCCGGGCCGCGGCGATGGCGCCGGCCAGGCCGGCCGCGCCTCCTCCCACCACCGCCAGGATCCGCTCGACGGGATTCATCCCTTGCCGGATTCCTTTCCCCGGTCATGGCCCCGCTCCCGGCGCAGGGCCCGGCGGCGCAGGGCCCGCTCCCACTCGACCTTCTCGGCAACGGTTTCGGGAATCATGGGCGGCACGGGTTTCGGGCGTCCCTGGTCGTCGATGGCCACGAACACGGAATAAGCCCGGTTGACCAGGTGCCGTTCCCCGTTCAGCCGCTCCACGAAAGTCTCCACGCAGACTTCCAGGGAGGTCCGCCCGGTCCAGGTGACCCGGGCGTCCAGGACCACCGTGTCGTTCAGGGCGACGGACGACAGGAAATCCAGGTGGTCCACCGACGCCGTGGTCACGTCGGACCCGGCATGCCGCCGGGCCGCCACGGCACCGACCACGTCGATCCAGGCCATGAGCTGGCCGCCGAACAGCCGGTTGTTGCCATTGACATGACAGGGCATCACGATCTGGACATGTCGTGTGGACATGGTCATCCTCCGGTTCCCGGGAATGGTCCGGAATGGAAAAGGCCCGCCGGGATTCCCGATGGGCCCATTGTAGCAAAGAACAGGCGGACCGGCGCGGAACGGAATCAGCGGGCGCCCATGAACGCCTCGATGGCCTCCGGGTCGACGGGGATGCCGGCGGACAGGTTCTCGCAGCCGGTGCCGGTCACCAGGGCGTCCTCCTCCAGCCGCAGGCCGAGTCCCCATTCCGGGATGTAGAGACCCGGTTCCACGGACACCACCATGCCGGGCTGGTAGATCCGGGGGCGATTTCCGGGGCCGGCGGTTTCCCGCAGGACATCGTGGACATCGTGCCCCAGGGAGTGGGAGACCCCGTGCCAGAAATGGTTCCGGATGTCGGCCCGGGCCACCGGGTGCCCCATGTCCCGAAGCGTCTCCCAGGCCACGTCCTCGCACCGGCTCCGGACCTCGTCGAACCGGACCCCGGGCCCGATGGCGGACAGGGCCGTCTCCAGGCAACGCCGCACCCCGTCGTACAGGGCCCGCTGCCGGCCATCGAACCGGCCTCCGGATGGGAAACACCGGGAGATGTCGGCGCACAGCCCCCCCGCCGTCGCGCCCACGTCGACCTGGACCAGCCGGTCGGCCGGGATGGGGGCGGACAGGGACGTGTAGTGGAGCTGGAAGACGGAATCCCCGGCGGCCACGATGCTGGGAAAGGCGGGCTCCCGAACCCCTTCCAGGCCGATGGCATACAGGAATTCGGCTTCCAGGCGCTGTTCCGGGAGCCCCGGGCGGCAGGCCCGCATCATGGCGTCGATGCCCAGGCCCGTGATCCGGATCGCTTCCCGGAGGCAGGCGATCTCTTCGGGACGCTTTCGCTCCCGGAGGGCGGCCAGGATCGGCCAGGCATCCGACAGGACCAGCGCCGGAAACCGCTCCCGGAGATCCCGGGCCAGGATCCGGACGGAATCGACGGCCGCGTGGCTGTCCTCCGGATCGAAGTCCAGGTAGAGCCGCTCCACGTCCCCGCTCCGGACGAGACCCGACAGGCGGTCGGGAAGGGCCAGGGTCGACGCCGTGGCGGAAATCCCCGACGCCGCTTCCAGTTCCGAGGGCTTCAGTCGGCGTCCGCGCCACCGCTCCGCCAGGTCGTCCGGCGGCAGGGAAAACAGGGTCGCCGACAGCTCGCCGCCGATCTTCGCCAGCAGCAGGGCTCCCTCCTCCTGTTCCAGTCCGGCCAGGTAGAAATAGTTGCGGTTGGCGTGGAAGCCATAGTGCCCGTCGGCCGAGCGGCGAGGCGCCTTCCCGGCGAACAGCAGGGCGGCGGACCCGTCCGGCAGGTGTTCCATGAAAAGACGGCGGTTCTCCTGGTGGAATTCCATGGGCAGGCGGAGGGCTGGTGTCATGTCAGGTTCTCCCTTCTCCGGTGCGGGGTTCGGGATGGTCGTCGGCCCCGGTCGGCCGCCGGCGGCGCCGACGGCGGCCCGGCGCCAGGCCGGGCAGGGCCAGGAGCAGGACGATGAGCATGGCTTCCAGGATCACCAGGGTCAGCAGGGCCTTCTCCCGGATGGACAGGGTGCCGGACCAGGGGTCCGCCGGATCCGGATCGCCCGGGTCCGGGGTGGGGAACGGGGTGGGGATCTCGGT